>NZ_PHNG01000688.1:0-353963 GCF_002803435.1 Bacillus sp. mrc49 | reverse complement strand
TCATGACAAATATAAAACGATTTGTTTCCATTTTATCAGCTTTGAAGCCAATCGAAAAATAATAGTTATCAAAAATAACAATTTAAATTTTATGTATTATCTTATGTCCCTCCGATGTACAGGCAGGGGATATCCTTTCATGCGGGTAGCAAGGAATAAACGCGACCATAGCAAAGCCAGCACATATATACGGCAACATTTATTCCTGGCCACCTGCCGGGGGACCTTCATACTCAATTATCAGTCTTGTATAGCTGCTTCCAGGGCCACCTCGACCATCTCGTTAAATGTTGACTGACGTTCTTCAGACGACGTTTCCTCGCCAGTTAAGATATGGTCGGAAATGGTCAATACCGATAAAGCTTGACGCCCAAACTTAGCTGCAAGGGTATATAAGGCAGCTGACTCCATTTCTATCGCTAATATTTGGTATTTTGCCCATTTTTCCAAATCACTATTATCATTATAAAATTGATCGGCCGTAAACACATTGCCAACCTTCAATTCCAAGCCTTTTGCCGTTCCTGCTTCATATGCCTTCCTTAACAAATCAAAATCAGCCGTCGGGGCAAAGTCGACTCCGCCAAACGTCATACGGTTCATTTGCGAGTCGGTTGAAGCGCTCATTGCAAGAATAACATCCCTGACTTTTACATCTTTTTGGATGGCCCCGGCAGTGCCTACGCGAATCAGCTTCTGGACATTGTAGCTATTCATCAATTCGTTTACATAAATGGAAATCGACGGAACTCCCATACCAGTACCTTGGACAGAAATGCGTTTTCCTTTATAAGTACCTGTATATCCAAACATGTTGCGTACTTCATTGTAAAGCTTGGCTTCCTCTAAAAATGTTTCAGCAATGTATTTTGCACGCAATGGGTCCCCAGGAAGTAAGACCGTTTCTGCAATTTCATTTTCTTTTGCACCAATATGTACGCTCATTTAACTATGTCCTCCTTAACTTGTGGTTGAAATCATATTCAAAAACTACTATACCATATCAACCACAAGTTAGGAAAATTGAACCTTATTCAATTGCCTGAAAAGTTAAAGAGACTTCCAAACAGGATCAAGGCTTGTCGAATCCAGCTCATTCACTGCAAACAAAACGGCGGATGTCCGCCGTCTTTAGAAAGTTTATTAATTAAGGGAAAGGAAGCTGCTGACCGTCTAATGACAGTCTACTCATCGACTTCTTCATCAATTATGCATTTCTCTAGAAGATATTCGAATGTGATGTCAGCAAGATCTTCAACTTCAGCTTCTGTCGGAAGATAGCCCCTTCTGATCAATTCTTGAAAAAAGAATTCAGCTATCTCTTCTGTATCAATAAAAACCTCAATTTCTCGCAAATCATCGCCCCCTTAATTAAAGGTGTATGAATGGATAGAGACAAATATTCCAGTTAGGGATTCCATTATGACCATTCACAGGAAAAGCCAGCTTTTTTTCTTGGACATTATGAAGCTTTTATAGCGCAAGGCACGGTTCCCTATAGAAGCTTGGAAACCTTCACTTCGTTTGCTTCTTCTTATGATCTGGATATATTTCCTCTGCCGCCTTTTCAATTTTAGCAAGGGCGATTTTCATGATATGACGATATTCATCATCGCCAAAATGCTCATAGAGCTTACAGTAATCATTGTATAAATCCAAAAGTCCATCAATCATTTCCTTTTTTTCATTTTTTGTCATTGTCATATCTCGCTCACCTTTACCAGGGTTGTTTTGTTTAGCAATGATAGCAAGCTCATTATTCTTTTTAGAAAGGAGCAGCCCTAATTTTTGAATAATCCCATCTGCACGCTTCGCATCGGCAATTAAAGTCAATTCTTCCTCATGCGCTTCAAGCCATTCACTGTCTGAGATTCTTGATAATTCATAGATGACATCTTCCCAGGCATTTTCCTTATAGCGCCAAATTTCCGTTCGATAGCCGATAATCTTGAAATAGTCTTGTTCATATCCATCTACCTGGACTAAGTCACCTAATAAAAATTTATATTCAATATTGATTTGTTCCTTTTGATAAAGGATTTCTCCTTCATATTCATTTATCGATTGCAATGTTTTTTCGATGTAAAGGCCTTCACTATAGTTCACTTCATACACATAAGCACCATCGAGAAATTTTATATCGGTTATATTCCCGACTGTCCCATACATTGTAATTACGACTGTATCGCCTAATTTAAATTTCGGCTGTTTTTTTTTGCCCATAAGAGACATCCCCCAATATGGTCCTTATCGTTTGATTAGTAAATTATATGCATAAACAAACAGGGAGGTTAATGGAAAAGGGGGGGCGCTTTGCTCATTTAGCTGTGTAATTTATCACTCCTTCATTAAGGGACCGATCGTTTTTGAAATGCCTGGCAGCATTCGATCCGGTGATTTCGCTAAAGGCACTCGCTTTTTTTTGCGGATGATCCTTCCTCTGCGACTCCAAGCTTTACGGTCTCCCTTTCGTTCCCATTCCCTTTTCACAGTCAAATAGGATTTATTTTACCTTGATTAAACAGATGCAGATGGAAAAAGCGGATGATCGGCGTCATTTTGCATCCGCAGATGCACAGATGCAATGGAGAAGGATGGGATTCGTTGGACTGCATTCAGGGGATTTCACCGTCCCACTTTGCAGCCATCGGTTTGGAATGATGGAATGGACCTAAAATTTTTTTGAAATAAAGGTCCTTGGAGATCAATGCGCTTACCTTTGAGCAAAAAGGGCACGGGATGTATCATTCCGGGCCCTTTTTGTATATAACCTGCCGTCTCATTTAATGAAACGGTTGGTAGTGGGAATGATGAGGGTCACTTTCGTTCCTTCGGGGCAGGTGCTTTCAATCAAGAATTTCCCTTTCAATTCCTCCATGATTTGAATGCACGTCGCAACCCCTAAGCCGTTTCCATCAGGCTTAGTCGTGTAAAAGGGCATGCCGATATTTTTTAAATTCTCGGGACTGATCCCTTTTCCATCATCCCTCACCATCAATTTCACGGACTGGGACCCGGCGGTTTGTTGTAATTCAATCCGTCCCCTTGAACCAATGGCTTCACTGGAATTATTCAGCACATTCAAGATAACCTGTCTAAGTCGGTTTCTGTCTGTGTAAACAAAGACTGATTCTGCTACTTCATTAATTATTTCTACATGAGAACTCGGAATTGATGGAATATAGGTATCCAGTATGTCATTAAGGAAATCCCTAAGATTCAGCTTCTCCCATTCCAATTGATGCGGTTTGGCCAAATCCAAAAGCTGACCTACAAAGATATTGACCCGGTCCACTTCAAGGAGCATGATGTCACTATACTTTTCTATCAATGTTTTGTCATGATCCTGACTCTTCAAAAGTTGAAAAAAACCCTTGATTGTCGTCAGCGGATTCCTGATTTCATGAGCAACACCTGCAGCAAGCTGCCCAACATACTTTAACTTTTCAGTCCGGACGATTTCCTTTTCGCGATCTTGAATCGTCTCCATCATTCTCAAGAAGGCCACGTTCAATTTTTCCATTTCCTCGAAGCTTTTATTATCGGAAGTGACGAATTCCTTTCCATCTATAAAATCCTCTGTCGCTTCGACGAGATCGCGGACGGGCCTGACAATCGATTTCGTAAGAAGATAGACGGCAAGGATGATCGATACAAGCACGATGCTATAAATCGTTAAATAGCGTGTCAATAGGTCATTCAAAGGCTGAAACACCTGCTTCTTATCTGCCCCTACCACTACAAACCATCGATTCTCCGTCTGTGCCCCCGCATGGACAGGCTGAATGGAATAGATTTTCTCTCCATTCTCTGCACTGTACAGTTTATCGGATAACGAAGCTTCCAACAGTTTTCCTTTAGTTAAGCCCATTTCATTCAAAGCAGAATCCTGAAGCACACCATGCGGATCTTTTTTGGAAATCATGATTCCTTCTTGGTTCATCATGAAGAAATCCACAGGGTATTTATCGCTAACCTCGTTAGCCTTTTTCTCCATCATCTCCCAAAGCACTTCCAATCTGAAGGCCGGAGACACGACACCGATCAATTTCCCTGTAAGATCATGCACCGGGGCGCTCAAGGTGATTACCGGCTCCGGGTATGACCGGGTGCTATACACATCCGAAAGGAATTCATGACCCTCCATGGCCTCTTTAAACCAGATTCTCTTGGCGAGATTATCTCCGATCAATTTATTGGATGTATCAACCGTTACATTACCATCCAAGTCCAGATATAACACTCCATAATAATTCCCTTTTGCTTCAATGAACTTCTTAAGTTCAGCCGACTTGTCTTCTCTTGGTGAACGAGGATCGATGATGACCGAATTTGTGCTCATCAGCTTCACATCACTGATCCGTTCGTTCAAATAGCTATATGTTTCATTGACAATATTCAGTGAGCCTGCATTCAAGGCATTATTCGCTTCTTTTTCCAGCAGTGACCGCTGTGATTCATAGGAAATGGCTCCCAAGATCAGGACAGGTGCGCTTGCAATCAGTAAGGAATAAAGCAAAATACGGGTTTGAAGGCTTTTAAGCATCCTTCGGTTCCTCCCTATTCCTGATCTCCCTGCAGGAGTCCTTCTTCAATTTGGACATATTTTTCCCACGCCTGATCAAATACCGTCATACTTTCGAGATAGTCCGCATTCAATTCCAAATAACTGCTCACTTCATTATAATCTGTCGAATGTTTCGGAAAGCCGTGATCCTCATAAGCATGATTTGCAAATGTAGTAATGGCATCCACTTCCTTCGGCTGTCGAAACTTCATTAAATATAAATAAAATGGTCTCATTGTGTCGAGCCCCCCCTAAAAAACGATGATTTCTGCTTAAATATATCGGAATCTTCCCCTTCCGTCCACTCTTTTGGAGTGCCTTACGATTTTCTTTCATGATGTTCATGGACAAGTAACGGTATTCACACGTAATCAAAGAGGCCGTCACTCATTTGCAGACGCCTATAGGTCTTATCTTCTTCAAATCTTGATGAAAGATTCGATGGAAGTATGGTAAGGATCGCTTTCGCTTAGGGGGTAATGAAAGGGAATTGGAAAAAACCCCTCATTCATGATGAAATGAGTGAGGAACACTCGTTCCGCCATAAATGGAGGTTTTTTCCCGCATGGATATTCAACCGTCTTTACGAAAAGTCAAAGTAGTTGCGTTTCAGTAGCCTTTTCATGCTCATTAACTCGCTGTATTTTGTCTGTTTTTCAAGCTGCTTCGAATCGATCAGGAATAGTTGATCTTCAATTTCCTTGACAATTTCATCATTTTGAAAAAGTGCATCGCAATGCTCACAATGGGAAGAAGGCGTTTCGGTTATTTCTATCGCTCTCGTGCCATCGGGCAATTCCCAGTATACGGTTCCATTTATCGCCGCCAGCTTTCCCTTCTCGCACCACGGACATGTCTCCATGTTATTCATCCCCTTTTGGTGTGTCCTTTTTTTGCTGTGCCTGGAATTTCTTTTCCTTTAACAGGTCCCGCTTTTCCCGCTGGTTTTTCAATGATGCGTGCTCTGGATTTGTGACATAGTTTTCCCTTCGATTCATTCGCTTCAGCCCTTCAGGAACTAAATTGAATTGCTGGTCGTTCATTAAACCGGATACACCAATATCTGACCGTTTTTCTTCCATATCCGGATAAACTCCTTTGAAGTAGTCGTCTGCCAAACCAGGTGTATACTGCTCAGGTTCTGGATAGGTGGTTATCACGCCCTCAAAATTGCGCAGAACCGTTTTCGTTGGAGATTGCGAGAGGATATAATTCGGCTGAAGCGTGATTTTCCCTCCCCCTCCTGGCGCATCGACGACGAATGTAGGCACGGCATACCCAGAAGTGTGACCACGCAGACCTTCAATGATTTCAATCCCTTTTGATATGGGTGCCCGGAAGTGCCCGATTCCTTCCGAAAGATCACATTGATAAATATAGTACGGACGGACACGAATCTTGACAAGATCATGCATCAGCTTCTTCATGATGGCGACACTGTCATTTATCCCTGCCAAAATGACGGCCTGATTGCCTACAGGGACACCTGCATCGGCAAGCATCTCACACGCTTTTTTCGACTCTTCGGTAATTTCGATTGAAGTGTTGAAGTGGGTGTTCAGCCATACAGGATGATACTTTTTTAAAATGGTACATAAATTCTCAGTGATTCTTTGAGGAAAGACGACAGGGGCACGGGTACCGATCCTGATTATTTCAACATGAGGGATGTCTCTTAAGTTTTTGAGGATATATTCCAGGATCGTGTCATTGATAAGCAACCCGTCCCCGCCGGATATAAGCACATCCCGTACAGCTGGTGTATCGCGTATATAGCCGATTGCCGCATCTAATTGTTTTTTGGGCACGCCCATGCCGATTTGTCCGGAAAAGCGTCTTCTTGTACAATACCGGCAGTACATGGAGCATTGATTCGTCACCAGGAAAAGGACGCGATCAGGATATCTATGGGTCAAACCGGGCACAGGAGAGTCCTCGTCTTCATGCAAGGGATCTTCCATGTCGTATTTGGTTTTATGCATTTCCTCCGAAATCGGGACCGATTGCATTCTTATTGGGCAGCGCGGATCATCTTTATTCATTAACGAGGCATAATATGGCGTAATGTTCAGCGGAATGGTTTTAGTGGAAATCCTTACCCCTTCCTCCTCATCTGGAGTGAGATCGATCACTTTCTTCAAATCATCGACGGTGCGGATCGTATTCGTAAGCTGCCACAGCCAGTTGTTCCATTGTTCTTCGGTTACATCTTTCCATAGCTCTATATCTTTCCAGTTACGCTCTGGCTTATATAAGTCAAATAACATGGTCATACCTCCTGAGTTAAGATAGTAGTATTAAATGCAAGAGAGGTGCCAAAATGACCCGGAAATTTCCATTACCCATAAAAAAATCCGGACTGCAGCGATTGCATCCGGATTTTTTGCATTCAAATATGTTTCCTGATTTTATATTGCAGCGTCTGCCGAGGAATCTGCAATAGCTTCGATGCTTGAAAAACATTCCCCTTTGTTTGAAGAAGAGCATCGGTAATCAATTTAGTTTCCATCTCAAGCATTGCCTCCCGAAGCGGAAGGACCTCTTGAGGTGAAGATGATTGTTTCTTTAACAACTGGGGCAAATCTTCGAGAATCAAAATTTCCTGCTCAGTATGGTTCATCATGAATTCAATCGTATGTTTCAGCTCCCTAACATTGCCTGGCCATTGATAGTGCTGAAAAAAAAGCCCTGTCTCCTCATCGACGCCTTTAATGTCGATTCCTAATTTCCTATTATTCATGGATATGAAATGCTCCGTCAAAAGCTCGATATCTTTCGCTCTCTCCCTTAGCGGAGGAAGCTCGTAACTCAATACGTTCAACCTGTAAAATAAATCCGGTCTAAGTTTGTTTTCCGAAACGGCCTTTTTGGGATCGATATTGATCGCTGCCATGACCCTGACATCCACCTGTACGCTTCCTGCGCCTCCTATCCTCCTGATGGATCCATCTTCCAGCACGCGCAATAGCTTTGCCTGCAAGTCTATCGGCATCGACTGCAATTCATCCAGAAACAAAGTCCCGCCATGCGCCAATTCAAATAATCCCTTGCGCTCCAAAGCTCCTGTGTAACTTCCTTTAGCCGTACCGAATAAGAGCGATTCCAAAAGCTCCCCTGGTAATGCCGCACAGTTTTGGGCAATGAAGGGCTCCATTCCCCGGCTGGATTCGCGATGGATGCTTTGGACAAAAAGCTCTTTTCCTACACCGCTCTCTCCATAAACCAAAACCGATGAAGAGGAACGGGCAGCCCGCTTTCCTTTTGATATCAAGCTTTTGAACTGTTGATCACTCGTTAAAATTTCCGAGAAACGATGCAAATGGCCGAGCTCCGGTTTCTTTTCAGGATTCTTACTTGTCTTGAGCGAGCTTTCCAGGTCCGCTAGCCTTTCCGATAATTGCTTTAAACTTGAGTAATCCTTTGCGATTTCAATGGCACCTACGATGACCCCATCAACATTTATCGGAAGGGTCGTATTAAGCGTTTCAATGATTCGCCCATGTGCATTTACATAGGACTGATTATAGTTGTAGATAGGTTTTTCCGATTTGATGACC
The DNA here is from genome assembly GCF_002803435.1 of Bacillus sp. mrc49. Taxonomy (NCBI): domain Bacteria; kingdom Bacillati; phylum Bacillota; class Bacilli; order Caryophanales; family Bacillaceae; genus Bacillus; species Bacillus sp. mrc49. The sequence continues at coordinate 345,839 of NZ_PHNG01000688.1, read as the reverse complement.
CGAAGTAATGTGGATGATTTATGATTCAATGAAGGAAAGGCCTCCAGCAATGGTTTCCCCAGCACTTCACTTCTTTTCATTCCGTCGTGGTTGGCTGCAACCCCATTATAGAAGATGGTCAGCCCTTTTGGATCGATCACATGAATCCCTTCATCAATGGTATCCAAAATTGCTTCCAGTACCTCGCGTGTATTAAATGATTCACCCGGCAACATACCCCTCCTCAAGTTCATACTTGCTATATGTATATGAGGAAATGCCGAAAACTTGCCATGATCCGCTTAAAATTGAGCAATCATGTATAATTTTTCACCCACAGATTCATGTCTTCTAGTTTATCGAAGATGTAACAATTATTGGCCAAGCGCCCCCGATATGAATACCCATGCTGATGCAATGCAGCATTCATCCCGAATGAGAGCGATCTGGCAATCGAATAGATGCAATAAATTTCATGTGAAATGAGATAGTCTTCGATATAGGCAATCAGATGCTTCATCAGCCCGAACTGCCGATGTTCCGGCAATGTCGCACAATCGGTGATTTCTGCATTATGGTAAAAAGCATCAATTTCGGCTGAAGCGGCACTGACAAGTTTCCCTTCGTGAAGATAGATATAAAAAACCGTTCCGTTTTCGATGCATTTTTTCACATATGCCGGATCATTCATCGGTGTTGGATATACCTCGAAAACCTCGCCATATAACTGTGCAAGCTGTTTGGCATCCGCTAGCTCCGCTTTGCGAACCTGATAAGCGGACGGCGGTTCATCCCGTCCCGCTTTACTCGGCAGGTTCAAAACATCGGTGAGGATTCGATCTTCGTTCTCCCATTCGTCACTGTTTCGCCGTTCATTCCTAGTATATTTGACAAGGAAGAAGCAGTCGCTTCCCAAAAAGAACCTATCGATGCTGCCTTCGTATAAGAAGCCCCGGGAGAGCAACTCCTGAAGGTTTTCTTTGCGTGTCTTGAAAATGATTTTCTCTGCTGCCATGTCGGCGGCCGCCTTTAAAGTTTCCTCGATGCATTCTTGAAAATGACCGAGATAATCCTCCACCCTTACTCGCTTATTAAAGTGGTCGATCGTCAAATGAATGGTGCAGCGTTGCTTTTTAATTTGTTTTTCAATGATTCCCGTTTCCATTCTTCCCGCTCCTTTCACACCCAGTTACCATTGTAACAAAAGGCCTGACCCTTATTGGAATCAGACCCCTCGGAAAATGATTAAATCTGCTCGGCCTCACACCAATCGATAATGGTCAAGGCGATGATTTCCGCAGCCTGCATCATTTTATCCACTTCTATATATTCGTTGGCGTCGTGGGCCAGCTTCGTTTCTCCCGGTCCAAACACGACGACGGGGGTCGAACCCACCGTTGACAGATAGCCTCCATCCGTCGCCCAAGGAGATGCTTCGACAACCGGCTCTTTTCCCTTCACCTTTTCATAATACGTTCCAATCGTTTTCATTAGTGGATGGTCCGTTTCGAGACTGCCAGGCAGCCACCTGGCGCCAAACCATTCCAATGTAATCGGCTTTTCCTTGAACCATTCATCACGTTCATTCATGGCTTCGATCAATTGGATCAGCGACCTCTGTGCCTCCTCCATGGTTTCTGTAGGGGCAATGCCGAATCGTCCCTCAAGAACGGCTGTATCGGGCACGGAAGATGGCCAATTGCCGCTTGTCAGGCTTCCTATGTTGATCGGAACCGGGATGGGGACATTTTTATAAAGCGAATGACGGAGTGGTTCGTTCCGAACTTGTTCAAGCTGCTTGATTTCCTTCATGACGACCACTGCTTTATCAATGGCACTAACTCCTTCGTACCTTGTGCCTCCATGCGCAGACTTTCCTGTTACGATCAGCCGAAACCACATCGATCCCTGCTGCAGCGGAAATAGTTTCATATTGGTAGGTTCCGGGATGATCGCCCCATCCGCTTTGTATCCGCGCATGACCGCGGCTAGCGTCCCTGCACCCCCGCTTTCCTCTTCAATCACACTCTGAAAAATCACGTCTCCCTTCAATTGGATACCTGACTCGACAATCGCTTCAATCGCCAGCAATAAGGAAACATTGCCGCCTTTCATATCGGTCGTTCCCCTTCCGAATACTTTTCCGTCCATTAATCTGCCGCTATACGGTTCGTCTTGCCATGCTGAATGATCACCTTCTGGGACTACATCAATATGACCGTTCAAAATAATCGACTTCCCGCTGCCGGTTCCTCTTTTTATCGCGACAAGATTCGGATTTCCTTTAAAATCCTTGCGATCACAATAAAAATGAGGATGATTCCGCAATTGCTCATCCCCGATTTCCCACAAGTCTATTTCAAGCCCAAGTTGTCTGCACTTCTCGACGACTATGGCTTGTGCACTCCCTTCCTGCCCTCTCCTGCTCGGTTCCTGGACCAGCTTTTGCAGCAATTGAACCGCCTTTGTCCGTGAATCCTTCAGCCACGTCCTTATTTCGTTCTCGTACATATATCCATTCTCCTCTCTCACTCTTGTAAAATATGGATGTTATTAGACACAGTAAAGGAGGCTCCGGTCTTTTTCCTGATTTCACTTATGCTTGCGGCTGCAAATATATCGGTCAATAAGAGGCCTGCTTTCGTTACGGAAAACACGCCAAGCTCCGTGATGATCATATGTACGCATTTTTTGGCCGTTAACGGTAACGTACATGTTTCGACTATTTTAGACATTCCCGTTTTATCCGTATGCTCCATCAAGACGATGACCTTTTTAGCTTTTGCCGCCAGTTCCATGGCACCGCCCATGCCTGGCACCCGACTGCCCGGGACGATCCAATTGGCAAGGTCTCCCGCTTCACTGACTTGAAGGGCTCCAAGAATCGTGATATCCACCAAGCCCCGCCGTATCATGCCGAATGCTATCGTGCTATCGCAGTAGGAAGCCCCGTCCCTGATGGTGATCGGCTGTCCACCGGCATTGCAAAGATGAGCATCTTCTTTTCCCTTGTCAGGAGCACTGCCCATTCCCACAAGGCCATTTTCTGCATGAAACATCACATCATGAGCATGGATGAGATGATTCGGGACGAGCGATGGCATTCCGATCCCTAAGTTGACCAGCATTCCATTGCTAATTTCAGCTGCAGCACGTTTCGCTAATCGATTTCTATCTTCGGTTCCCAAGCCCACTTCCAATCGACTCCTTTCGAAGGAATGATATGATCGACAAAGGCTCCCGGTACAATGATGTTCTCGGGATCCATTGAGCCTAGCGGAACGATATGCTTTGCTTCGACAATCGTGATTTTGCCGGCCATCGCCACGAGCGGATTCGTATTCCGCGCGGTTTTATCAAATATTAAATTACCATACGAATCTGCCATTTCTGCATATACGATGGCGATATCCCCCGTTAACGACGGTTCAACCAAATATCGTTCATCACCGAGGTTGATGATCTGCTTGCCGTCCCGGACGATATCGGCATCGATGCCGATATCAGTCAGTATCCCACCGAGCCCCATCCCGCCAGCCCTGATGCGTTCGGCAAGTGTCCCTTGCGGGGAGAATTCCACCTCTAGTTCACCGTTGTTCATTAGGGAACCAGCGTTGGGATTGGAACCGATATGGGAGGCGATGACTTTTTTGGCACGGCGCTGCGTGACCAGTTTTCCGATGCCTATCTCGGGGAAGCCCGTATCATTACCAATCAAGGTTAGATGCTTAATGCCTGTTTCCAAAATCAGATTGATTAAGCCCGGAGGTGTCCCTATGCCACCGAAGCCGCCATAAAGGATCGACTGGTGATCTTTAAACAGATGGACAATATCTTCAAAACGGCAAATTTTCCCAAATGTATTTTCAGACACGACGATTCACTTCCTCGTTAGGATGGCAGGTTGCCCAAAGTTTGATTAAATTGCTGAAAAGTTATATCAATTCTCATTAACAATTCTGCACATTCTTCTTCCGTTATCGTCAGCGGCGGGGAAATGATGATCGCCGATCCGGTTACACCGTCAAGGCCTGCTGCTGCAGGATAGAGGAGTATACCATTTTTCATGCCCAATTCAATGATTGCCTGGGTCACATCGGCCGGGTTTGAAAATGGGGTCTTTGCGACTTTGTCCTGAACGAATTCGAGGCCAATCAATAAACCTCTGCCACGGATATCACCAATAAAGGAATATTTCCGCGCCAGTTTCTTCAGGCCACTGCTCAGGTCTTTCCCACGATCGGCTGATTTCTCGACCAGTTCATTCTCCTCGACATATTTCAAGACGGCCAACGAAACGGCACACGATAATGGATTCGCACTAAGCGTGTGACCGCCCATGATGGATCTTGATCCCCCCAGTATCGGCTCCATCACTTTTTTGGTCATGACTGCCGCAGCTATCGGGGTATATCCCCCGCTCATCCCTTTGCCAAATGTAACGATATCAGGTTCAACATCCCAATGCTCACAGGCAAGCATCTTACCGGTCCGGCCAAAGCCTGTCATGACTTCATCGGCAATGAATAATATGTCATGCTCCTCGCAGATTTTCTTTAGCTTTTGAAAATATCCATCAGGCGGGACGATGGCCCCTCCCGCAGCACCGATGACAGGTTCGGCAATGAAGGCCGCTATGTTGTCACTGCCAATTCTGCGTATCGATGCTTCCAATTCCGAAGCACAGGCCATCCCGCACGTATGTGCATCAAGTTGAAGCGGACACCTGTAACAATAGGGCGGGGAAACGGAAGGATAGGATTCAAGCATGGAGGTGAACCGTTCCCGGCGAATCGGATGACCAGACATCGATAGCGCCCCCATCGTAATACCATGGTAGCTCATCCAGCGCGAAATGACTTTTTGCTTCCGTGGCTTTCCTTTTTCCTGCCAATGCTGAATCGCAATTTTCAAAGCAGTTTCAGTCGCTTCGGAGCCGCTGTTCACAAAAAAGCTATACGTTAGGTCCCCCTTTGTCAATTCAGCAATTTTCTCGGCAAGTTCTTCTGCTGCTTCACTAGTAAACTGTGACCGATAAACGAATGAAACCTGTTTAGCCTGTTTGACCATCGCCTCCATGACTTCCTGAACACCATGGCCAATATTGGCAGTAACCGCACCGGAGGAGGCATCCAGGTAATCCTTTCCTTTATTGTCATATAAAAAAATGCCTTGACCATGACTGATGGTCGGGTAGGCTCCCCCTAGGACCGGCTTAATTAATGAAGACTGCTGCATAAGCCCACACTCTCCTTCTCTAAAAAACACATGCAGTATAATACAGTGTATGTCCTGTGTACGGCAATCTTGCTAGGAATTTGCTTTAAGCCTGTAAAGGACTCAATTTCTTAGTTTCGAAGAATTGGCAAAAAAAATCGACAAAAAAAGTGTATCCACGAGAGATACACTTTTTTCTTACAATGCGGGTATTAGTTTTTGTTCACGAATCGATTCCAAAAAACTTTCATCCTTTAAAACAGCCAGCACATTTTTATAAAAAGCAGTTTTATCGATAACTGAAGTATGTACATATTCATACTCTTTTAAAGATGGATGACGCAAAACATCTTTCATGCAAGAAAGACAAACCTTTTTAGTTCCTAACTTATAGTAGTTCAAGTTACTTGCATCCCCATTGGAAGTGTCTTCGTTACATACGAAGCAAGTATGGCTCACACGGCCCTTTTTATTATACTCGGCCAAAGCCCCTTCTAAACGACTGGATGCTTGAATTGTTAATAACACATAATCACCTTTTCTATTTTAAATCTCTTAGTATTATATCAGAAAAATATAGAATTTGAACAATTAGACTCATATTCCCTAATAATGCTTATTAAACAAGGAAATTTCCAGAGCGGATTAAACGCTCCCCTCCTAAAAAACGCCAAAAACGAAAATATATTTCTGCCGGCCCAAACAGATTAAAACACCGTCCACTTCTGAACGGCGCATTCATATGAATTCATGATTGAATATGAATCGTTGCTTTTCCGTTCTTAACATTCAAGGATGCCTTCGAACCGTTTGGTACCGTCACGAATGGATGAACATGGCCAAAGTTGGCATTTGCGATGACAGGAATGCCCTTTAGCTCTTTTTTTGTTGTAATGATTTCCTGCAACGCATAATCGGTCATTCCCGATTCCTTTTGGAAACGGCCGATGATGATTCCTTTGATTCCGCCTGCATCTGGCTGGTGCAGCAATGATTGTAAATCCCTGTCAAAACTGAATGGATGACTTTCTTCGTCATCTTCTATGAACAGGATACGTCCTTTAAGGGAAGGCATGAACTCTGTTCCTTGCAATAAATTGAGCGTGCAAAGATTTCCGCCAATGACAGTCCCGGTTGCATCCCCTTCCTGGATGACCATATACCCGTCATTCGGGTGGAAGGTGCGGTCATCCTGTTCCAAATGCCAAGAATCATCACTCCACGTTTCACTCGGTGCTAGAAAGAAGCCGTCACTTTCAATTGTGGCCTTTTTGAAGTGCTCCATCGTGTATGTAAGCCCGGCCTTCATCCCGAATGTAGAAAAATGCGGACCGGAGTATGTAGTTAAGCCTGTTTTTTTGTGGATAGCCAATAAAATGGCGGTTATATCACTATATCCCATCAACACTTTAGGGTTTTTTTCAATCAAATCGTAATCGATATACCGTAATAATTGATTGGCATTATAACCCCCGATGGCTGTGAAGATTCCTTTTACATTCGGATCCCTGAATGCATCATGCAAATCCTCAATTCGATCCTCGATCGAATTCGAAAAAAAGTCATCATGAAACAAAGCCGTTTTTCCATATGTCACCTTAAAACCAAGCTCCGTCAATCTTTCTTCAGCCAATCTCCGTTGCTCCCCCTTGACAATCGCCAAGCTTCTCGAAGGCTCAATGACGCGTATTTCATCCCCTGCTTGCAGACGGGAAGGTATCATTTCCATTTCCCCCTTTATTACATCACATAGTCGTTATTTTAGCAGAAATGGTCAATAAAGAAAAATCCAGCCGCTTAAAAAGGTTGCACTGCAATGAATCCTGTCTGTGCATATATGGCCGGCCTTCTTTAGAGTCATTCCCTTCCCTGTCATTCCAACATGAAGAAAGACCAGTTTCTCAACTGGTCTTTTAGTCTATTCCATTAGCAACAGAATGAAGCACCGATGATAATCAACAGAATGAACAAGACAACGATTAATGCGAAGCCTGATCCAAATCCGCCGCAACCGCCACCGTATCCACCGCCACCGCCGCAGTTACCACCATAGCCGTATCCTCCGCCAAATCCACCATATCCGTACATAAAGTTTCACTCCTTTTAGAATTCTGATTTCTCTTTACACCTTACCATATGTCAATACGCCCGCCTTGGTCTGTGTATTTGCCCATTTTTCTTGATTTAGGGAAAACTTTCGAATTCATCGCTTCATCCGTCAGGAATGAACCACTAAAAATAACAAAGAAAAATGTCAAAAAACGTTTCTTATTTTATTGTGTTACGTTGAATTTGGGATATAATAAGGAAAAAAACAATTCTTAGCCTCTTTAAGCTATCCCATTCCTATAATGGATACATAAAAGGGTTAAACGGGGGAACACAATTGAAAAAGAACGCAAAATCCTTCATCCCTTTCGCTGCAATCGCCACGATTCTTCTTATCAGCTATATCCTTCAAAAAGTTCCTAAAACCTATGGATCAGATGATTCGGTAAATGTTTATCAGAAATTCCAGTCAGGACAGCCCATTCAATATCTCGTTATCGGTGACAGTATCGGCAGGGGATCTGGCGCTGAAAATCCTAGCCTGACATGGTTCAAACAGTTAGAACATAAAATGAACGATAAAGATGATTCCCGTTTACACGGCGATTATGTAGTCCAAAGCGGCTCCACTGCTTTTGAGGGTCTATTCAAGCTTTCCCAAAGAAGGGAACATGAACATAAGGATTTGATTTTCATCGTATTTGGTGAAAATGACCGAAAATATATGAGTGTCGACGATTTTACGATGACCTATGAGGCATTGATCAGAAAAGCAAAACACCTTCACCCTCATGCAGAATTGTTTACGATAACGGAAAGTTCCTTGAAGCAGGACGAATTTGCTGCCGCGATTGCACGTTTATCCGATCATTACGGTGCAACGAATGTTGATATGCGTCCGGTATTCAAGAATTCCGGTTATACGGAGAAACAGTTGACTAAAGATCTGGTTCATCCGAATGGTCTTGGCTATAGATTTTATGCGAATGCCATTTATGATCGTTTCCATGATAACGTTAAACGGGAAAAGTCTGTTGCAGCGCTTCCCTCTAAGCTTCACGCCCATGCGGAATTAGAGTTATCGGTAATTGAACACTATGAAAAAATGAAGGGCTTCCGTCCTAAAGGCGGCTATTATACAAGCAGTGAAAAAGGCAGTGTGATAGATTATCAATTCAACGGAAGCATTCTTGGTGTAAAACTGCTGAGAAGTCCGGATGGCGGAGAGGTCAAAGTCTGGATCGACGGCAATGAAGTCACGACTTTGAATACATGGTGGCCATTCGCCCGGGAAAGATATATATACGTCACAAACGGACTTCCTCCCGGTCCGCATACCGTCCGTTTTGAGGTAGCGGGGAGAATAAAAGCATTCGACCAGGATACCATCCCGTATGTCAGGATTGCATCGATCATCACCGACTAAATTGTAAAAACCCCGATTGATGAATCGGGGTTTTTACATTCAATCAAATAGCTTTTTGTATTCTCCGTACCCTTCTTTTTCAAGGTCTTCAAGCGGTATGAACCTTAAAGATGCGGAATTGATGCAATAACGAAGCCCGGATGGTCCCGGCCCATCATTGAAAACATGACCAAGATGGGAATCGGCAGTTTTTGAACGAACCTCGATTCTTCTCATCCCGTAGCTCGTATCAAGGTTTTCCACCACTTCTTCTTCTTTAAGCGGTTTCGTAAAACTTGGCCAACCGCAGCCTGAATCGAATTTTTCCTTTGAAGTGAACAGTGGGTCACCTGAAACGATATCCACATATAACCCTGCTTCCTTCAAATTCCAATATTCATTATGGAACGCTGGTTCTGTTCCGTTATTTTGCGTGACTTCATATTGGATCGGTGAAAGTTTCTGCTTCAATTCGTCTTTACTTTTCATTTTTTATCCCCCCAATGATTTTGTATAAATGCTTTTCGGCCCGAACCGGTCGAATATCTTTCATAATGCTCAGGCTGCTTTTTATAATAATGCTGATGATAGGTCTCTGCTGGATAAAATGGAGCCGCTGGTATGATCGGCGTTACGATCGGTTTCGAAAATTTGCCGCTCGCCGAAAGCTCGGCTTTGGATGCTTCAGCAATTTCGCGTTGTTTTTCGTCATGATAAAAAATCGCCGTTTGATAGGAACTTCCCCGGTCAAAAAATTGTCCTCCGGCATCGGTCGGGTCGATTTGCTGCCAAAACAACTCGACTATGTCCTCATATGGAAAGACTTTTGGATCAAATGTAATTTGAACAGCTTCAAAATGTCCCGTGGTTTCAGAGCAAACTTCCTTGTACGTAGGATTTTCCGTTGTCCCGCCGGTATATCCGGAAATAACGGATTCGATACCAGGCTGCTCATCGAACGGTTTCACCATGCACCAGAAGCATCCGCCTGCGAATGTTGCTTTCTCTAACTGTTTCGTCAAAAGAAATCCTCCCTTTTTACAAACGATTCATTGAATGCATTTTAACGCTTTTACTTTGCCCTGTAAAATAATATGCCGTTTTATCCTTCTTTTTAATGAATGGGTCAGACACACACATTGGCATTCCCCCGTAAGCTGGAGTCATAATGGAAAAATGCGAGGTGTTTGGAAATGAGCGATACACAATCATTTTTACAAAAAGCGAAAACCTATGGTTTACTATCGTCTTATTATCAATACAGCAATCCAAAGCTACATGAGTATTATTCCCAGAAACATATGAAAAGTCTTGAAAAAGCGGCACAACAACTGAAATATGAACAAATGAAAGTCACACTGCCTGCACAAATGCGCATTTTACAAGTTTCTTCAGCTGCCCCCTCCATGGATATTCATGTAAATGGAGTCCCTATTTTCAAAAACCTCTCATTTAAAGAAAGCAGTCGTTACATGACCTTCCCTGCTGGAAGGCACCAGTTGGACATATATTTGAATGAAGAAACCCGTTCGCCCCTGCTCAGCCGGAACCTGGAGCTCGAAGGCGGGACATCTTATACGCTCGCCGCCGCTTTTGCCAATGAGTCCTTGACACTCTTACCATTCATTGATCTTCCCTTTGTCCCTCAAAATGAAGCCAAGTTCCGCTTCATACATTTGGTACCCGCAATGCCTTCGGTCGATATTGCCGTAAAAGATGGGGATGTCGTATTTGAAGAGATCTCTTTCCAACAGGCAAGTGACTATCTCACGATCCATCCCATGATTGTTGATTTCGATGCAAGGGAAGCCGGGACAAAACGGATCGTATCCTCATTGCCTGATATGGAATTTAAAGAAAATACAGCTTCGACCCTTTATATGATCGGCTTGAATCATGAAACAGACCGCTTAGAATCAATTATGTTATCTCCATAAATAAAAAAACCAGGACATATCAATCCTGGTTTTTTCATCCATTTCCCCTCGATCACTGAAACGATGATGGGATGGTCAATAAAAACGAAATATCATCCTTTTTAAGATTGAAATCCTTCGCTTTGACCCTGATGTCGCTTTTCAATTCCATATCCTGTAACGAAACGTAAATACTTTCATCATTTGGCCTGATGCTGACCCATTCCGGCATATTATAGCGTTCGTTTATTAAATTCATTACATATGACACAGGAAGATTCATTCGGCCGACCGCAATAGATTTTTGCTTTAGCACCAAGTCCCCGTTCTTTTGGGCAATCGGCTCGAAAGTTAATTTCATCTCCACTTCACGATTGAAAAATGGCATCGTCCCATACAGCTCGACCTCGTCCGTCAAATATACTTCGTAATGCATGGGACCTGTCAATCCTTCCTTATCGAGATACTGATTGATCAGTCTTGTCAAATCTTCACGATTTGTGTGAATTTGAAATTGGATATCTTCCTCGTGGCTAACCTTTGGTATGAGTTCTTTGTCTTTAGCGGGTAAATTCACTAAAATCAGAACGAACAGGATGACCAGGATGTTTATCGCTAAGAGGGAAAAAAACAAAGTCTTCCATTTGACCTTTGTCATTCTTGGTCATCATCTCCTTTGGCACTTGCTTCCAACGTGTCCTTTCCAATAGTGGTGATATCCATGTCATTATAAATTCTTGTCGCAATCAATTCATAACCACGATCATTCGGATGAAAATAATCCTCAGCATAAAGCAAATCTTCATCGGAATTCTTGAAAATATCTGCTATTTCAATAAAATAAGCTGAATCATATTCTTCAATAATTTCTTTGCCACTTTCATTCCAATCATTCATGATCAGATCAAGCTCATAAAAATCCCCGAACCACTTGGAAAACGGATTATACACGCCTACAAGGTAAATTTGGGCATGGTCATTTTCTGAGCGCACCTTATCGAGTATCTGCCTCAATCTTTTTTCATACCCTGATTTTGCAGCCTTAAACTGATTCAATTCCAAATTCGAGAAATTCTTTTTAAAGACCTTCATGATATCATTGCCACCGATTGTGACGACGACCGAATCAGCTTGTTCAATGTCTTTTTTAATTCTTGCCTTATCCAGTCTTTTCAAAAGTTGATCGGTCCGATTTCCGCGTATACCATGATTGATCATCTCTACAGAAGTAATCGATGGTTCTTTCTCCAGCTTATTTTGTAAATAAGGCAGATACCCGCCATTATCTTTGCTATCACCGACGCCTTGAGTCAAGGAATCGCCAATTGACACGATTTTCACAGGATCCGGAAAAAAGCTGGCAGGAATCGTTTCCTTTTCACTCAGCTTAACGATGCTTTTCTGCTGAACAGCTGGTTGGCTTGAAGCCGTTTCGCTTTGACCGCAACCAGAAATCCAAACTATGCATATGAAAAGACAGGTGATTCTGTATCTCATGGCCCTCACCTTCCTACCCATATATTATATCATGTAGAAAACGAAAGATTGCAAACAATATACCTCCGCTATAATTCAAGCTATAGCCTTTCCTACCATATGATATGAAAAATGCCGCGAATTAAAGCTAGTCCTATAAAATTTAGCATGTACTGAGCATGTAAAATCATTCTTCAGTTCATCCGTTTCTTCAAAAATCCACTCGACTGTTCCACTTACCCCAATATAAAGCAAGGTAAACAAAAAAGGTTCTTTTCGTAAAGGTTTTGTTTTTAAAACGAAGCGATTTAAGGTTGATCGTGGCGGAAATGCAAGGCTCCTGCGGGAAGAGCGGGTCTGATGAAACCAAGGGCGTTCACGGGGATATCAACCACAACGCATTACTTGGGCAATACCAACAAATTGTGCGAAAACAGCCGAAAAAAAAGAACAGGTCAGTAACCTGTTCAATAATTTTGCAGGATTTTTATATGCTTGATCATGTCCTCAAAGGGGATGTCCTGCAGACCTGTATAATCCCGAATGATCTTGCCGTCTTGATCCATGAGAAAAAAGCTGGTTCCATGAATGACCTGATCTTCTTTTTCTGGTTTTTTGACGATCGTCTTGAAATTATCCAGTGCAAATTGCTCGATTTCTTCCTGGTCATAACCAGTCAAAAAATGCCAATTTTTATAATCAACATTAAATTGATCACCAAATTTCTTTAATACATCTGGCTTGTCTATTTCGGGATCGACAGAAAAGGAGATGAATTCCACATCCTCTATCCCTTCATCCTTCAATTGCTGTTGCAGCTTCGACATATTGGAGGTCATCGGCAGACAGACCGTTTCACAGCTGGTAAAGATAAAATCCGCTACCCAAACCTTACCCTTGAGATCACTTTTTGAAAAAGGCTTGCCATCCTGATCGATGTAACTAAAATCCTCAAGGTCCCAATTTTTCGCATCCGGGACACCATTTGAACCGCATGCCGTCAATAGCAATAGTATCGATGTCCCCATAGCTGCCATTAGCACATGCAGCTTTCTCATTTCTACCCCGTCCTTTATGTATAAAATATTCTGATACTTCTTTCATTCTAACAGAACCTTTGCATGGAGGACAGTACCTCTTTCTATGGAGCGAAAATCTATGTGAAAAGGAAGAACCTAACCTATAATATTCATCTCAATCCCAATAATACATGATTGCCATGGCGCCCTCACCTGTATGGGTACTGACAACGGCGGTCGTTTCTTCTATTTTTAAATCCTGAAAGCCCGATAGTTCACTGATGGCATGACGGACTTTATCTGCCAATTCGAAACCGTTTGCATGTACAAAACCAATGCCCCTGATTTTTTTACCATCCGTATCTTCCTTGAATTTCTTGATGATGAACTTCACGACCTGTGACTGGCTTCTGGCTTTGGAAACCGGATGCAATACACCATCCTCCAAAAGCGCAATCGGCTTGATGTGAAGCAGTGAACCGATGAAAGCGGAAACTTTCCCAATCCTGCCGCCCTTAACAAGGTTATCCAGTGTTTCGATGACAATGATCAGGCTTGACTGTTTCTTGATATGCTCCAGCCTTTCGATTATTTCTGCAACGGATTTCCCTTCTTTTGCAAGCTTTGCGGCCTCGATCACCTGGAAAGACATCGACTTGGAAATGAATTTCGAGTCAAAAACGGTTACCTTCGCGTCGGACATGCTTGCGGCACTTTCCGCAGAGCGTACAGTCCCGCTCATACCACCTGTCATATGGATGGAAAGGACCTCCGTGCCGTCTTTGCCAAGCTTGTTGTAAACCTCCATAAACGTTCCTGCCGCAGGCTGTGAGCTTTTCGGAAGTTCTTTTGAACGGTTCATCCTTTTCAGGAATTCTTCCTGTTCGATTTCTACTTTATCCAAAAAGGTTTCCCCATCAATGGAGATCGATAAAGGAACCATCGTGATATCATAATATTCCAGTTCTTCAGGTGTCATATCCACCGTTGAGTCTGTCACTATCTTTACTTTATTCATCAATACACATCCCTAAATTAACATATCTATTGTATTATACCTACTCAAGGTAAGCATTTAAACCTAAGGTCCTTTTTGTCATCCCGAGGCATTCTTCCCCTCGAAATGATTACACAAAAAAAGACCGTTCCATCCACTAACCTTAAATGATGCCGCTTCATTCGATATCTCGTGGAATTCGGGGCATCTCTATTATCGGATTAGTTAGCGATGGAACAGTCCGCATCAAGCATTATTAAGTAAATTCCCAGGAAAAATTGTGTTATATACAGGCCATTTGAGCACGGATGCTAAATATTGCTTAAATGAGTAACTCTCTTTATGATCTTTATTGGCAAAAACTTTCTTTACGAATACTTCCAAACGCACGGTCAACATAAAAAAATTCGGATCACTAGGCAGTAAGACAGGTATTTCTGAAATGGTGACCTTATGTCCAAAACAATCTTTGAATTCCAAGCATTTGAACATCAAAATATCAATCCTCATTTTCAACCGATTGCTTACATTATACACAATAAATCCAAAAGTATAAATATTCAAATGTGTAAAAAATAGGACAAATCATGCTTGTTATCAAGAATACAAAAAGACCCATGAAGGACGGGTGCCTTCATGGGTCTTTTTCATATACCTTCTTCAATGTTGCCATCACGCAAACTTTCACGTTTCACCTTGCGTTTATAGACGACCTTTGATAAGGAAATGCTGATTTCATATAATAGCAGCAACGGAACCATTACCAGGAAGTCTGACATAAAGTCAGGCGGCGTGATCGATACGGCGATGACCACCAGAACAAAGTACGCATATTTCCTTAACTTTTGAAGCACATACGGATTGATGATGCCGATGGAGGTCAAAAACATCGTAACGACGGGAAGCTCGAACAAAACTGCAAATGGCATGGTCATATTGAAGACGAATGAAAAGTACTTATCCGCAGTGAAATTCGTTATGAACATCCCATCTCCCAATTCAATCAAGAACTGGAGGATCGTCGGGAAAATGACGAAATAACCGAATGCCAGGCCTCCAATAAATAGCAGAAAAAGTGCCGGGATATAGGAAAGCGTCGCCCTTACTTCATTCGGCATCAAGGCAGGCTTGACGAATAACCAGATTTGCAGGGCAATTATCGGTATCGTTGCTGCAATGGCCACCACGCCGGAAAGCATGAAGTAAATCCAAATGATATCACTTGGGCCCAATACCATTAGGTCAAAATCAAGATCCTTTACAAACCAATGATAAATTTCTTCAACATAAATAAAACTGGCGATAAAAAAGATGATAAAAGCAACAGCCGTTATGATGAGCCGTTTTCTTAGTTCATCGAGATGATCGATGATATTTAATTCTTTATCTTCCACTATTGATCACGCCTTCAAAATCAGTGTCTTTGTTCCAGCATAAAGGCGCAAGACGATTCCATCTTACGCCCACCGTTTAATCATTCATGATTTTTTTGTTGTAATTTCTTATCTTCCTCATAATCGCCTTTTGTTAATTCATTCGTGGACTTTTTAAATTCACGAAGCGTTTGTCCAAATGCACGGCCAATCTCAGGAAGTTTCTTCGGACCAAATATTATTAGTGCCAATATCAGGATGAGAATTAGACCAGGTACTCCAATGTTCGACATGGATACAACCCCTTTGGTGTTATAATTAAACATACCTTGATTATAATACCATTTCCAACCAATTGAAAGTAAACCGACAATCCGTCATATAATGGTAACAATTATCGACAGGGTGTTCGTTACGACTGGGAAGGTAGAATAAAAATGTAAAAAAGAATATTATTCTATCCTAATTTATCATGTTGTAGCTGCTTAAATCAACAAGTGAAATAAATTACTGTCTTTATTGACCTCGACGAATGAGAAACCTTTTTTATTCATTCTTTGGATGAGTCCCTCATAGTCATTCTTGACTTTCAATTCGATACCCACCAATGCAGGACCGCTTTCTTTATTGTTTTTCTTTGTGTATTCAAAACGGCTGATATCATCATTCGGCCCTAGAACCTCGTCAAGGAATTCCCTTAATGCGCCGGCCCGTTGTGGAAAATTGACGATAAAATAATAAAGCAGCCCTTCATATAGTAAAGATTTCTCCTTGATTTCCTGCATCCGCCCAATATCGTTGTTCCCGCCGCTGACCATGCAAACAACCGTTTTCCCTTTGATTTGTTCTTTGTACGAATCCAACGCCGCTACAGAAATGGCTCCTGCCGGTTCGGCGACAATCGCATGCTGATTATATAAATCGAGGATGGTCGTACAGATTTGCCCGGAAGGAACGACAACGATGTCTTCCAGGTTATCTTTGCATAACCGAAATGTTTTTTGTCCTACGCACTTGACTGCTGCACCGTCCACGAAGGTATCTATGCTTTCAAGTTCAGTCACTTTCCCTTCCTTGAACGAATATTCCATCGATGCCGCATCAAGCGGCTCCACACCAATGCATTTCGTATTAGGTGAAACCGATTTGAAATAACTGGATACACCAGCCATCAGTCCGCCGCCGCCGATTGCCGCGAAGACATAGTCAATTTCATCTTCACAATCATTCAGGATTTCAACAGCCGTCGTACCCTGTCCGGCAATAACTTTATCATCATCAAATGGATGGATAAAAGTGCGCCCTTCTTTTTCACAGCATTCCATCGCCATTGCAAATGCATCATCGAATGTATCACCGGCAAGAATGATCTCGACGTTATCCTTGCCAAATAGCTGTACTTGATCGACCTTTTGCCTTGGTGTTGTGGCAGGCATGAAAATTTTGCCATGTATCCCCAACTGGCTGCAGGAAAAAGCGACCCCTTGTGCATGGTTGCCTGCACTGGCACATATGACTCCGTTCTCCGTCTCTTCGTGGGTCAAGCTCTTCATTTTGTAGAATGCCCCTCTTAATTTAAAGGAGCGCACATGTTGTAGATCCTCGCGTTTTAAATAAACATTACATTCATATTTATCAGATAGTCTCTGATTTTTTTGTAGAGGAGTATGTAGAACGATGTCTTTCAGTTCTCTATAGGCAATTAGAATATCCTCCAATTGGATCCCCCTGTTCATTGATGCAGTCTGATTCATAACTATCCCTCATTTCCTTCCTAATCAATTCAATCATTATAGCACTTTACTACAGGTAATGTAATTGATTTTTCTAAAAATTCCATCTTTTATCCTTTTCATGCAAAAAATCCGATCATGGGTACTTCCCATAACCGGATTAGTCGTTTATTTTTTTTGCAAGATAATGAAATCATGTGCAAAGCGATTTTTTTCATCCACGGTACCTCGGATTGAGGAAACCTTTTCCCATTCATTTTCTTCGATGGCAGGAAAAAAGGTATCACCTGCAAATGTTTCATGAATTTCCGTTATATATAATCGATCGGCAAACGGCAGGACTTCTTTGAAGATTTCGGCACCGCCAATCACGAATACCTCGTCATCACGATTGTCGGCATATGTTTTGATTTCGGAAATGGCATGCAAGACTTCACAACCAGACGCTTTGAAATCCTGATTGCGGGTTACGATGACATTTTCCCTGCCAGGGAGCACCTTCCCTATCGATTCAAATGTTTTTCGTCCCATGACGATGGGATGGCCCAACGTCACTTTTTTAAAATACTGCAAATCTGCCGGCAAATGCCACGGGAGTCGATTATCATTTCCAATCACCCGATTCTGATCCATGGCGACGATTAACGAAATCATATGCTTACCTCACCCTTTATATGAGGATGCGCTTCATAATTTTCCAGAACGAAGTCCTCAAAGCTAAAATCGAAGATATTTTTCACTTCCGGATTTATTTTCATGGTTGGCAATGGTTTAGGGTCACGAGTCAATTGCAACTCAACTTGTTCAAGATGGTTGGAATAAATATGAACGTCCCCAAATGTATGTACAAATTCACCGACCTCCAGATCACATACCTGGGCAATCATCATCGTTAAAAGGGCATACGATGCTATATTAAAGGGAACGCCTAAAAAAACATCCGCCGAACGTTGATATAATTGGCACGAAAGCTTACCGTCAGCCACATAGAATTGAAAGAAGGCATGACATGGCGGCAAGGCCATCTCATCCAATTCCCCAACATTCCAAGCACTCACTATCAATCTTCTTGAATTGGGATTCGTTTTGATTTGCTCGATCAATTCACTGATCTGGTCGATTTGCCTACCATCAGCCGTCCCCCATGATCGCCATTGATGACCATATATCGGACCTAGTTCACCATTTTCATCAGCCCATTCATTCCAGATGCGCACGCCATTTTCCTGGAGGTAGCTGACGTTTGTATCTCCCTTCAAAAACCATAACAATTCATGGATTATCGCTTTCAAACTAACCTTTTTCGTCGTAAGGACAGGAAATCCTTCTTGCAAATTGAACCTCATTTGATAGCCAAAGGTACTGATCGTTCCCGTTCCCGTACGATCGCCTTTTTGAGTTCCATTTTCCAGGACATGCTTACATAAATCCAAATACTGCTTCATGCTATACCACCTTTTCTACATTCATTCATCTTATTTTAACGTAAGTCCAATGTTTAATCTAATTGTTTAATAAAATGATATGTCTTGGGTGCCTTTTGTTTAAGTAATTGGTTTTGTTCAGAGTTTACATAAAACATGGCAAACGTTTCGGCAAAATATTCTTCAGGATAATTGGAAAAATACGACTGCCCGGGAAACAAGACATCGACTTCCTTACCCCAGATTTTCAAATAATCCATGTCATCCCGAATTCCATCGAATACGATATTATCGATCGAATGCGCCAGTTCATGGAGCTCCAAATTGACCGACCCATGCCCGTTGCCCTTATCGCTTGCGCCGATCTTGACCAATACGGTATGAGATCCGCCCATGCCAGGCACGTCATCCCAGGTCGTTTTTTTATTCAAATAACCCCGGGGCGTATGTCCCTTTAAATTAGCTGCCGATTGGTTTTCTGTTAGATTACCTTGGAATAATTTAATCCTGACACCGCTCTCAGCCGTTTTCTCCAATAACGATTGGGGCAGTTCATCGATCGTTCCTCCAATTTTCAACGCTTCCTTTTCATTGAAATCCTCTTCAGGAAATAAAAATATTTTCCGCAAAACTTTATTGTCATTAAACAAGTCAGCTTGCCTCAAAAGACTATCTTTTGGCAATTCACGCCATCTCATACCATCTTCCTTCGCTAATGAATAGGAGAGCATGGTTAAAAAAAAGACAAATAACGCCGATATGATTAGCCACTTTTTCCGTTGCATGAACTTCTCCCCCTTCACCATTCCCCTGAAAATGTATGTATGTTCGTTCCCTTAAACTATTATTCTAGTATAACATACGGATCGGAAGCGAAAACTCCATGTTTTATTGGTAATTATGGCAACGCTTATTATTGGAGCACCATTTCTGCAACCCTTTCATATATCAACCATATATAATGTAAAAGGTTTAAGGTGATTTCATGGAAACCAATAATAAAAATGACCTTTTGAAAGAGCAAAGGGAGCTAGCTGAAGAAGTTCTTGATATCTACAGTTTAAAAGTATTCATCATTCTCGACCTTTTGCTGTTCTCCATTTTCTTTGGCATCCTGCTGCATCCGCTGCTGCCTTCTCTCTGGCTAAATTTTTTATTGCCTTTGCTTTTCTTCACTACTTTTACAGTCCTTCTTCAAATTCTTGATATACTCCATAAAAAAAGCTGACACCAGTTTTTGGTGTCAGCACAGACTGTAGACAAACCCGACAAAAAAATCGAGTTTGTCTATTTTTATGAGTTGTACAATGTGGCCGTTGATTGTAACGTCCGGAGGCTCCCAAGCCGCCCGCGGAAAGGAAGCACTTGAAAAGGATAGAGGGGGTTGGAATTTTCACTTTCCGAACCCCTCTTGTCTGCAAACTAAGATGAATCACTTTTGATGTCAGCTTTTTGTCATCCATGTTCTTTCAGCTTTTTTCCTTTTTTGAAGTGCAATGCGAGCGTGGTCCCGAAAATCAGTAAAATGAAGGCAAAAAAGATTGCGGGCGGTATTTCGATTCCCGCAACGGCAATCAACATTTTAATGGAAATGAAACCGATAAGCACATAGGCCGCCGTTTCCAATTGCGGAACCTTATCGATCAATTTTAAGAATACCCCTGCAACGCCCCTCATCATCAGGACTCCAATCATCCCGCCGGTCAGGAGGACCCAGACTTTTTCACTCACTCCAAAGGCAGCCAGGACGCTATCGACGGAGAATGCGATATCCATCAGTTCCACTGATGCAACCGTTCCCCAAAACATGCCGAACATCCGGATCAACAGGCTGTTTTTACTCATTCCTTGAATCGCTTCATCGTCCCCGGCCTTCCGTTTTCTTTTGTTCCGGAAGTATTTAAATGAGAGCCAAGCAAGGTAGGCTGCTCCAATCACTTTCACCCACCATAGTTTAATGAGGAAAACACCGATTCCAATCGCCACGAACCTAAAAGCATATGCGCCCAATAAACCATAAAAAAGGGCTTTTTTACGCTGTTTAACCGGAAGATGCCTGACCATTACAGCCAATACCAAAGCATTGTCCGCAGATAGCAATCCTTCCATCAAAACGAGCGTTCCAATCAGCCCCCAGCTCACTGGATCGGATAAAACCTCCACCCACATATGCCAATCGAAAAATTGGGCATATGTTTGAATAATGTTATTCAACAACTCAGACATGAAAAAGACTCCTCTGCTCCTATTACTGCATGAATCAATGGTCATTTACCATTATTCCCACTAACGCGGGGGATAATATCTCCATTTCGAACGGAAAACAAAATAAATACGTTGCATGACAACGTATCATTTACTGCTTATAGGAAATTTTATCTTCATCTTACTCTTACCATGAAATTAAATCAATGAAACCAACCTAGGAGAGCTTTTGTTGTTTGCTTGTCCATTCAGGCGGTGTGTTTTTATCCCAGTATATTTTCCCGAGATCATGGTGGGCCGTAAACGCATCATGATAGGTATGATAATGAAAATCGAACCAATACCCCTCAAGCGGAGGGTTTTCCTGCCTGACGTGAAAGCGGATGATATCCTTGCCGCTTAATGAATCATAAATATGAAAAATTTTCTCTGCCCTGCCAGCACTTGGCTGCTCCGTGATCGTTAATTGCTGTAATTTTTCATCCGGAAATTGGGAGGCCATTTCTGTTAGGGCTTCTTGCATTTTTGGTAAGATCGCCAGCTTGAATTCTTCACCGATTTTAGGATTGATTTTTTCGCCAAATTTCATATAAGCGCTTTCCTCTGCTTTGTCCAGTATGCCTGATAAAAACTCTTCCCGATTGAATTCCGCTTTCCGTTCAGTCGAATTCTGTGAAGCAAGATAGGCTAAACCTTCTTCTTCGACGAGCCCCTTTTTCGTATCCTTTAACGAATCGGCCTCGGCAAGCCACGCCAAATCTGAAGGGGTGACAAGACCGAACGTCAAAACGGATACCAAAATGACGAGACTTTTCCTGAACCACGCCGTTGCTTTCAACTCACACTCCCCCTTCTTGATTGTATTTTCTTTATATTTAGTATACTTTTATTTTTTGCCAATTACGAATATATAGTGTCCTATGTTTTAAATAATTTAAAAAAGGATAAATACCTATATACGCGATATGAACCCCAACCTTTTCACTAAATAATTCGAAACCCAAATTTACATGAAGGATTTTGGCGATATTTGGAGAACTTAATTAGATTCAAGTCTTTTTAAGGAGGGTTCTTATATGGCTTTGACCACGACTGCCATGGTCGCTTTATGTCTTGTAACATTAGCATTTTTCGTATATTTATCATTTGCCGATTAAGAATAAATGAATAGTTACGAAGAAGCTCCTTGTCATTCACCTACGATGGCAAGGTTTTCTTTTCACATAAGCTGCTCGTTGTGGTTTTAAATGGACTTGATACTGGAGGAATGACCTTGGAAAACAATAATGGAAACACTAAAGAAGAAAACTATAAACGGGAAACGGCAACAGGTAATGCGGGAATGGTCGTAACGGCACACCCCGTAGCTACATCGATTGGGGAAAAAATATTACGTGAAGGCGGGAATGCCGTTGATGCAGCCGTCGCCATCCAATTCGCCCTCAATATTGTAGAGCCGATGATGACAGGAATCGGCGGCAGTGGTTTCCTGATGGTATATAATGCAAAAGAAAAGACGACGAAAATATTCGACGGTCATGTAAGGGCACCTAAAGCGGCCCATCCGAACATGTTCCTTGATGAAGATGGTGAAGTCATTCCCTTTAGAGAACGTTCGATCAAAGCTACGGCAGTGGGCATCCCCGGAATCCTGAAGGCGATGGATGAAGCATTATCTGAGTATGGCAGCAAACCACTCGGGGATTTGATTGAGCCTTCGATTGAATACGCAGAAAAAGGCGTTCCGGTCAATTGGGTACTCTGTGATGCTCTTGAAAACTTTGAATACCGATTGGGTGAAGAAGCACGTAATTTCTTTATGCCCGAAGGTAAACGATATAAAGCCGGCGACTTGCTGGTAAAAGAAAAATTGGCGAATACGTATCGCATATTGCAACGTGAGGGAATTTCGGCTTTTTATGACGGCGAGATCGGGAAAGGCATCATTTCCTGTATAAAGGAACTTGGCGGTTTCATGGAGCTTTCCGATTTACAGAACTATAAAGCGACCATTGATGAACCGATGTTTGGGACGTACAAGGATTATTCCATCGCTTCATCGATGGCACCAAGTGCGGGCGGCTTCACCGTCATTCAAATCTTGAAAATCCTGGAGAGCTTCCATATAGAGCAATATGATGTTCATTCCTGGGAAAAATATTATTTAATTGCCGAAGCGATGCGTTTAGCCTTCACCGACAAAAAGGCATTTCTTGCTGATCCGGAGTTTGCCGAATTGCCATTGAAAGGTCTCATGCATGATGACTATATAGCGAAACGCCGCTCTTTCATTAATTTCAAGACGAGGAATAATGCCATCGACTACGGAAACCCCTGGATTTATGATTCGGTCAACAAAAGGGAAGTGATTCCGCAGCCCAATGACGAAGATATCAGTGAAACGACACACTTCACGGTTCGTGACAGATGGGGCAACATCGCCGCTTGCACATCAACGGTAGAGCACCCCTTCGGATCGGGGATCATGGTTTCCGACTATGGCTTCATGTTGAATAACGAATTGACGGATTTCGATTCCGTTCCGGGCGGCATGAATGAAGTGCAGCCGAACAAGCGGCCTGTCAGCTGCAAAAGCCCGACCATCATTTTTAAAGACGGCGAGCCTATTTTAACGCTTGGATCGCCTGGCGGGCCAACCATCATCAGCTCAGTGGTTCAAACGATCATCAATGTACTAGATTTGAAAATGGACTTGAAAGCTGCCATTGAAGAGCCAAGGATTTTCACGCCGATGGGCCCGCACATCGAATGGGAAGCAGGCATGGACATGACAAGCAAAGGACAATTGGAAGCAATGGGCTTCGTCTTCAACGACGTCCCCCATTCTATCGGGAACGTCCAGGCCATACAAATCAACCCGGATGGCTCTAACTATGGAGCAGCCGATTCAAGCCGCGAAGGCTGTGCCATGGGACTTGAAGAAACAGATTATCATTCTTGATCTGAAACGGAAATGTAGCCAAAATGGAATTTGGATGTTTTTCTCTTCTGCACCTCAAATCCGAATTCCTCAAAGCGGGAACTGCGGAAGTGGTCTTTCAAAACGACTCTCTTCCGCGCCACCCGCTTGGCTTGTTCCATTAATTCAAACGATAGCCCCTTACCTTCTGCAAAGTGGGTCAGCCCTTTTATTCCATTTGATTCTGATATCGTTTCCTCAAACATGGGATCGAAATAAACTACATCAAAATGATTATCCGGCATGGTTTTCAACATTTCATAATGATCGCCATGAATGACCTCAACCCTTCTCATCGCTTCAATCATCTTTTCTTCTGCATCACTCCACGTCTTCAAACCATGTTCCACTAGGAGGGCCAAATATCGATTGCCTTCCGTTGCAACGATTCTTCCCTGTGCCCCTACTGCATAGCTCGCGACAATCGCATCGGAGCCCAAGCCCAAGGTACAATCCAGCACAGAGCTGCCTGCTGTTATCTCTCCGGCAAAGAGAAACGGGTCATTTTCGCCGCGAATGATCCTTTTTATCCGGATCATGGCAAGGTTCGGATGAAAAAAGAAGGGGTCCTTCTCGTTGTAACGATATAGCTCCATTCTATTTTTCCCATATACAAGACAGTCTTCTTCTCCATTATCACATTGAATATCGCGCACCGAGCGTTTTTTCCGGGCTATAAAGGGGATTTGTAATTCTTCAGCTACCCTTTTTGCTAACATTGCCGTTTCTTTATCGGCTCTTCCAACTGTTGTGACAAACATGCGCCTCCCCCTTTTTACACGCCTAAACTTGAAAGGAATGCCCCGTTGCCGGGACATTCCGATTCATCACTTATTTACTTGGCTGAATGCTCTTAATAAATTTTCCATTATGGCTTCCATTGGCTGCCCTTCTATATCATGGCGGGGAATGAAGTGCAGGACTTCTTTGCCCTTCAAAAGAGCCATGGACGGGGAAGAAGGTTCTATTCCTGTGAAATATTCCCTCATTTTAGCTGTTGCATCCTTATCTTGACCGGCAAAAACCGTCACAAGATGATTGGGCTTACCCTCATCTGCCTGTAATACGGCCTGGGTGGCAGCTGGACGGGCTAATCCCGCGGCACAGCCACAAACTGAATTAACGACCACCAATGTCGTACCTTCTGCAGCTTCCATGAAGTTTTCAACCGCATCAGCCGTTTCCAGCTCCTCGAACCCTGCCTGCACCAGTTCCGCACGCATCGGCTTCACCATTTGTTTCATATATTCATCATAGGCCATCGACATCTAAAAACCTCCTGTATTACAATTCTTCCAATAATTTAATCATACTATATTATTGCGTGATTATGCAAAATTGGCGCTTACTTCTCATTGGATTCATTGCTCCGCCTTTATCCTTCTTTCAGCCGGAAGGAGCAAGATGGTTTTGCCAAACCAAGTTTATACGAAGGCTCGACAAAAATACCCTCTCAATGTACTGCAACCCCATTAATAGTAAAACCTCAATAAGGGTAAATTAACACCAAATAAACCGAAGAGGTGTACATATGAAAGCATTGCTCGTGATGATATTATTCTTCTCCACCTCGGTAATCGCCCCGCCCCATTCTCAGGCAATAACAATGCCTTGTAGTATGGTGCTGGAACCGATTGATGAAAAACTGGCTAATGCAAAGGGATCGGCGTTAATTTACAAGGTTCAGTTACGGCCGCCAAGTTCTGCACGGACTAATGTAAGCATCCTTGGTGTGCACCTTCCACCCCCTTCTTCCTACGGAAATTATGATGGCTATCAAGGTTTTGCTTTCATACCCCGCGTCATAAGTTGGCAGTTCATGCTCGATCCTTCTCAAGAAGAAGAAAGTCCGACCTGGGCTGGAAGATTTGATGAGATTACAGCGGAAATGGAAAAAGCTAAGGTACAGGTCCGTCTTTTCAATTCAAAGACCGCGAAACTGGGACCGGCCATCTTAGGAAGCGATATCAAGAACTGTCATTGAGCGAATCGATGGATGATTGGAAAGAGCTTTGGAAGGGTTGGACATCGACTTCGACCTTCCTTTCAACTGCAGGCACTTAGCTTTCCAGAGCGGTCCGCACTTTAACACCTTTGGGATCTCCTTGGACTGGCACCCTTAGGGAAGTTTTACTGATCCGCTTCAATCCATTTGTTTTACGTTCAATAAACATGCTCTAAAATAATTGAAGAGGACCTGATGAGGTCCTCTTCAATTTAAAATAATATAGTCAATGCCTTTTTGAGCACACCCTGAAATTAAACTTTCATGACGCCGCCTGAGCTTGCATTCGTTACAAGCGCGGAGTAGCGTGCTAAATAGCCTGTTTTCACTTTGGACTCGAAACCTTTCCAATTGGCTTTGCGGTTTTCGAATTCCTCATCGGAAATCTCCAATTGGATCGTTCTGTTTTCCAAATCCAGCTCGATGATATCACCATTTTCGACAAAGGCGATCGGGCCTCCCTCAGCTGCCTCAGGAGATATATGGCCGATACTGATGCCGCGGGACGCTCCGGAAAAACGCCCATCCGTGATCAAACCGACCTTGGCTCCAAGTCCCCTTCCGACGATTTGGGAAGTGGGGGCCAACATTTCCGGCATGCCTGGTCCCCCTTTCGGTCCCTCATAGCGGATGACCACTACATTCCCTTCTTTCACCTTTCCAGTTATGATTCCGGATAGTGCATCTTCTTGGGAATCGAAGCATATGGCAGGTCCCCTGTGATAACCACCAACCGATGCGTCAACGGCACCCACCTTGATGATCGAACCTTGCGGAGCAAGGTTCCCAAACAATACGGCAAGACCACCTCGCTCAGAATGCGGGTTATCCAAAGGATGGAGAACATCTTTGTCCAATATTTCACAACCGGCAACATTTTCACGTAGTGTTTTACCTGAAACGGAAAGGCAATCTCCATTGAAGGCACCTGGTTTTTTGAGCAGCTCGTTGATGATGGCACTTACACCACCGGCATTATGTACATCTTCAATATGATAATCCGATGCCGGAGCAATTTTCGCCAAGTGCGGTACCCGATTCGCAATTTCATTGATGCGTTCCATTGGATATTCGAATCCTGCTTCATGCGCCAATGCAAGTGTATGGAGAACGGTGTTAGTCGATCCCCCCATTGCCATATCCAATGCAAAAGCATTATCAATGGCATCGATCGTCACGATATCACGAGGCTTGATATCCTGCTTGATGATTTCCATCAATTGCTTTGCCGACTTCTTGACGAACTCTTTCCGTTCCTCGGCGACCGCCAAAATCGTGCCATTTCCCGGAAGTGCAAGTCCTAAACCTTCAGCGAGACAGTTCATGGAGTTTGCCGTGAACATTCCCGAACATGATCCGCAAGTCGGGCATGCCACTTGCTCGATTTCCTGCAGATCCTCTTCATTGATATTACCCGCTTGATAAGCACCGACTCCTTCGAAAACAGATGTCAAGGAAAGAGATTTCCCGTTTTTGTCTTTACCTGCTTTCATTGGCCCTCCGCTTACGAAAATGGTCGGGATATTGACTCGAAGAGCCCCCATCATCATTCCCGGTGTTATCTTGTCACAGTTTGGAATGCAAACCATTCCGTCAAACCAATGTGCCGATACAACCGTTTCAACCGAATCGGCGATGATTTCCCGGCTAGGCAAGGAATAACGCATGCCGATGTGGCCCATTGCAATTCCGTCGTCGACTCCGATCGTATTGAATTCAAAAGGAACTCCGCCAGCCTCACGAATGGCCTCCTTCACTATTTTTCCGAATTCCTGAAGATGGACATGCCCTGGAACGATATCAATATAGGAATTACAAACCGCAATGAACGGTTTCCCGAAATCTTCTTCCTTAACTCCCGCTGCACGCAACAGACTTCTGTGAGGAGCACGATCGACTCCTTTTGTTATCATGTCACTTCTCTTGTTTGATGTAGACATTTGTTGTACCCCCAATTTCTACTAAATGTTTGATAATTCAGATAATATAATTTTTAGTATACTCTAAAAATTCTAACATATTTATATGCAATTGCAACCATCATTGTTTAAATTTTTATAAAAATCATTTTTCTAAAATAATAGAACCCGTTATTATTGATATAAATTCGATATCGTAGCAAAAATCGTTCCTACATGCTAGGCAAAAATGCCTGGATCAAAAAAGAAAAAGCATGGGGATTCACCCCATGCCTTTACCTTTTATGGACCTTCTTATTTTTTTGCTTATCTTTCATCGTTCGGTTGTCTTGATTCTGTCATCTGCTTCCACACCGAGCCTTTTGCTTCTTCACCATTTTCGATCCGGGCGATCGCCATCTTGATTTGCAGGGCGACTTCGAATTCGGGATCCTGCTCAGCTTTCTTTAAGGACTGGAGGGTCGATTCATCGCCAGCTTCGTATAAAAACATCGCCGCCCTCCATCTGACCAATTTATTTTTATCCGATAGTGATTGTGACATTTCCCCCATCGCTTCTTCAAAGCCCAGGTCGGATAAACAGTCACCAGCCGTCCGTCTTACGGCAGCACTCTTATCCTTCAATGCCTTATACAGGCTTGGAAGCACTTGTCTATCTTCGATCATGCCTAAATAGACAACCGCTAGCCTTCTGATGGAGACTTTGCTATCGGCAAGGGCCATGTCCAGTACCGGAATATCATCGACGGTTGGATCTTCCATTTGTTCTAACGCCTGATACCGTTTTTCCCAGCTTTCATCATTCAGCATTTCGGCAGTCAATTTTATTTTTGTACGTTTCACGAATGCTTCTTTTTTATCAGTCAGATGATCAGCTGCCGCTGCAAGCTGGTTAATCCGTTCTTCCGGATAAGCCGCGATTAGCTCGTCCGATACTTCCTTGACGATATCTTCCATATCTCCATATCTTATCCCGTAATCCTTCCATTTTCGAAGCAAGACCACGTTATCATCTTCTTTTTGTGCAGCAGCAATGCCCTTCAGGAAGTACTCAGGCAATGCAAAACGTTTTTCCTGCTGGCTATCACTGGCTTTGATCTGCATCGGAATCCCTTTGAATTGTTGAATGGCAACAGTCACTTCACCATAATGTTCATTTAAGATCGTTTGCTCGTTTTGTTCCTCGGTTTTTTCCCCGAATACCTGACGGATCTGGACCAAAATATCTTTCCAATCATATTTCGCATTGCGCTCGATCGCCAGGAAATCCGCAACATGATAGACACCCTTGACCCCATCGATCGTGAATAAATCCTTGATTAACTGTGGAGCCTGCTCAGCTTGATCCTTCTTATAATTATTGCTTTTACCTGCTGAAAGCTCCTCTGTCAGATTGATTTTCATTGTATTTGGACTTGGTGTCGGTTCTATTGATTTAATTTTCAATGTGTATCTCTCCTTTTACAAAACGTTTCCATGTACTAGATATTATCACAACGGCTCCAGTTTCTCATGCAATTGGGGTTGACGAAAAAAAAGACTGACCCCAGCTTTCTCCCTTGGGCCAGTCCCCGCTTATTCTTCTTCCAATTTTCCCGCTAGATACGTCCATCTTTCCAGCATATGCTCCAGTTTTTCCGTTAATTCCTTTTCTTCTTCAAGCAGAAGGCGGACTTGTTCAAAATCGCTCCCGGCTGATGACATGTCTGTCGTGATGTCTTTCAGGCGCAGCTCGACTTGCTCCATGTTCCCCTCTATCTCTTCCCATTCCTTACTTTCGGCATAGGTCAGCTTTTTCTTTTTCTTTTCTGTCCGGTTCGGCTGAGGCTCAGGCGCTTTTACCGGTGCGGCCTCTTCCGTCTTTTCTTCCAAGAACTCTGAGTAATTCCCATAATAGAAATCGATTTCCCCTTTTTTCTTGAAAACAAGAAGCTGATGGCACGTCTTATCAAGGAAATACCGATCATGTGATACGGTGATGACGACACCTGAAAACGTTTCTAGATAATCTTCAAGTACCGTTAAGGTTTGCGTGTCCAGGTCATTCGTCGGTTCATCCAATAGCAGCACATTAGGTGCCCCCATCAATATATTCAGGAGATATAATCGCCTTTTTTCGCCACCGGAAAGCTTGCGGATCGGTGTTCCATGAGATCCCATCGGAAAGAGGAACCTTTCAAGCATCTGTGCGGCGGAAATGAAGCTTCCATCTTTAAGGGCGATCGAATCGGCCGTTTCGCGAATATACTCGATCATGCGGAGGTTCTCATCCATATCGGCGCTTTCCTGGGTATAGTAGCCGATTTTAACGGTTTGCCCCATTTCCACATTTCCTTCATCTATTGGCTCCCGTCCGGCCAATATATTCAACAGGGTCGATTTCCCACTGCCATTATTGCCGACGATGCCAATTCGATCTCCTGGCTTGAAGAGGAAGGAAAACCGGCTGATAATGGACTGATCTCCAAAGGATTTAGAGATATCTTGCAGCTCCAGTACCTTCTTTCCAAGTCGGGCGCCACTCAATTCCATTTCCAGGCTCTCCGTTTTTTGCTTATCCTTCACACCCGATTCCAACGTTTCAAAGCGCTGGATACGTGCCTTTTGCTTCGTTGTACGTGCCTTTGCACCTTTACGGATCCAGGCCAGCTCTTTCTTGAATAAACTTTCTTTTTTCGACCTCTCGGCGGATTCGTTCTCTTCACGGATGGCTTTGGACTCTAAATAATCTGCATAATTTCCTTTGTATTCGAAAAGCTGCGTTTGAGCAATTTCCCAAATTTTATTGGAAATACGATCAAGAAAATAGCGATCATGGGTTACGAATAAAACCGACTTCTGGTATTTCCCCAAGTATTCTTCCAGCCAAGTGATGCTTTCGAAATCAAGATGGTTGGTAGGCTCATCCAAAATCAGTAAATCAGGGGTTTCAATCAATGTTTTTGCCAGAGCCGCACGTTTTTTTTGGCCACCTGACAGCTCCCCCAGCTTCCTTGAGTGATCTGGAAGGCCAAGCTTGGTCAGTATCGTTCTGGCATTGGCACTCGTATCCCAGGCGCCAAGCGTGTCCATATCCTGTTGCTGTTTTAACAACCGATCCTGCACAGCGCCATTCTGTGGGTCCAGCTGGAGTTGAACCAACGTTTTTTCGTACTCCTTAATCAACGAGAATACCGGAGTTGAGCTTTCATACATATATTCCATGATCGTCATTTTCTCATCAAAATGCGGATCTTGCGAAAGATAAGAAATCGTGTAATCATTGGGGTGATCCTTCGTTCCCAGATCACTATCTTCCAATCCGGCAATGATATTCAACAATGTCGATTTACCGGTGCCGTTAATACCCACGATCCCGATTCTTTCCCCTTCAGTGATGGAAAAAGACACATCCTTAAAAAGGAGTTTCTCCCCTTGCGTTTTCATTACATGTTCCATGCTAAAAACTTTCATAAGCGTACATCCCATTCCTTATAAAATTCCTTTAAATATCCAACCATATATTCATGTCTTTCACTAGCAATCTTCTTCGCCGTACTTGTATTAAGCATATCTTTCAAGCTCAGTAATTTTTCATAAAAGTGATGAACGGAAGAACTTTTCCCCTTCCTGTACTCCATCTTGGACATATTTTCCCTTACCGGCAGCTCGGGATCATACATGGGCTGTCCCTTCTTCCCCCCAAAAGCAAATGTCCTGGCAATCCCGATGGCGCCAATTGCATCGAGGCGATCGGCATCCTGAACGATTTCAGCCTCGATGGAAGGCAGCTTCAGCTGCCCGGAACTATACGAAATGGTGCGGATGATCTCTTGAATGGCCTTAACACGATCTTCATCCAGCTTTAATTCCTGCAACCAAGCGTCCAGCTTGCCCCACGCTGCATCAACATCGTCGTTTAACTTATCATCCGGGATATCATGAAGGAGTGCGGCCATTTCAATGATGAACACATTCCCCCTTTTTTCTTCTTTTGCAATATGTAAAGCCAGCTTCCGAACACGATCGATATGGAACCAATCATGGCCGCTGGCATCTAAATTCAATTGATCATAAACATATTTCTCCGTTAAACCGATCATCTTTTGCTTCATATCACCACTCCATGTCCTTTCCATTTTACCATGGTTCTCAGTATAGTTGTGCTTTAATCTTCATTGAACCAACTCAGTCCAATCGTCTGTTCCCCGGTATGGACGCCTATCGCACTGCCAAGCGGTGATATATGGGAAATGATGTGGGGACATTCTTCAGAAATCCGTTTTTTCCATTTAAGGGCCTCTTCCAGCATCTCACCATATAAGATGGTGCACTCTTTTACTTTTCCCGTTTCGACGGATCGGTAAAGATCCGAGAAAATCAGCTTTTCCGCTTTTTTTAGATTTCGAGGCTTCGACTTAGTCTGAAGCAAACCGTGCTCGATCGAAATGATCGGCTTGAAGCTCAAAAGACTTCCAAGAATATATTGTGTGTTCGTTAGCCTCCCGCTGCGATGGAGCTGATCCAAAGAACCGATTACAACATAGGTTTCATGGTTATCCGCATACACCCTCGTTTTCGCAAAGGCTTTTTCGATGGAAAGCCCTTCATTCATATATTGCATCAGCCTTTTCAAGATCAAGATCATCGGAAAGGAGATAAGTAACGTATCAAATACGTCAACGGGAATCGTAACCATTTGGCCAGCTTGCCTGCTTGCAGAAACGGTCCCGCTCAATTCACCTGAAAGGTGGACAGCTATGATCCGATCATAATCTTTTTCCAGTTCCTTATACAATGCATGGAATCTGCCGACCGATGGCTGTGAAGTCGTTGCGTTTATTTTTTCCTCCCGCATCCTCCGGTATAGCTCTTCAGGTAAAAGGTCGACACCGTCTTCATATTCCTTTCCATCGATGATGACGACCATCGGAACGACGTAAACATGTTCATTCATTGATAAATCTTCGTCCAAAGTTCCCGTACTGTCCGTTACCCATGCGATTCGCTCCATCGTTTCCCCCCCTAGTTATATCCCACTCCAACTAATTCATTAGAAAAAGGAACTGCGGTGCACAAAAAGAGCTCAACAGAACATGCTCTTTCTGATGAACTCGATTTGATTTTTCATAATAATTTTTTTATATCGCTTTCAAGCTCCAATGGTTTTGTTTTGGGTGCGTAGCGACTGATGATATTTCCTTCACGATCGATCAAGAACTTCGTGAAATTCCACTTTATCGATTTCGACCCCATCAATCCTGGAGCATTTTCAGCCAGATAGCTGAATAATGGATGAGCCTCCTTTCCATTGACATTCACTTTTGCAAACATCGGGAAGGTGACGCCATGATTCAGTTTACAATATGAATCGATTTCCAAATCATCTCCTGGCTCCTGGTTCAAAAACTGATTGCACGGAAACCCAAGGATGACCAATCCCTGTCCTTCATATTGTACATACAGGCTTTGCAAATCATTATACTGTGGCGAAAAACCGCATTTGCTTGCGGTATTCACTATAATCATTACTTTGCCTCTGTATTCTTCAAGCGAGATGGTTTCGCCATTTATTTTATTGACCTTAAATTCATATATGGACATGTATGATCTCCCCCTATGGTATGATGCTGTCATTTTACCGTATATAGAGGTGCATTTACCAATTTTACTATTCTGCTTTACCCATTATTCCTGAATCTTCACTACTTGTATGGATTGTATCAAATACTCCACCATATCTTCCAAGTCTTCCATTTGTTCTTCTTTCACAAGTCTTCCGAAAGAAACCTTGCAAACAGTAGAATAATCGGGCTTCTCCTTTTTACGAACCGTTTTGCTGGTCTTGAAAGTTATGATTCTCTGATCTCCCCATATTCTTTCCAACTGGTTCAAAAGCTCTTGGGCTATCACTTCATCAAGCTTTGCCGGGATGGAGATGAAAATATCGACCGTGCATCCGGTATGAGTTTCATTAATATGGCCTTCAAGTAACTCTGCACTTAGGTTCTCGATTCCAGCGTGTATCTCGATTGCACCGCTAATGGAAATGGGCGCCACGGATTGCTTCAATTCCAGCCCAATCTTATAGGTTCTGGACATGGTAGAGAGATTCACGATATCATCACGGCTTATGACTGTTATGTCGCCGACGAAATCACGGTCATAAACCGCTCCTTCCAATACCACTTTCATGTTTTCAAATGCTGTAGGATCAAACAATCTCCATACACCTCCGACTTCTTGCGTTTATTATCGTCATCCCATTTTACCATTAACGGGCCATTTCCTTCTCCGATTTACAACAAATTATTAAAATAGCTTTTCTATTCGATAATTTTCTATATAATTAAAATATTATGATTTTGGTGAAGGAGGATAAACATGCCAATCAGAATACCGGAACAACTGCCGGCTAAGGAGATTTTAGAACAGGAAAATATCTTTGTGATGGATGAGGAGAGAGCTACCAAGCAGGAAATCCGCCCATTGAATATATTGATCTTGAACCTGATGCCTGAGAAAGAAAAAACAGAGGCTCAGTTACTGCGCTTTCTTGGCAATACTCCGATTCAAGTAAATATTTCATTCCTGCGCTTGAGCACTCACGAATCAAAAAACACAAGCAAATTTCACTTGGATCAGTTTTACAAATCCTTTGATGATATAAGGACAAAGCGATTCGACGGCATGATCATTACAGGCGCCCCCGTCGAGAAGCTGAAATTCTCTGACGTGAATTATTGGGAAGAACTGCAAAGCATCATGGACTGGTCCTCAAAAAATGTTACATCCACCTTACATATCTGTTGGGGAGCCCAAGCTGCCCTGTACCATCATTATGGGATAGGCAAATACGAGCTGCCGGAGAAATGCTTTGGCATTTACAGGCATGAGGTACTTGAACCAAAAGAAAATCTCGTCCGCGGGTTCGATGATTTTTTCATGGCTCCTCATTCACGCTATACGGATATTGACTATCAAAAGCTTATCAGCATTGCCGAATTGAAGATTTTGGCTCAATCCGATCAAGCCGGTGTTTTGATTGCCGCTTCAAGCGATGGCAAAAGAATCATGGTGACCGGCCATTTCGAATATGATGCCGAAACCCTCGGTGACGAGTACAGGCGCGATAGGGAACGAGGGGTCGATACGCAGCTGCCTGAAAATTATTTTCCTGATGATGACCCTTCGAAGGTCCCGCTTCACCGCTGGAAGAGCCATTGCAGCCTGATGTTCTCTAATTGGCTCAACTATTATGTCTACCAGTCTACTCCCTATGAGTGGGATTGAAAGAGAAAGGGAAAGGTTGGTTATGCTTTTACTAGGTAGTTTTTTCTTCGGGCAGCCCCTTTCATATATCTCTTGGGAAACAAAAAAACCTGAGTTTTTACCCAGGTTTTTTGTTTCATGACTCTTTATTGCCGAAATAAACCTCTTCATAAGGTTGGACAACCACGAAACCCCGACCATTGAATTTCATTTGGACGGATTCGCCGCTTCCCCGTCCGAAAAACGACTTTAATGAAACATCTGTCACGAATTCAGGCTGGAGATCCCCGGACCAGGCAACAGTGGCGTTCGGGTCCGTATAAACCGGATTACCAGGTTCCACAATTAACGTAAGCGGTTCATAATGGGAAGTGAATGCCACCATCCCTTTCCCCTCGAGCCTGACATTGAATAATCCCCCCGCCAGTAAACCGGCAATGCGCCGCATCATTTTTATATCCCATTGAATGCCCGGTTCAAAGGCGAGTAAATCATTTCCGTTGACACAGATGGATTCGCCATTCAACTGTAAAATTGAAATTTTCTTCCCCTGGTCCGCGACATATAGCTTGCCGGTTCCGGTCGCTTTCATTAAAGATGCACCCTCGCCAGTTAACGCTTTTTTGAAGAGCTTACCTAAACCATGCTCCAAGATTCCTTCCCGTTCGAATTTAATCTGTCCCCGATAAGATACCATCGTCCCCATTTTTGCCCAGATTTGCTCTTCCAGGTTGATTTCCAGAATTCGTTCCGTTTCTAACTCGAATAAGCCCTGCCCTTTATCCTGCTGCTTCGTCTTTTCGACGAATTGATATATTTGATACTTCTCCATCACTCTGCCACCTCTTTTTGAAGGAGGAATAACCACATGAACGATACCGCTTGCTTTAAATCCTTCGAGAAATGTCCTAGTTTAGTATAGTCGACCCCTCTTTTCGCTACTCCGGTATCAGCGACCGTTTTCCATCCCATTTCCGTTGCCATTTTTTCGAATTCCCATGGCAGCATGGTATTCATGATCACTTCGTCCCCTAATAACCGTTGATAACTGAAATGTTTCCGCGGTTCCGCTGTCGGACCAAGTATCCCGAAACAAACATGCCCCCCGGGCTTCATGATCCGCCAGATTTCCTTCATCACGGTTAAAGGTTCACCCGTGTATTCCAACGAATTAATGACCATTGCCGCATCCATTTCTTCATCGTTGAATGGCAGGTTAGTAAAATCTCCTTGAAGAAATGATAGATTGGGATGATTGGCCGTTTTCCCTTTTGCAAATTCTATCATGACACTTGATAAATCGACGCCAATCACTTCAAATCCCGCTTCTGCAAGTTTTAATGAGCCCACTCCATCTCCACAGCCTATGTCGGCCACTTTCAGACCCGATTGCACATAGCCGGAAATAAACGGAATAATATTTTTCCGGCTACCCGTCCCCCACATTTCTTGCGAATTCTTCACCCACATAGGCGCAAAGTCATCCCATTCCTTTTTCGATTCCTTATGCCAAGTATGTATATTCATCGAAAAAACTCCCTTCCAGCCACCAGACCTTAAAATAATTTCAGAAACACACACAAAACTAGGCTATCGCCCATCATTGACTCACAAAATACAAGGGCCTGATTATAACTATTCTGTTTCTCATCAATAAAACCTTTTTTTAGAGGCATTATCATAAATGGAAAAAATATGTCTGAAAGGGCCTCGTGGGGTTTCTTTTTCTTTACCTTGGAATATGGGAAGTGGTTTAATCAAAAAAAACTTATCGATCGTTTTAGGAGCTGAGAAAACCGTTATTATCATAAGCATCTTAAAAATAAAGATTAATAGGAAGGTTGTTATTTTACGAAACGATTGAACGGAAGTGCGAGACTCCCGTGCGGGCAGCGGTATAGGCGAGACCTCACCGCCCGTCCTCTGGATAAGCGAACATGGCAGGAAATTTAACCACACCGCATTACTTGGTGAATAGCAACAAAGTATGCGAAACAGCCATTGTGAATACAATCCATTGGGATCAAACATTCTACAAGATGGATTTTTATGGTTAAAGGCAACATGCGCTATTGAATGAAAACGCTACCTGATTTTTAAAATTATTTTTCCTTTAGCCCTTCCCGACTCCGCATATTCCATCGCTTTTTGAGCATCATTAAATGGAAATACCTTATCGATTATCGGTTTGATTTTACCAGACTCAATAAAGTTGGCTATCGCACTCAATTGATCTCCGCTTGGTTTCATAAACAAAAACGAATACTGAACATTATGTTTTTTTTCAAGTGCAGTAAGTTTCTTACTTGCTGCTATAAACAATACTTTTTTAAATAATCCTGAACCATATTCTTTAGCGAAACGAGCATTTGGCATTCCTGAAACGGAAACAATTTTCCCTCCATCTTTTATAACCTCGAAAGATTTTTCAAGAGTATTGCCACCAAGTGTATCAAAGACCGCATCGTAATTTTTCAGGATGTCTTCAAATTTTTCTGTCTTGTAATTAATTATTACATCTGCACCAAGAGATTTCACTAAATTCATGCCGGCATCACTGGCAGTCGTGGCAACAGTGGCACCCATTAGTTTTGCCAGCTGAATGGCAAAGGTACCGACTCCGCCAGCCCCAGCTTGGATCAAAATCTTTTGTCCTTTTTGTAATTGCAGGATGTCATGTAAGGCTTGATACGAGGTTAAGCCAACCAATGGGATGGATGCCGCTTCCTCAAAGCTCAAATTATGAGGTTTCAAGGCCGTATCATTTTCATGAATTGAAATAAATTCGGCAAAAGTTCCGATGTTACTCTTACGTGGACGTGCATATATTTCATCGCCGACTTTAAAGCGGGTCACCTTTGCTCCAACCTTCGTCACGACCCCAGAAAAATCATTACCCAAAATAAGCGGCATTTTATACTTTATTAACAATTTCACTTTCCCATCTCGTATCTTGAAATCAATAGGATTAATGCTAGCTGCATGAATTTCTGCGAGTACCTCATATTCACCGATGTCTGGTGTGGACATTTCTGCCAGACGAAGTGGGGCTTTCCCGTATTTATCAATAACCATTGCTTTCATTGCCTATACCTCCAAATAATGATGCGATACTTTCAATAAAACTCCAGCATAAACTTATCAATATCCATCATTAGTGTTTTTAATAAATCTAATTTTGTCCGTACATTAATATAATAAAAATTTTTCGTGCCCTCTTTACGCATTAAAATAACACCGGCATCCCTTAATATCTTAAGATGATGCGATACCGCTGGACGGGAAAGATGCGTTTGTTCAGTGATTTCCCCTACACGCAAACCTGTTTCACAGTCCGTTCCCATTAAAACCAACAAGATGGACTGCCGTGTTTCATCGCCAATCGCCATAAGCACTTTTTGACAATTAATAAAATCTTCTCTAATAATATTTAGTTGGTCGTATTTATTCATTTAAATATTTGCCTCCAATAAACAGTTCAATCGTTTAAGTTGACGAACCATATCATTGATACAACGATATAATAATATTGTATTCTGTGCAATATTGGGAAAGTAAATCGAGACGGATCAAATCTTAGTAGCGGAAGATCATAAACTTTACTTTCAGTGACCAAGATAAGGAATCCATGTTTGATGAGTCTATTGTCACGATATGTATTGAACCGTTATCTGTCTTTTAGTGCAGAGATGACACAACCTTATGCGCTAAAAAAGGCACTAAAAAGTGCCCGATGTTCTCAGCTTCAATTATTAAAAATAAAGGGTTCCTTGTATTGTCCGCCTTTGACTTGTTTACTGTGAAATCTGCCAGCACCATTCGCATAAGGGAGATGATAGAGCACTTTCCCTTATCATTGAATTTGCGCAAACAATGCAATAAAATAGACAATCAAAGCTTCTTAGAGAATCATTTTTGTTTCCTTTTTTCACGAAGACAAAAGATAAAAAAATCCTTATTATCCCTGGTTCATAATGGTTTACTCAGCACAAATAATGAAACTATTTAATGAATGATCATTACCATCTGAAGTGTTCATCAATTCATAATAACCAGTTATCAACGTTTGGATCATCGGAGGCACTTTAATAAAATCTGCACGGATGCCATTTGCATAGCTTTTTTCCCATCGTCCGTCTTGCAATAAGCTTGCATCGACTGTAAGTTGTTTGACCACTTCAAAATTTGCTTGTTGGAGCAGCCGTTGAATTTGCGTTTTATGAAAAAGGTTTTGGATATTCCCATCATTCTTTACGAAGTTTGAATGCAAGGCTTGGATGGAAACTGCAAAAAAATGGGAACGTTGCGTACTGCAAGTAAAATCGAGATCCCATTCTGCAAAGCATATATGTTTTGCCAATCCTCGGATTTTTTTAAAATAATTCAATAAATCTTCCGGCTGCTTGAAATACCATGAACAATGGGAAAATACCGCCACGTCAAATGGTATGGTTGCTTCAAAAAGGTCAAAATCCATTTCCAAATGGAAGTCAATCCGTTCTCCTAGTGGAGATTTCTTAATACGTCCAGTTGCTTGACCTACTGTTAATGGTGCTCCGTAATCGGGACCAGCAATATCTAATGCGACAACTCTTCCGTTTTCTCCTACTGCGTCTGCGATTGCAACGGTTGTATCTCCTTGACCACATCCTAATTCCAATACACGCATTCCTTTTTGGATCCCAAAAGCTTCGACTAATTCCATTCGGTGCTGCAACTGAACTTGTTGTATCAAATCTTCTTCAAATAGTTGATAGTTGGATAAAAAAGATCTTGTTTTTTCATTTAATTGAAATGACTTCAAATATCATTCACCCCACATTTGTTGTGTATTGATTCAGCAATGAAAAGGCTGCCTCAGTAACCTTCCTTATTGATGTAATGCACGAGTTCGCTCATTAATGTTATAAGTGATAAGGGAAACTTGATATTCACTACTGATAACCTTGATACCGCCATTTCACAAGCTTCCAGTCTCGTTACCAGATCATCTTCAAGATTACTGCAATTACCCATTTCATTAAAATAATCACATGGTTTACTTACAAACTTACTTATTCGCAGGATTTCATTCTCCTTGGATAAATTTATTGATACTATTAATGAAATATACATTTCGTAAGATTGTCTAAAGAATCATACGTTAAAAAGGCCGCCAATTGGCAGCCTTTTTAAGGCGGTAAGGTACTGTTCGTTCATTCAACCTTTACTGCCGAGATGATTAGGAACATAGGTCTTCGGTTTTCCTCTTTCATTTCAGGAACAGTTTTTAACATTTCATCAGAAGGCATAGGTTCCTTTACTGCGCTTATGCTGAACCCCGCACCAATCAAGTCATTTATATATGTCGAAATCGTTCGATGATATTTTACAACGTTATCAGTTAAGAAGGTTGTTTCCCGTACCCCTTCCGATTGATAGTTATCCACTGGCCAATGAAGACGATTTCCTTGTTCATCGAAATACCAATCCTGATCGTTTCGAGAAGTAAAGATTGGATGTTCAACTGAAAAAACAAAAGTCCCCCCAGGCTTTAGGCAATCATAGACCTTTTTGCTGATTGCTTCATACGACTTAATGTAGTGAAAAGCCAACGAGCTTACAACTACATCAAATGTAGAGTCCGAAAAAATGATGTCTTCAATTGGCATTTCAATATATGAAATGAAAGGGTCATCTGTTTTTTCACGGGCTTTTTGAAGCATTTTAGCAGAAATATCTACACCTATCACAGAACTTGCTTGTTGTTCGCGAGCAAATCGGCAATGCCAACCGAAACCGCAGCCCAAATCAAGTATACTTTTATTTCGCAGTTCTGGTAATAGCTTTTTTAATACATGCCATTCTCCAGCAGCTTCAAGACCTTTGATTGATCGCGGCATTTGTTCATATGCAGAAAAGAAATCAGGATTATCGTATTTGTTTTGCTTCATTATATATACATCTCCAATATTTTAAAATGGCCTCCTAAGATTAATAACAATCTATTTCAGGAGGCTATCCATCTTCTTCTTACCATATCTTTCACCTCAATATTTTTGATAAGTCTCTACCTAAATCATAACAGATGCATGGACATGTAATCCAGGTTGCTTCATGCAACAGGTGAAGCAACCTGCAAGCAATTTTCAACGGTCATGCAAGGTTTCCTAGGAATGGACTACAAAGAAAAACGATAAAAATCTTCTTATTTAAAATGGAATGCATCATCAATGAAAAATCCCACGTTCAAAACGCAGCGAGCCGGCTGCCCTCTTATAAAGCTAACGCATATCGCAGCTCTGTTTAGTTAGTCAGCATCATCGCTGTTCGCTTGATCGATTTGCATGAATGCCTCTCCACAAAGTGATGCGGAATGATAGACCCAGTCGAAGCATCTCCAGTTTGCAGCTTCTGAATGATGCTTATAGCTGCCTGATATCCTAAATCGAAAATATTTATATCTACAGAAGTCAATCCATGGAATGATGGTTCAGGGAAAAGAACCTGATTGAAGCTGACGATTGATATTTCCTCAGGAGTCCGTAGGCCCATTTCCCGTAGAGAATGCACAACGCCAAGTGCCAAAAAATCATCACTCATTACCAAAGCAGTTGGTGGTTCGTCGATTGATAGGATTCTTTTCGCAGCGGCTTGTCCACCTTCATGTGAAAAATCCTCATGTATGATATATTCCCCGCTTAGGACGATACCAGCCCTTTTCAATGCACGTTCGTATCCAAATAAACGATCTAAAGTCTTGACAAAGGTTAAATCGTCGCCAATGAATCCAATTCTTTCATGTCCTAATTGAATAAGGTAATCTGTTGCTTGTTCGGCAGCCAAGACATTATCGTTATCTACATACGTGATCTCTTCAATGAAATCATATGGTTTTCCAATACTGACGAACGGAAAGGCCCTATCTCGTAAATAGGTGAGAATATGATCATTCATCCTTGAATACAAAAGGATGACCCCATCCACTATTCCCCCTTGAACCATCTTCACGACTCCCTCATAGATTTCATCTTCCGTTTTCCCAGTGCTTAATAACAGGGAGTACTGCTCTTTTTGAGCCCCTTCACTAAGACCCTGGAGAATGGCAGGGAAAAATAG
The DNA here is from genome assembly GCF_002803435.1 of Bacillus sp. mrc49. Taxonomy (NCBI): domain Bacteria; kingdom Bacillati; phylum Bacillota; class Bacilli; order Caryophanales; family Bacillaceae; genus Bacillus; species Bacillus sp. mrc49. The sequence goes on along the minus strand of NZ_PHNG01000688.1, from coordinate 303,793 downwards.
ATTTTGATAAAAAACGTTTGACGAACTTGGTAGGACCAGGCCAATGATTCTGGTTGATCGTTTGGCAAGACTTCGAGCTATAAAGTTTGGATGATATCCTAACCTTTCCATTATCTTTCGAACACGCACCTTTGTTTTTTCGCTTATACGAGGATCATTCGAAATCACTCGAGAAACCGTTGATGGAGCAACATTCGCCCTTTGTGCCACTTCTTTTATCGTGATGGCCATGCGCTGTTTCCCCTCTCCCCTCTTTAACATTTATATAAAAAGATGAATCAATAAAATCTTCTCTAACTGGAAGTGTCATTTATTTTCGTGTGAATAACATGTAAATACTTTATATCGTTTATCTTATTCAAAAAATTTCAATATTTCAATCTCTTTTTTATGCAAAATAAATAAAAAAGTTTCACACCCTATAGCATAAAATTCTTCATTAATGCACTCTGGCTAAACTTTTTGCACACTCGAATCACTAAACGCACGCGTGACATACCTTAACTCAAATAAAAAATCTGCTACGAAGCCCTTAAGAGTAAATCAACCCTTTTCCTGCATGAAGGAAGCAGTTTTGTTAAAAGATCCATTACCGGAGGAGGGTTTCATGACCATCATGCCCCGCTTTGAAGGGCTTGGAACGAAACTTTTTCGCTCATTTGCTGCTTTTTAGAATGAGCGCCCGCCAAACCAGACGTTAACCTAAGCAAGATAAAACAGTACCCAGTGAAGGGGAAAACATGCCATTCGCTAGTTCTCTTCCGAGGGCTTTGTTGCCTGTATGGGGCATTGTGTATGTCTTTACTCAATGAATGAACTATGTCACGGTTTAGTTTTTCGAATTTTCGAAAATTAGCATTGCGAAATTTCGGCAAATCAAATAAAATCATTTTAAGGTAATTACTCTTTTATTACCTTAAAAATACCAACTGAGTTATTGCTTATGGATTAAGCTAAAAGATCCTAATGGTTAAATAAAATGATGTTCGACCCATTAAGGATAGTTAGTTTCCAGCGTATTAACTAATAAATTTGAAAGGAGTTAGAGAACATCATTAAAATATTCATCGTTCATGTGTATAAGAATCATTATGCTAGTTACAGGGAAAATCAATATACCCCATTTAAGAGAGAGGGAAATTCATGAATCAAGAGCAATATTTGAAGAAAAAAATGGGATTTTGGTCACTTACTGCACTATCTCTTGGAGGAATCATTGGATCGAGTTGGCTTTTTGGACCATGGAATACAGCAAAAATGGCTGGACCAGCTGCAATAATGTCTTGGGTTATTGCTGCATTCGTCATCACTCTAATAGCTCTTGTTTATGCTGAATTAGCAAGGGTAAGACCAGAAACCGGGGGGTTAGGCCGTTATCCCCTCTATTCCCACGGAAGATTGCTTGCTACAGTGACTAGTTATTCTATTTGGCTTGGTTACTGTGCCACTGCACCCGTTGAATCATCTGGAGTCATTCAATATGCCAATGAATTCTGGCCAGGCCTATATGATATATCCAAGGAACAACTAACGACAACGGGAATTCTGGCAGCTACTGTCCTAATGGTATTCTTTGTTGTGGTGAATTATTTTGGAGTCAAATTATTTGCAGTCACGAACACCATTATTACCACTATTAAATTTTTAGTACCTGTCTTAACCATCATTGCTTTTTTTATGACAGGTTTTCATGAAGAGAATTATACAAGTCATGGATTCGCCCCCAATGGATATGGCGCAGGATTAAGCGCAATCTTAACTAGCGGTATATTTTTTGCCTATACCGGATTTGGGAATGTCGTAATGATGAGTGGCGAGGTGGTAAACCCGAGGCGGAATATTCCGCTTGCTCTTATCACATCACTGGGAGTCTCAGCCATTTTATATGCTTTACTTCAAATCGTTTTTATAGGGGCCGTGCCCCCTGAAATGCTGGCTAATGGTTGGAGCGGAATTAAATTCGACTCTCCATTTGCGAATTTAGCACTTATGGCGAATATGGTTTGGTTGTCTTGGACCATAACAGCAGACGCAATGATTTCACCAACCGGATCAGCGCTAGCCTATACTGCTGGAACTTCAAGACATGTCTTTGGGATGGCTAAAAGTCGATTCCTCCCATCTTATTTCGGAACGATCAATAAAAAATTTGGAGTTCCAACACGTGCACTTACCCTCAATTTTCTTATTGGGCTGCTTTTCTTATTTCCTTTAAAGAGTTGGACTGCCATTGTAGCCATTGTCGGATCAATCGGTATTTTCAAATATGCTTCAGCATGCGTCACAGTAATGGTGTTTCGTAAGGTTGGGTTAACTAAAGACAACGGTATCCCAGGCATGAATTTCATTGCTCCTTTAGCTTTTGTTTTTGCCACTCTTCTTATTTATTGGACAAATTGGAGTAGGATTCAACTTGCCATTTGGGGATTAGCGATTGGAATTGTCGGATATTTAATCACTCATTTTATCAATAAACATAAATCGATAGAAATCATCGGTGGAATCTATCTGGTTATTTATATTTTGATGCTCGTCGGTGTTTCATCAATCGGAAATTTTGGTGGCAAGGGTATTATTCCAGAGCCATTCATGTCTTACATCGTGGCAATAATCGGATTCGTTTTTTACTACTTCGCTGTTTATAACGGTGTATGGTATATGCGAAACAAAGGGAACATTCAAGAATTGCAAGATATGGATAACACCGATAGTTGAATAAATTTGATATTACAAAAGGAGAAATGGTCATGAAGTTATGGGGCGGGCGTTTTAGAGAAGAAGAAAACAAATTAATGGAGGACTTTAATAGTTCCCTTCAGGTTGATAAAAGACTTTATTCTGAAGATATTAAAGGAAGTATTGCTCATGTAAATATGCTTGTGAAATGTGAATTGCTTACCCAGGGCGAAGGAGAAAGCATTAGAAAGTCTCTTCTTTCGATATTGGAAGATATCGAGAACGGAACATTGTTGATCGAAGGGGATTTTGAGGATATTCATAGTTTTGTTGAAGCAACCTTAACAAAACGAATTGGTGAAACAGCAAAAAAACTCCATACAGCAAGAAGTCGTAATGATCAAGTTGCTTTAGATATCAGGCTTTACGCTAAAAATAAGGCATTAGAGGTGATCGAGCATATAGAAGATCTTCAACATAGCCTGGAACAAAAGGCAAAAGCAAACAATGTGATCATGCCAGGATACACCCATCTTCAGCGAGCGCAAGTCGTAACTCTTAAGCACCATTTAATGGCCTACTTTAGCATGCTGGATAGGGATAGAAAAAGAATTCTTAATGCAATTGAAATGATGAACGAAAGTCCACTTGGATGCGGAGCTTTGGCTGGTACGACTCATACGATAGACAGGGAAATGACAGCAGAGGCGTTGGGATTTTCAAAACCCATGAACAATTTCCTCGATGGTGTTAGCGATAGGGATTACCTGTTAGAATTGATGTCTGGTTTTTCCATCATCATGATGCATGTTAGCAGATTAAGCGAGGAACTGATTTTATGGAGTAGTCAAGAGTTTAAATTCATTAGTATCGATGATGCATATTCTACAGGCAGCAGTATTATGCCTCAAAAGAAAAATCCTGACGCAGCAGAGCTTATAAGAGGAAAAACAGGACGGGTATACGGTTCTCTTACTTCACTTTTAACAACGATGAAAGGGTTGCCATTGGCTTATAATAAAGATATGCAGGAAGATAAAGAACCATTTTTTGATGCGTTGGATACTGTTTTGTCTTGTCTGGAGATCATGTCCAAGATGATTTCCACCATGAAGGTGAATACTGAAAATATGAAAAAAGCTGTAAAATATGGCTTTCTCAATGCAACAGAAGTCGCCGATTATTTAGTTAGCAAAGGTGTTGCATTCAGGGATGCACACAGTATCGTCGGCTCCATCGTCATTTATTGTGAAGATACTAATAAACCAATAGAAGAGTTGACACTGGACGAATTGAAGAGCTTGAATCCATTAATTGATGAAGACTTATATGACTTTATCGACTATCAGAATATATTAAATAAAGGCATTAAGGTGAACTTATTAAAATGATCTAGCATCTTCCAATCGAGGAGCCATAGGCATGGAATATTAGTACGTTCCATGCCTATGACTCTTTTTTAGATCGCATTTTATATTCTTCTTAAAACATATAATCAAGTTCCTTTTAGAATCAAGTACTAAAACATTTTCCAAATGACGAAGGATTAAACTTTAATTCCCTTTAATTTAAAGATACTATTAAAAGTAATTAAACTTAGGGAACCAAGGAGAAAAATATGTATAAAATTGGAGTAGTCGGTCCTTATTCATCTGTTGAGCGCATTATTGATTTGGGTAAAGAATATGCGTCGAGCATGGAATTTAAAGCCTATCCCTATGAGGATTTCAGAGAAACTGAAAAAATCGTTTCGACATTCAATAAAGATGTGGATGTTTGGTTTTTTTCTGGTCAAATTTCATATATGGTCGCGAAAAACACGGTAGGCCTAGGGGAAAATCTATTGTATATCGATCATACTGAATCTGGCATCTATAAAAGTCTTTTGCATATGGGATATTTTCAAAAGGAATTTTTAAGTAAAGTGAGTATCGATGAAATAACGACAACCCACTTAGAGCAGGCGTTAAAACAAATTGATATCACACCAAAAGAAATGTATATAAAGAATTTCAATATTGATTCAACCACGGAAGAATTGATCGCATTCCATCTTGACCTATGGAAATCGGGAAAAACGGAAGGTGCACTGACTTGTTTCGAGGCCGTATATCTAAATTTAAAAGAAGCAGGAGTTCCGACCTATCGTATATCTACAACTGATATGGAAATTCGCCAATCATTAAGAATCCTTGCAGAAAAATCGAGAACTTTTTACTTTAGAGACACCCAAATCGGTGTCCAAATCATTGAAATTGAGCATTTCGAGAAAATATTTGAGAAAGCTAAAAGCTCGTACCATCTACAATTTTTAGAGATAAAATTAAAAGAAACCCTTCTTAGGTTTTGCGAACTGCTAGAAGGTTCATTAGTTGAGAAGGGGAACGGCCGTTATTTTATCTTTAGTACACGAGGTACAATTGAATCCAAAATAAAAGATCTAAAAGATACAGTCTTTTTGTTGTCTAACGAATCCAATGCTACCGTGACCGTAGGAATTGGATATGGCCAAACACTTCACTCAGCAGAAATAAACGCTCAGCGTGCCATCCAACTTTCTAAAGAAAAGTCAGAGAAGGGCATCGTTATCGTACAAGAGGACGGAACAATGATCCAATCCGTGGGGGAAGAAAAGGAATTACGTTTTTCTTACCGGATAGATGACAAGGATTTTATGGAAAAACTAAAAAAAGCCAAAATTAGTGTGAAAAACTATAATAAATTATATGCTTTAGTTAAAAGATTGAAATTGAACGATTTTACAATAAAAGATTTAACGACGCATCTCTATTGGGATGAAAGTAATGCACGGCGTATTGTAGTAAATTTATGTGAAGTTAATTTAGCAGAAATCATTGGTGAAGAGTCTTCTTCTTCTCGCGGAAGGCCAAGTAAAATTTATCGTCTAAAATAAGTAGGCCTTTTTCGGGTTTGCTTTTTAGGTCAACGAACTCCACTTTCGCAATGATGAATCTTTAATATGGCTTTTCGGTGTTGAAAAATCATGGTTCACACTCCTTCCACCCAAAAAGGAGCTGTTGAATAGCTCCTTTTTGGATATTTTATATGGATCTTCCTTATCCCATTATTCGTTCGATATAACAAATTAAAAGCCTTTTCAATTAAGACTTTCTGCTGCCTTTGCGGTAGGAGTATACTTCTTTCCAATGTTAAATCTCTCCTACGGGTTTTCATCTTTAAATTGGGAAATGGTTATTCCATTCCAGCTGCGCTTTAATTCATGAAGAAAAAAGAGCCCCCAATGGCAGCACCCTGATCTAAACTAACGTATATGCTAGTTTAATGAATTGTAAATTTCCCCATACAAAAACTACACCTCATTTGTTGGATGGCGGTATGCTCTGGGGAAAATGAAATAAATTTTTCGGATCATATTTCTCCTTTATTTTTTGAAGTTTTGCAAAGTTCGAGCCGTAATATGCTTTTCCAAAATTTTTAATATTTTGGTCTGGAACATTAACATAGGAACCCTTTACATATGGTTTTATTAACTTACGCACCCTTTCAACCGATTCAAGATTCATAGCTTCTTGTGATTTTTTTTCCCAACTAGCATTCCATTCCACATAAAACAATGGATTACGCCAAAAGAAGGCTGTTTGATCGCTAGGTACTCTGCTTAAAGCCCCACCCCAATTGATAAAAAAGAAATTGGATTCTGTCCCGGTCGCTTCCTCCAAAAACTTCCTCATGATTGAAATTGGTTTTTCCGGCCAAAGATTAAGTCCCCAAGCCGAGGAGAATTTAACATTCTGATCAGATCTACCAGGGATTGGCTCGTCAGGATCCAAGAAATCTATAGCGTCTGGATAAGATAATGTTTCTATAACGATTTGCGTTGGTGTTCCAGAATTCATTAAAGGTTTCAATAATTTAATGAGCTCAGTTTTTGAACCGAGGAAAATTCCTTCGGCATGACACAATCCATTTACTTTGCTGAAAATCTCAAGAATACACCCTAATCGTTCATCTACGAACGGCGCCCATTTTTGCCAAGCACGACATACTGTTTCCAATTGTTCCCACGGCCAAATGATATTGAAGACGGTAGCGGTTTTAGGGGCACGGCGAACTTTAAATGTGTACTCGGTATTATATCCAAAATTACCTCCCCCTCCTCCCCTGGAAGCCCAAAACAAATCCTTGTTTTTCTCCTTATTTGCAAAAATGATCCTGCCTTCTGCATCCACTGTTTTCAGTGCAAGGAGGTTATCACTTATAAGACCAATCGATCGTGACAGCACTCCAAATCCACCGCCCATCGTAATTCCCCCGATGCCAACGGTTGGACTGTCTCCAAACGGAGCCATAAACCCTTTTTTAGCTAATCCTTTTACAAGCGGACCTACATGAATTCCTGTTTGAACGGTCGCCGTTGCCTTTTTTTTATTTAAGTGCACTTTTTGCATATCACTAACATCAATGACAATTCCCCCCTTCACGACTGAGAGGTCCTTATCAAGGGCATGACGGCCACTTCTCACACGCACGGGTGCTTTATTCTTACGTGCCCATTTAATGGCATTACTTACATCAACGGTATTTTGAGCAAAAACAAAGACCAAAGGAAGAGTATCAACATAAGGGTTCCAATTCTTGATGGCTTCTTTATAGCCGGGGTCTCCCATGAAAATTACTCGTCCTGTTAACTCTTTAGATCCCATGCATTCCACTCCCATTCAAAACTTTTGTAGATTATCAATTGTATGAATGGAGAATTAATACTATGAAGAATATTTAGAGATCGGGATTCCCTTCTTCCACTAACCTTCCCGGATAATCTATGAGTGAAAACATAGTTGATTGCGGGAAAAGCGCGTCTAGGATGGACCACGCAGGCGGTAGCGGTCCGCCTCTTCATGAGCGAGTTCCTCCCGTTAAAATCAACGTCCACATTGTACAGACATAAAAAATGCAGACAAATTCGATTTTTATCGAGTTTGTCTGCATTTTGAAAGCTGCCATCGGCAGCTTATTTTGGGTTCTCTTCATTTCTTTTTTGTATCTTTCGTAGTTCCTCGACACGCTCAGGAGCTTCCTCAAAGAATTCCACAAGGTCACCAATCCTATCGATGGCATTCCAACTAAGGTGGTGTTCGATTCCTTCAACATCATGATAAATATTTTCTTCCTTGACCCCGATCAATCTTAGCATCTGTTCCAAGAGTTCATGACGATATACAAGCCTTTTCCCGACTTTTTTCCCGTTAGCCGTTAAAACGAGGCCACGATACTTTTCATATATCAAATATTTTTCTTGATCGAGTTTTTGAACCATTTTTGTCACAGAAGATGGATGGACGGAAAGATTTTCAGCAATATCGGAAACCCTTGCATACCCTTTTTCTTCAATAAGTAAATAAATTTGTTCTATGTAATCCTCCATGCTTGGTGTAGGCATTCGGAATCCTCCCATTTCAAAAGCATATCTAAAAATATTACTATATATACGTCCCTGAAACAAGCCGTTATCGTCTCAGGGCGCCATTTAAATGCAGTTTTTGATTAATTTTGCTTGACGGCTTGTCCTGCCGGGAATGTAAAATTGATTTTCTTTTCCGATTCGGACCAGGATAAAATCGCATCAAAGGTCTTTTCGCCTTTTTTAAACCCGCTTATCAAGTCCGTTTCCCCGCTCGCCAGCAGCTTTTTGATATTGGCTTGGCTAATTTTCTTATTAAGGATTTTTTTGGAGATCGTAAAGTTACACTTCGTTTTTTGATAACTCACACATCCATAAAACTCGCCTTTATCGACAATTTTGGAACCGCATAGCTTACAATTGCCTACGGATGCCGAACTCCTCTTTTTAGGGCCGCTCCTTTGAATCGATTCGGTATCCAGCCCTTGAAAATCCCAGCTTTCCGACGACTCCACAGCATCACTGATGATTTTTGCCGACATTTTTTTAACGGCTTCCATAAACGCTCCGGCTGAAGCCTTCCCTTCACCAATTTCCCTTAATCGCTGTTCCCATTTGGCTGTCATCTCTGGCGAGGCAAGGATTTTCTCCCCAATGGCTGTGATCAGCACTTTTCCTTTATCGGTTGCAAATACCTGGTTCTTTTTGACATCAATGTATTTACGGTCTTTAAGCATGGTAATGATGCCTGCTCGTGTTGCTTCGGTGCCAAGGCCTTCCGTTTTCATCAGGACCTTTTCCAACTCTTCATTATCCAGATGTTTTCCTGCCGTTTTCATCAAGGTGATCAGCTGGCCCTCCGTATAACGCTTTGGCGGCTGTGTTTTTCCTTCCTTCACCTTAATCTTGGCGACCTTTCCGGAATCCCCTTTTGAAACCTGCGGCAATAGGACATCATCATCTTCTTTGTCATTTTGGAAAATGACCTTGCGCCATCCTTCTTGGATCTGTTGCTTGCCCTTTGAAATGAATTCGGCACGCCTATCGACAAGCGTCTTAATGGTTGTATAATCAAAAATCGCCTGCTCATAATGGGCGGCAATCAGCCTCAGGACCACCAAGTCATAAATATTGCGTTCTTCAGCGGAAAGACGCTTAGGATCGGTAACCTGCTCCGTCGGAATTATGGCATAGTGATCCGTCACTTTCTTTTCATTTACATACCGTTTATTATTCATGATACTCGGCTGCGGCAAGGGGAAAAGTGATTCATATTCCGAAAAGCCGCTTAGCTTTTGCAAGATATCAGGGAATGTCGCGGCTTCCCCCTCTGTCACATAGTTGGAGTCGGAACGTGGATATGAGACGATTCCTTTTTGATATAAGCTTTGAACGATATCGAGAGTCTGCTTTGGTGAATATTTATAAATCTTATTCACGGTTGCCTGCAATGACGATAGATTGAACAGCAAAGGAGGCTGAAATTCCTTTCTTTCTGTTGCCATTTCGGCTATTTCCGCTTCCTTGTCCTTACAGAATGCGGCAATCTTTTCAGCAAGTTCTTTTGATTTTATTCTTGAATCGTTGTTCTGCTGCCATTTACCCTGGTATTTATTGCCATCCATCTTGAAGTCAGCGAACACTTCCCAGAACGGTTCAGACTTGAACTGTTCAATCTCCATTTCACGCTTCACGATCAAAGCGAGGGTGGGAGTTTGAACCCGTCCAGCTGAGAAAACATCCGATACACCCTTCTGCTTCAATAAAATGCTATACGCCCTGGATGCATTCATGCCAACAACCCAGTCTGCACATGCCCTTGTATAGGCTTCATGATAAAGCGGTCTTGTTTTTTCTTCGCTGATCAGGTTCTGGAATCCTTCATAAATGGCTTTCGGGGTCAAAGAGGAAATCCATAAACGCTTCATCGGCTTATGGATGCTGCATAAATTCACGATATTGCGTACAATCAATTCTCCTTCACGCCCTGCATCGCCGGCATGGATGATTTCATCGACGTCCTGCTTCCTAAGCAACGTCTTCACGACATTGAATTGCTTAGCCTTTTGCCTGGTCACTTCATATTGAAACCTCTCTGGAATCATCGGTAACGTATCCAGCGACCATTTTTTCCAATTTGCATGATATGTCTCCGGCGATACGAGTTGACATAGATGCCCGACTGCCCATGTCACATAAGCACCATCGGGAAAAAGTTCATTCGCCATGATTTCTATATATCCCTGTTGCTTCTTCGTTTTAAATTGAGCTGCCAACGTTGAACCTTGATCCGGTTTCTCCGCTATGATTAGCTTCATGTTCATCTTCACCTAATCCGTAACAAAATATCTTTCCCTATTTATTATACCTTAATTATTTCAATCGGCTATAGATGAGTTCGGATTAAACAATAGGAAAATGATGATTGAACATTCATAAAACTCAACCGAATATCGGAAAAGCTATCTGGTCGAAAGGTTCATTATATACCCCGATCCAGCCAAAAGAAGTAAAAAAGAGAGTTCCTTGAACCCTCCTTTTCTACACTATTTTAGTTGGTCCAATGCTATATTCAACGTTAATACATTCACCCGGGGATCCCCGAATACTACTAATGACCGTCCTTCAGTATGTTTATCAACAAGATTATATATACTTTTTTCAGATACACCTCGCTCTTTAGCAATGCGTGATACCTGAATTTTCGCCCCTTGGGATGAAATATTTGGATCAAGGCCCGAACCGGAATTCGTCAGTAAATCAGCAGGTATCTCCTCTTGTTTGACAGTAGGGTTATCTTTTAGAAATGTTGCCAAATCTTTTTTTGTGCGCTTGATCATGTCCTCATTGGATGGGGCATAATTGGGTGTACCTGATCCTGTCGCATCATATTTTATAGAAGAAACACGACCATGAAAATACCCCGGGTCTTTAAAAGATTGACCAATTAGTTCAGAACCTATGATTTTTCCTGATTCGTTTTTTATTAAACTGCCATCTGCTTTTGCAGGCATTATAACTTGAGCAACACCTGTCATTAGTAACGGATAGGCAATTCCACACATAACAAGGAGCACTAAACTTAAGCGAATATTTTTCATCATGAATTTCCACCCTTACTTTTATTTTTAAGCTACTTGTAGCATGACCAGCAGTATATCAATAAGTTTAATTCCTATGAAAGGAACGATTACGCCGCCCAATCCGTATATGAACAAGTTCTTTTTAAGTAATTTTGAAGCACTCATAGGAACATATTTCACACCCTTCATTGCCAATGGGATGAGAAGGGGGATAATGATAGCATTAAAAATTAAAGCTGATAAAATGGCACTTTGTGGTGTAGCCAGATTCATAATGTTTAAAGCCTTCATCTGAGGAATGGCCAACATAAACATAGCTGGAATAATTGCAAAGTATTTGGCCACATCATTAGCAATACTGAAGGTTGTCAAAGCGCCCCGTGTCATGAGTAACTGTTTCCCAATTGCCACTACTTCGATTATTTTTGTAGGGTCAGAATCCAAATCCACCATATTCGCCGCTTCCTTCGCTGCGATGGTTCCTGTATTCATCGCCAATCCAACGTCTGCCTGTGCCAATGCAGGAGCATCATTCGTCCCATCTCCCGTCATCGCCACAAGTTTGCCTTGTGCTTGTTCCTGTTTAATGACAGAAATTTTATCTTCAGGCTTCGCTTCAGCAATAAAATCATCTACTCCCGCTTCTTTTGCAATGGTACTAGCTGTCAATGGATTATCACCGGTACACATAACGGTTTTTATGCCCATTTTCCGCAACTCATCAAAGCGTTCCCTCATGCCTGGTTTTACTGTATCCTTCAAGTAAATGACACCCAACACACAGTTCCCGTCTGCAACAACAAGTGGAGTACCGCCAGCAGTGGCGACTTCATTCGTAATGCTTTCTAAATCGCCAGGAACTTTTCCATCTTGCTGCTGTATATATTGTCTTATTGAATCAGCAGCACCTTTTCTGATTTTTCTACCATCAGGAAAGTCTGTACCACTCATCCGGGTTTCAGCCGTGAACTCAATTCCAACTGTCCCGGTTTTATCTAATTCTTTATCAGCTAAACCGGCTTTTTTAGCAAGTTCGATGACAGATCGGCCTTCAGGCGTTTCATCGTGTAATGATGAATGAACAGCCACTTTATTTAACTCAGCTTGGCTTATCCCCTTAACCGGTAAAAAAGCTGAAGCCATGCGGTTCCCATGGGTGATGGTTCCTGTTTTATCAAGGATGATGGTATTAATGTCACCAGCTGCTTCGACAGCTTTTCCCGACATGGCAATGACGTTAAATTGAGTAACCCTATCCATACCCGCTATCCCAATGGCAGACAATAGGCCCCCTATAGTCGTTGGGATTAAACAGACCAGTAATGCCACTAAGGTGGTGATGGGTAATGTGACTTTAATATAAGAAGCAATTGGTACTAGTGTCGTGCAAACAAGCAAAAAGATAAGGGTCAAACTGACAAGCAGGGTGCTCAATGCAATTTCATTAGGGGTTTTTTGTCTTTTAGCTCCTTCAACGAGATTGATCATTCGATCAAGAAAGGATTCACCTGGGTCCGAAGTGACGACAATTTTGATAAAGTCACTGATGACTTTCGTTCCTCCAGTTACCGAACAGAAGTCCCCACCTGATTCCTTGATTACGGGAGCTGATTCCCCAGTGATTGCGGACTCATCTACAGCAGCTACTCCTTCAATGACATCACCATCGGTTGGAATTAAATCATTGGTTTCCACCAAGACAATATCACCTTTACGGAGTTCTGTGGCATCCACTATCTTTATATAACCATCTTTTTGGAATAATTTTGCCTTAGTATCCTGTTTCGTCTTTTTCAAACTATCAGCTTGCGCTTTACCCCGCCCCTCTGCTAATGCTTCGGAAAAGTTAGCAAAGAGTATTGTAACCAGCAATATTACGCTTACGGCAATGTTATAACCTCTATCCGATGTTCCTCCAAAAAAGTTCGGGAATATGGATAGTAAAAGAGTGATAACAAATCCTATTTCAACTACAAACATGACAGGATTTCGAGCCATTATTCTTGGATCTAACTTTTTAAAGGCATCTTTTATAGCTTTCCAGACAATTTCCTTATTGAGAGTCCCATTACGCTTTGTACTCATTTTAGAATTCTCCTTTTCTTCGTTTATCTAATTGTCAGCCATTCTGCTACTGGTCCGAGTGCAATGACCGGGAAGAACGTCAATGCCCCTATAACCGAAACCGTTGCCAAGAGAATGACCAGGAAAGTGCCATTATCCGTCTTGAACGTTCCAATTGTTTCGGGAACTCCTTTCTTTGTAAGTAAAGAACCTGCGACAGCGATTAGTGCAATCATGGAAAAGTAACGGCCAAACAGCATGACCAATCCGGTGGATATATTCCAAAATGGAGTGTTATCCCCTAAACCTTCAAATCCGGAGCCATTATTAGCTGCCGAGGAGGTAAACTCATAAACAACCTGTGAAATTCCATGAAAACCCGGATTAGAAATAGCCGAAGTGCCCATTTGTGTAGCTAAAGCAATGGCTGACGGAACTAAGATGAATAATGGATGTAAAAGGATGGCAATGGCTATTAGTTTCATTTCCTTGCCTTCAATTTTCTTCCCTAAAAACTCCGGCGTACGTCCAACCATCAATCCAGCAATGAAAACTGCCATTATTGCGTACATAAGGATATTGACCGTACCTACTCCATCACCGCCGAACACACAGTTCAACATCATTTCTGCCAATGGCACTAGTCCGCCAAGCGGAGTAAGCGTATCATGCATATTATTGACCGTACCTGTCGTAGCAGCTGTCGTTACGGCTGTGAAAAGGGCACTCTGAGCGATTCCAAATCGAACCTCCTTGCCCTCCATACTTCCATTCTCTTGAGATATTCCCATTTTTTCTAATGATGGATTTCCATTTTGTTCACTGAAATACGTAACACTTAAAAACACAAGGAACGTTAATCCCATTGCCGCAAAAAGAATCCACCCTAGTTTTTTGTTTTTTGCCATATACCCAAACGTTAACGGGAGAGCTACAGGTATCAGGAACATAGATAGAATCTCTAAGATATTGGTGAAACCATTAGGATTCTCATAGGGATGTGCCGAGTTGACACCAAAGAATCCACCGCCATTTGTCCCTAAATGTTTAATCGACTCCAATGCCGCTACAGGTCCGCGTGCAATATTCTGTGTCGCACCTTCCAATGTAGTGGCAACGGCTGTGGGATCAAGGGTTTGCGGCACCCCTTGGGATACTAGGACAAGCCCGATTAAAATAGATAACGGCAGAAGCATCCTGGTGATGGAACGAATTAAATCCACATAAAAATTCCCCATACTGCGCTGCCCGGTCAGACCTCTGAAAAAGGCCATACAGAGCGAAAGGCCGGTAGCCGGTGTCGTGAACATCAAAAACATGATGACGACCATTTGTGATAAATAAGAAAGTCCCGATTCCCCGCTGTAGTGCTGCAAATTAGTATTGGTAAGGAAACTTGCAGCGGTATTGAATGCCAATAACGGATCCATATTGGCTATATTACTTGGATTACCTGGTAATCCGCCTTGAAAGCGAAGGATCAAGTACGAAATAATAAACATGACCATATTACTCAAAAGTAGGGCCTTAGCATACTGCTTCCAGTTCATATCACCCGTATGGATACCAGATAGTTTAAAAATGCCCCGTTCTATTCCCCCAAACATTCGATCTTGTTTGGTTGTTTCAAGGGAATAAACATTAACTAAGTATTTCGCCAGTGGTATGGCCAAAATAATAACGAGTGCCAATACCAGACCGATTTGTAAATAATCCATTTGCATTTCCTCCGTTTTGTAGCGATTAATATTTTTCCGGATAAATTAAAGCATGAACCAAGTACAACGAAAGTGCTCCAACAATAATTAATAAAAGCATGCTTCTACTCTCCTTTTTTTTCGATAACTTTGTTACAAAAATGGAGAAATCCAAAAAACAGCAAGAATGAAAAAGTTGTAAGTGACACCGATAAAAGATCCATCATCATCTCTCCTTCCAAGCGATGAATATGTTAAACAATTAAAATGGCTCACCCCCTTAAAGTTATTAGGTTCCGCTTGTTAGCAGCCAGTCATAGCTGTTACCGTCTGGTTTACTGACGATGACAAAATCGGCTCCCATTTTTTTATATAGACTGGAATTTCGATGATGATGAGTGACAACAAACAGCCTAAAATGTTTGAGCCCTGAAAAGATCCTCAAAAGATTAATTCCATCAAGTAGACAATTTGGGAACAAATAAATACAGCTATACTGGTTCGATTTATCAACCATTAATCCATCACAATCCTCCAGTTCTCTTGTCGGCATCAACCATTCTTCTTCATAATCTACAATTTCCAAGTTACTTGTATCCGTGTGGGTGGCTCCTATACTTCCCTTTACAGATTTGTATAAATCCCCTTTCCCAACAACCAATACTTTTCCCATGCAATCCACCTCATTACTACTTTTTGTGACCAAGTTTCAAGCTGCATACTTTCTGGGGAAGTGTAGCCTGCCAGTTGAAAACATAAAAAATAGACCAATGCTTACTTTTCCCCCATATATGCAGCCATGCAGTAGCTATCCATATCCGCGCGCAAATCAAAAATGATTCACGCACCGGTTATTGGATACGCTGCATTAGCAAACAAATATAATTGGAGAAAAAGTACTCATTGGTCTACTTAACGCCCAGCCAGCATGTGCTTCCTTTGCGTTCTGTCTTCCATGGTCCTTCTTCTTATGAAAATAGGCAAATTAAAAAGACCTACTTATCATTCAAGTTGCCTTTTGCCGTTTTCACAACAAAAAAGCCCCTTGATTAAGGCGGTCTCATGACCTCCTTCGCTTTAGCCGACGAAGTTAGCTGACGGGTAGGATGGCGAAAGATTCTCTCATCCTTTCTGCATAAGCAGAATTAACCCCAAAAAATTGGTTCCTCCGTTCCTGATCACCCAGGACTAAGCCGAATTGCAATTGTTGGTGTTGAATATGTTGTTATTCTAAGCTCGTTACCTGCCACTTGTAAATTAGCATTTTGGGGCGAATAAGACCAATTTTCCCACTTATTCTATAATATTCTCATTATTCCTTATGTTTCCTTATGATATCACTAATTTTCCCGTTTAAAAAAACTTATTTTCTTTATAAATCTTACTATTTCAAGTTAAGAATCATTTTTTCGAATGTTATTGACAAGAATCAGGCCGGACATTATGATAAGTTGCATAAATTTGGAGAAAAGCAGGGGAGACAATATGGTGAATTCCAAAAAGAAACTAGAGGCTGAAATAAGTGCAGCCTTTATTACATTTCAGCGAGAGCTTATGGGCCGAGGTCCTCAAGAGGCGAAAACATACATTGTACAGGATATGGTCATTACCCGTTTTAAGGGAGTGCTGACTGTGGAAGAAAAACACCTTGTTTCCCAAGATTCCGGGCGGAGGCTAGTCAAAGAAATGAGGCAGGTGTTAAGGGAAATGTACAGTAAAGACTTCGAGGAGATCGTGAAACGGCTGACAAAATGCAACGTTCTTTCCAGCCATAGTGATATCAGCACGAAAACGGAGGAAAGACTGGAAGTGTTCATTGTAGATAGAGATCTTGAAAAATCCTTAGAATCCAAGGCATAATTTTGATCCTTCCTCTTCCGCAACACCCCAAATTACCAATTCAAACAAACCCAGAATGATAATCAACTGGGTTTGTTGTTTATACTATGTGTATTTCCACACAGGTTTAACCCTTCCCCTTATTAAGGGATTTGAATTCCGTACTTGCATTATTATGGTTCTTTAAGTTCTTTTGCCATTTCTGGTTTATGATCGGCAACCACCAATACATCCAAATGGCGAACCGCACGAAGCAATTTTTGTACAACCGATCCTTTCATGATTTCTTCCAGCCTTTTTCGTGCAGATTGTCCGATAATAACCTGTGTTGCATTTTCTTCATATAATCGTTTAACCACCTCCCCAACTACTTTTCGTCGATGATGCGTTTCATACATGTTGAAATCCCCCCCAAGCCGTTCTGTCAATATTTTAAGTTTTTCTAATGTTTTTTCCTCCTCCTCTTTTAGAGGCGAATGGTCCTTAACGTAAGCGACGAACCATTGTGCTTTTAACCGATAGGCAATACGGAAGCCCCGCCGAATTAAACGTTCACTATCCGGACGCAAATTAACACAAACAAAAATAACCTCCTGCTTTCTCCAAGGTCCCCTTAAGGTCCGCTTTCTTTCCCATGACTCAAGCCTTTCGTCCACATCATCAGCTACCTCACGTAAAGCTAATTCACGCAGAGCTATCAAATTGCCCGTTTTGAAAAAATTGCTTAGAGCTTGATCAATTTTATCTTTGGCATAAATATTCCCTTCCAGCATTCGTTGCTGCAAGCCAATTGGTGACATGTCAATAAGTTCAATCTCTTTTGCGATACGCAGGATATGATCTGGTACTGTTTCACGAACGCGGACTCCGGTAATTTGTTCGACACTATCGTTTAAGCTTTCCAGATGTTGAATGTTCATAGTGGAAATAACGGAAATGCCCGCTTTCAAAATTGTTTCGACATCCTGGTGACGTTTTTTATTCATACTTCCAGGTATGTTTGTATGAGCCAATTCGTCAACAAGAACAACCTCAGGATTCCTTTTTAAAATCGCGTCTGTATCCATTTCTTCCAGCACTACATTTTTATATTGTATTTTCCTTCTCGGAATTAGTTCTAATGTGCCGATTTGTTCAAACGTATCCTCTCTTCCATGCGTTTCAAGAAACCCAATTACAATATCTATCCCCTTCCTTTTTAGTTCGTTTGCCTCGCGGAGCATCGTATAAGTCTTGCCAACACCCGGCGCAGCACCGATATACACTTTCATTTGCCCATGGCGGATCTTATCAATATGATCTATTACCTCTTCATTTGACAGGCGGCGATATGGATTGAGATTATGTTCATCCTTCCACTTGGCCGGGATCACCCTTTCACCACTTTTTCCCGTTCGGTCAGCGACGATAAAAACATCAATATTCCGGCTTTTTTGAAGTATCTTATTAATGATCGATCCGTGAATGATTTCCTCCCAACGGCTTCGTTTCGATTGACCCATTACGATTCTTGTAACATTTTTCTCAGTTGCATAATTTACTATTTCCCCAGCTACATCCTCTCCTGCAAGGGGACGTTCTTCAAATTCCCCACCTATTTTATGTACCAGCTTTTTAATAGATCTCCTGAAGGTTCCCTCCTCCTTTGACAATTTCTTAATGGGAGAATAAAGACACACCACATATAACTCCCCGCCCAGGCGTTTTGCCATTTGTTGCCCGCGCCGTATGAGTATGGATCCATTCCAATGGTATTGGACCGAAACAAGGACTCGCTCAGAAGCACCAGATGGCCCTATCAATCCTTGTTGTTCACGGTAATCATCTAATTCGTCGTTAACCTCTCCAGCTAAAAAGCGAAGGGAAAGCTCCCGTAATACGGCCAAATTATCTCGTCTGAATAATTCCCCCCTTTTTCCTTTCGCTTCTTTTTTTTGTTCGATTAAGTCATCTTGAAGGCGATTAAGAATTTGTTCCGGGGTAACGTCCAGAAGCTTCACCTCGTCTGCCATTGCAAGCGTATTATCTGGAACGCACTGGTCCACTTGAACCCTCACACCCAAAAGCTTTTCAGCTACCTCCTTCACACCCTCCAATTCATAGATGTTAATCGTTGTGATGACACTTATGTTGTAGCTCATTAACGTTAGCACATCATCTAATCTAGTCTTATTTGAGGCATCTGGACGGTTGCGATGGGCCAAGGTGTCCACAAGAACAACTTCAGCATTCCGTTCAATGATGGAATCAATATCCAAATCTTGTTTAAGGATCCCACCCTCCATCCACTCAATGGGTGCAATTCTTTCTAACGCCCCTATTTGTTCAATGGTTCTGGGGCGATCGGATGCACTTACTGTCCCTACTACTACATCAATTGCCTTTCTCTTTAATGCATTTCCTTCCAATAGCATATGATAAGTCTTCCCAGATCCGGACACTGCCCCCAGAATGATTTTCAAGCGGCCACGGTGAACTTTATGAATGGATTGTAAAAATTCTTCTGGTGATTTTCTGCGAAACTTCTCTCCCATTTTTTTCCGCTCCTTTTCCTTCAAACTATGTGAAAAAAAGCTTTAGCACCTTTCATTCTCAGAACCTTCCAATACATCATTTCACTTTTTAGTGCAGAACACTACAATGTAGGTGCAGCATCGACCATACAGGAACACCTCCAGAAGAATCGCCCTGCACCTAAAGGCCCTTTGTTACTTAGGAGCCCGACCGTTTCTATTTGCATCATTTCGGTCACACGAATAAATGTTAAAAAGAGACCTCGGTTCCTTTTCTTCCATGTGAACACAAGTGCATCATTACTCTAACCCAGATAAGAAAATGAATTCATGAATGTTATCTCGTCTTACTAATCGACAAAGCAAGGATAAAGTCCCGTAGGTATACTAAACGCCCAGCAAGCGAAATTGCTCCTTTCCCATGTACCAAGGTGAAAATTCACTGACAGCTGGCACTATTTCCGTCTATTCTACGTTTACCAAGGCTAGTTGTAAATCAATGTATTGAAAAATCTGATTTTGCTGGATTCCCCTTTTTTTCATATGCATATAACCACTTCCGTTCGTTGCACAAGCAAAAATAGAGATCCTGTTAGATTTATAGCCTTCTCGCAGAGAATTTATGATATTGTCTTTATATAGAAAAAACCATGAATTACATTTTAGCGAAAATGTAATCCATGGATACTTATGTTAACAATGCAGTTTGGCCGCCATGAAAGCAGCCTTCCAGATGATAGCATGTGCATGTAACACAAATGCCATTGTTTTGTGAGTCGTATCGTTTCTTTATGGTTCGCTTACCCTAACTGACGTTTAAATACTATACTGGCGAAGAAATAAGCGACGACCATGGTGCCGACGCACCAGGCAATCGCGATCCAGATTCCGTTACCAACAGATCCTTCATACAAAAGGGCACGTATCGAATTCACGATTGATGTCACAGGCTGGTTCTCAGCGAACGCACGGACAATTTTCGGCATGGTTTCGGTGGGGACAAAAGCCGAACTGATAAACGGGAGGAAAATCAGCGGGTATGAGTAGGCTGTAGCCCCTTCCATGGACCCCGCTGTCAGTCCGGGAATGATCGCCAGCCATGTCAGCGCCAATGTAAACAGCCCGAGTATCCCGGCTACCGCGAGCCAATCGAGGATTCCGGCGTTGGACCGGAAGCCCATCAAGAGTGCAACGAGGATGACAACCACGATGGTAAGCGCATTGGAAACAAGCGAGGTCAACACGTGTGCCCACAATATTGACGAGCGCTTTATGGGCATGGTAAGGAAACGCGCCATCAGCCCGCTCTTTACATCCGTAAACAGACGCACGGAAGTGTAAGCGACGCCTGAGGCGATGGCCATCAGCAAGATTCCCGGCAATAGATAATTGACATAATTATCCGTGCCGGCCTTAATGGCGCCGCCAAATACATAGACAAACAGCAGCATCATCATGATCGGCGTAATTGCGACCGTGATGATTGTATCCGGGCTGCGCATGATGTTTCGCATTAAACGCCCTAGCAATACCCCTGTTTTACGTTTCATTTACATCTCCTCCTTTTTGCCGATGATCGCGAGGAAAATTTCCTCCAATGTCGGCTGCTTCTCGATATACTCCACTTTCGCTGGAGGGAACATCTTTTTGAGTTCAGAAAGGGTGCCGGTCGAGATGATTTTTCCGCCATGAAGGATGGCGATGCGATCGGCCAATTGTTCGGCTTCCTCCAGATATTGGGTCGTGAGTAAGATGGTCGTGCCGCCGCCAGCAAGCTCCTTGACAGTATCCCAGACTTCTATACGCGCTTCGGGGTCAAGCCCTGTCGTCGGTTCGTCGAGGAAAATGACTGCAGGCGTCCCGATCAGGCTCATGGCGATGTCAAGCCGGCGCTTCATCCCGCCGGAATATTTGTCCGCGCGGCGGTTGGCCGCATCGGTCAGGCTGAATCTTGCAAGCAAATCGTCGGCGACATGGGCAGGATTGGAAATCCGCCGCAATTTGGCTATCATCATCAGGTTTTCCCGCCCTGTGAGCATACCGTCTAAAGCTGAGAACTGTCCTGTCAGGCTGATGCTTTGGCGAACATGATCCGGTTGACGCTGGACATCATGACCGCAAATATCTACTTCGCCGCCATCGCCCTTCAATAGTGTCGAAAGAATATTGACCGTCGTCGTCTTGCCCGCTCCATTTGAGCCCAGCAATGTGAAAATTTCGCCACGCTGCACCTCAAGGTCGACCCCCTTTAAGACTTCCTTGCCTTTAAAGGATTTTTTTAGCCCTTTTACAGAAATCACTGCATGTTCCATACTTTTTCCTCCTTATAATCAGCTCGGCAAGACCGCCAGCTATATCCGTAATCATCCGTAACGCGTCTTGCGGAGCTAGTTTGCCTATGTTCCTCTATTTAGTGTGACTGATAATCTGTATGACTTACTACTAATTGAAAATATAACTGAATAGCATAGGCAATACACATTCTCAATCAGCTATTCAGTCCATATCATTTATTAAATTTATTTTTTCCCAATCGATTAACGATAGTCTCATTTAAATCTTCACGATATTTGGCGACATAGGTTTTAGCGTTTGCCACTAGTTCGTCGGCAAAGGACGCCACGTCATCCCCTGTTATTTCCAGGACTTGCCTGCCTTCCGCTGCACCAACTTCGAACAAATCGATTAATTCATACTGCATGCGAAGCATATCCATCCCGTTACCAGCTGAGAAATTCCACATGTAGGCTTGAATTTTCTTAAACACAAACTGGTAATCCTCTGGAAGGGCATCGACCCGCGCCATCATCACCTTGTATTCTCTTTTATCACCAATCATTTTTTTGAACATTTCCATCATGTTATTTTTCCTCCTATTTTTTAAAGCTGAACAAAACACCTTAATATCTTACGGAATACTATATGATGCTAAATTGACTTTAAGACGTTGATTTTTGAGGAAACAAAAGCCCATTTTTCCCAAAACAATTCAAGTTCCTCGCGGCCGGCATCATTAAGTGAATAAAACTTGCGGGGCGGTCCCATATCTGACGGTTTCTTTTCTATGTTCACCAGTTTTTTCTTTTCTAAGCGAACGAGGATGGTGTAGACCGTCCCTTCCACGACTTCAGTGAACCCAAGCTCGTTCAGGCGGCGGGTAATCTCGTAGCCATAAGTTTCGTGGCGGCTGATGATTTCGAGCACGCAGCCTTCCAGCGACCCCTTCAGCATTTCAGTTAAATTTTCCATGTTCAGAGCCTCCTCTACTTAGTCTGACTTATATTAAGTATAACTCAGTACCGAGGAAAATTTTTCACAGTATAGCTTTTCTAATGATATGCTATTCAGTAATGAGTATACATGTGCATGGTTAAATCGATTTTTTTTACAGCCTAACGATTCAGTCGCGTTGGTATCCAGTGAGACTTACTACATGTATATCGTATCACTCAGTAGATATACTGTCAACAGGATACTCTGATTATTTTTTTACGGGCTATCTCCATTTTATACAGGCTTGTTTTGGGGGGACCTTTTATTTCCTCTTATGCTTTTTCCATGATTACATCGCCATTCATTTCCACATAGCAGCTGTAAATATAGGTTTCCAGGTTCGCTGATGTGTGGTCTTCACATACTTCGAATGACCAATTCCTTCCGAAAAAAATTTTACACGAATATCGTTATTTGTATTATCCTGCCCCCGATAGCTGTATAAAAAAGGCTGCACCGATCTTCAGGCAACACAATCGTTGGCTCAAGCAGAAGAGCTTACTTCATTTATTAAGAAGGTTCCACCCCATACATACCATGCATTCTAATATTTTAATGTTTCATTCACTATCGGAAAAGTTTTTTGGTTGTTTTATTTATAATAGCTACGTTGAATCCTTTCTATACACCCAATGCTTTACAATATCGTCACAACTGTTTATGCACAAATTCCCTGTATTTTGTAAAATCTTGGTTTTGATAAAACTGCTTTGCCGCACTGTTCCCTGACCAATAATCCAATTCCAATACGTCTATTCCCTTCTCGATGGCAATTTCTTCTATCCGTTTCATAAGGCTTGACCCATATCCCTTATTCCTTTTTGTATCGACTATGCTGATTTGATGTACATAAACGGACTTATAAGCTTTTTTAAATGGATTGTCGGGATATTCCCTTGTCTCTATCCATGCATAGCCTACCGCTTCGTCATTATCTTCCACCAGCAGGAAAATGAAACGTTCGTTTTGAAAGAGGCTTTTGAAACCAGCCTTCACATTCTCATGATTATATTCCTTAAAATGGGCAGGATATAAATTTGAGTGTAAACCGTGCACATATTCATTTAATTTAGCCACCAATTGGAAATCCTTCGTTTGACTGATTTTCATAACAATCCCCTCACCTATTTATATATTTCTTTTGAGCAACTCGCCCACTTGCATGGCTACGGATTCCATATCACCATCAATTTCTCCCAGCACATAAGATTCCATTACACCCATGACAGCTGTTCCTAAAAATCTCAAAACGATATTTTTATTGATATTTTGGTTCAAAGCTGCTTTTGCATTAAGCTTTTTATCCATCTCACCCATGATGAATGACAATATTCTTTTTCGAAATGATAAGGTGCCATTACTTCTGAAAATGGAGGCAAAAAAAGATTTATGCTCCTGAAAATACTCGAACCAGATAATCGTACCTTCTATGAATCCTTTGCTTTGTTTTTGATCACATATTACTCTCAACCGTTTTATATGGGCATCCACAATCTTATCCAATAGATCAAACTTATCCATATAATGCAAGTAAAATGTTTTTCTGCCAATGTTAGCTTTTTCCGTAATATTCTTCACGGTAATATCGTCAAATCCTTCATTTATCAGCATTTCCAGAAATGCCGATTGAATGGCTGACTGTGACTTGACTATTCGTCTATCTATTGTATTCATACAGAAGGCTCCTTTTTGTACTTATACATACTCAAGAAATATGATTTAATACGCTGTTTTACTAGTGCGCATTTAATAGGTTCGATAACTATTTTATCATGAATACACACAAGTGCATTAAAACTCTTATGCGTATATGAAATCAGTGAAAGGCTTTGATGCTTTTCATGTAGCCGAAGAGCTGTTAACGCGCACCTTTACCTATACTCATAGGCAGTGTAACGGGCGGGTTCGGTTCGTATTCAGATGGTCACGGGCTCTATAATCGGGCATTGTCGAAGGCGCAAGTCATTATGATTTATCCACAACCAGAACCTGTTCATCAAGATGTTGAAAAAGTGGAAGCTTTCTATAAAAAGCACCTGTAATCATCTCCCTTCCAATAACTGTACCCCCCGATCCGCTAGACGAAAATCTAAAGATCGGGGTCACTTCAGAGCAAGGCCCCTTTAGCCTCGCTCGATGATTGGAACATATATACTGGCTTGAACCTATCCATAATCGGCTTGTTGCTGTTTCGTCTTATATCGTCCAAGCTCTGGTCCGCCAGAGTGTTCATAACGCGAAAATGTTCAAATATGATTTCCAGGTTTGTTGAAGGGCGTCTTGAAGCTGCGCCCCATCGACCTCTGGAGTCGTAAGTTAACAAAGCCCCCAGTTGCCTTTGATTCTATCGGACATATCACTGGTTTTAGAAAAAAACATTGCTTAAAGTCGTGGATTTAGCTTAATATCTTAAGATGATGTATATTGGTGGAAACAAGTTGGTTTCCATTTTGAAAGAGAGGAACATGAACTCAGTATAGTGATGTGTTTCCATACCTACAAAAACATAGCAGTTAGTAACGATATGTTTCAACTTATCCAAAAGGACGTGCTCTAAGAATGAATCAAGACAAAAAAACCATTGCTAAAATTCGAACAGGCCCCATGTTTGCGGTGATGCTTGCTGGTGCTCTCGTCGCTTTCTTGAATCAGACTTTGATCAATATCGCGTTGCCTCAATTGATGAATCATTTTCAAATATCAGCCGCAACCGCCAATTGGCTTACAACGATCTTCTTGTTGGTGAATGGGATTGTCATCCCGATTACGGCTTTCTTAATGGAACGATTCAACACGAGACAATTATATCTTGCTTCGATGGGACTGTTTGCGCTAGGCACTTTATTATGCGGAATTGCCCCTACCTTCTCCGTCTTACTGATCGGACGTGTCGTTCAAGCTGCAGGCGCAGGTATATTATTCCCCTTGATTACAAACGTTATTTTCACTTTATTTCCCCCTAACAAACGCGGCTTTGCAATGGGTATATTTGGAATTGCGATGAATTTCGCCCCAGCCATAGGGCCTACGTTATCAGGATGGATTGTACAAAATTATTCCTGGCGCGTTCTGTTTTTCATCATTTTCCCATTTGCTCTTCTTGACTTTATCTTTGCCATTTTCATCATTAAAAAAGTGGGTGAAACTAGCAGGCCAAAACTCGATAAAATTGGCGTGATTTTATCGACTCTCGGATTCGGCGGGGTTTTATACGGATTTGCAACAGGGGGTACCAAGGGTTGGGGCAGTTTCGAAGTCCTGACTATGTTCCTTGTTGGAGGGATGAGTTTAGGTTTATTTGTCTGGAGGCAATTCACTGTAACGCATCCTATCTTGGAATTCAGGATATTTCGTTACCGGATGTTCACATTAACGACAATCATCAACGTTATCGCGACCATGGGAATGTTTTCCGGTATGATCATCATGCCGATCTATATGCAGAATATCCGTGGCTTCACTCCCCTGGAATCTGGCCTCATGCTGTTGCCCGGCGGCATTTTAATGGGAATCATGTCCCCTATCACAGGGAAGTTGTTTGATCGGTTTGGCGCGAGATGGCTGGCGGTAAGCGGGCTTGCCATTACCATCATCACCACCTTCCTTTTAACCCGTCTTGAAACGGATACATCCTTTTCATATGTGGTGGCGGTATATACGATAAGAATGCTCGGCATGTCGTTATTGATGATGCCAATCTTCACAGCCGGATTGAATGAATTGGCACTTAGCCTGAATAAATATGGAACAGCCATGGTCAATACATTGAGGATGGTTGCAGGTGCTGTTGGCATGGCTTTCTTTGTATCCATCATGACCAATCAGGGAACGAAACATGTACAAGGGATCTTAACTCAACAACACATCTCACCAGAAAATAAACTCCAAATGGCCATGGCCATCAAACAAGGAAACGTAATGGGAGTAAATGACGCATTCATGATCGCAACATGGTTAACAATAGTTGCTTTCATACTCGCCTTTTACATACGGCGAACTTCACCGCAGGAAGATACCATCACGAATCGTCTCTCAAAGAAACATGCAACTTGAATCAATGAGGTTTTAAAATTTCCGGCTTAAAAGGAAGGGGCACTTATATCAGGTGTCCACTCTTTAATGGGCTCTAAGTCCTTGTACGAAAAGAAATAAACGAAACGTGGGTACACCTGTTTCATTCCCAAAGGAAAAAACCTGCCTGGTCCGGAAACCAGGCAGGTTTTTCTGTTGTTCACCAGTGGGCCTATTTTAGAGATTGATTGCTTTTTGGAGAAGGTTCGTCCTTTTTCCCCTGTCCAGGATATGTCCTATTGGTTCACCGCTTTATTTCTTCCTTTTTCCCCACGGTTTCAGATAAGAAATCACGACTAAAAAAGTTAAAATCGTTAAGCTGATCCCCATACCTAAAAACAAGATTTGCCGGCTCTGAAAATAAAGGGGGTTTTGTGAGGGCTCCACATCACTGGAAAGGATTTTCGGGAATAGATTATGTACGACATTACCAGTGATCGTTGACCCTAATAAGATCGCGAAGATGTTACCGATCCACTTGGCCATGATCCAATAATATGCTGTAAGTCCTCCCCAATTGGTACGTAGTGCGATCCAAACTCCTGTAACGAAGGAGCCCATCGCACCTGGAATCGTTAAATAATCGTCAAAATAACTGATGAATTTAAGTCCCGCATGAATGGACCCTTTTTCTGAAAAGGAAGCCATTGAAAATAGAACGACTGATTGACCCGCAATGCCACAGAAATACACAATAACAAAAAGGATATGTGCAATGACCCACCATTGTTTTTGCTTATGGGGCATTTTTCTTGGTATTTTTTTAGCGATGAATACCATTGTCAATATCAACATCAATAGTATCACTGCTACCCTTATGATAAACACGATCACATGCCAGCCTCCCAACATTTTTAAATTAATGTCCCTTAAAGCTTTATCCTCAGCTTATTTTGCTTAAAGTCTTCCTGGAACTCCAAGCTTCAATATAAAGTGCGGATTAAAAAAACGGAAAGGGAATATGATTAAATATCAAACAAGGGGAGGAAAGTAGTAAATGAAAAAAACAAATAGCCTTTACTGGGTTTTCACCGGGTTGCTCGTGGCCTTAATGGGCATTGGTTCCATTCCCGATATCTTGTCTGCTCCTGATGCAGTCGCGTTATTTAAGCATTTGGGTTATCCTGCCTACCTCCTTCCGTTTCTTGGAATCGCAAAACTATTAGGTATTGTGGCAATCCTCGTTCCAGGCTTTCCTCGAATCAAGGAATGGGCTTATGCCGGAATGACATTCGATTTGACGGGTGCCATGTACTCAACCATCGTTGTCGGCGATCCCGTAAGTAGTTGGCTTTTTTTCGTCTTCGGATTTATTTTGATAGCTGGGTCTTATATTTATCATCACAAAAGAAGCAAAGCCGCTTCAGTGCTTACTAACGATAGCATCACGAACTGACGACACTTTAGCCAAAGAAAAAGCGGCGTGAACGGTGCTTTTTCTTTGGCTATTTCCTTCAATCCTACTTCTAATCAGTGATTCAATAAAAAGCTTTTATGGCATTAAAGTGGTGGATTTTCCACGCCTAGATGGATCCAATCTTCCTTTGGCGGTCCATAAACTCCAGGAGGTTTTATTCCTGCTTGGCGCATTAGTACCGTCATTTGCCCGCGATGATGGATGATATGCTTGATTAACCCCATTAAAATCTCAGCATTCGATTCCTGTCTTCCGAACGCTGTTTGCATTTGTTCGAGTGATTCATCTGTCCAATCCTGTTCAATGACTTGGGCTGCATGGGAGCTTATCTCCTTGAATGCCGCAGCAATTTCTTTGGCTGAAGCAGGAACGCGTTCTCCATCCTCTTTCCTGTCGATCTTGAATCCAAAATGAGTTAGATAATCCGGGATATTCGTTGTTACGTGCCACGCAATTCTTCCTAAAGTACGGCCTTCAGGATACACTTGTTGTTTTAAGGCGTCATCTGTCAGGCTATCCAATACATGTTGAGTCAGAATGGCTTCTTTATGCCACTCTCTGATAAAATCCTTTATCGAACGATACATTGTATTCCTCCTTTTCAAAGATATGGGATCGCTTGGCCTACATTATAAAACATACGTTCCTGCACTTCAAACTAAACGTTCAGTCTTGAAAAAAACGCTTCAAATCCTTTAGTCGGATCCGCGAACCATTGAGCAACTTCATTTGCTTTGACCTGGTCCTGTGAACCCTGCAGCAGCAATTGAACAACATGCTCAGGCAATGGCTCAGTCATGGCATTTGTCCATGCCGTTACTTCTTTTACAAATGGTTTCGTACGTTTCCAATAAGACTCGCCCAATTCTTCGTCCCACTTGGAATGTTTCCATTCAATGAGGGTTTCATACAATTGCTCCGCACAAAAAGAAGAGAGATTACAGCCTTGACCCGTAATCGGATCGTTTAAAAACACGCTGTCCCCGCAGCCAACAACCAGCTTATCATGAACCATAAGATATGGCTTTCGTATAACGGGCGTTACCGCTGTTTGAAGAAAGCCATTCCTGTCACATAACTTAAATTTTTCCGGATCAAGGCGCTCATAAACGTCAGGAAAGTACTGTTGGACTGCCCCGCTCATTGCATGAGTGAATTCCGTGGCATTCTTCACCCCTTTACATACATCCAGCTCAGTGTTTGGAATTGCCATGATGAATAAAATCGTAACAGGGCCCTGTTCGGTTATTGCAGGAATTTCAAACATTTCACCCACTCCAGGAAGAACCGTTACCCCTATTCCCGGAGGGTCATTTGCTTTTATGCCTGTGAAATAGCCTACGGTGCATTTTCGCTGCGGAGCTAGATAAGGAGACAGCTCCGATTCAATTGGAAACGGAAACAAAGGTCCATTTTTCCCGGTACAATCAATGATTAAATCAAACCCTTCAACCAACGCTTCGACATTTTCCCTGTCCACCTTTTCCAGACGGAAGGAGACCCCTTTTTTTGCAAGGTCTTTCATTGAACGAGCGTAATGCAAGCGTTGATCAATAGATAATGCCGGTTTCTGCAATATCCCGGCAAAAAGTTTTTGATTTCCGATTGTAATATGGATGCTTTCGATCTCTGATTGTTCTCCCCAGTTCGGCATATTGAAGCGTCCTTCGCGTATCCTTGTCGATCCAAAATGAACCTGTGTGGACATGATGCGTCCTTCTTTGATTTCCTCTGGTGTACGGCGTTCAATGACGGTGATATCAAATTCGTCCTTTAGTGCATAAGCCAGGTGCAGCCCGGCAATCCCACTGCCAATGATGCAGATGCTCTTTTTCAACGCTACCACTTCCTTATCCGGCGCTATTTTGTTATCAACCATGTGCTTTTGTAAATGCTGCCTGGGGGGAAATGATTTTAACAGGTTTAAGGACTTTCCTTGGCTAACATTTCCAGCCCACCATTTATTTTATTGGAGGCTGTTTTTCATGTAAATGGTACTTTAGTGACAATGAACGAGATATAACAGGCTGCCTATGTAACGAATCCATCCATTGATCGGTAATACTGGGGCTCCCTTGAGCCGAAGGTGCCCAATTCCTGAATAGGCAAAAAGGTTTATGACAGGCAATTTGTGCTATAATTAGCTAGATTGAAAAAATTACAGAAAAAATATATTATTCTGTTAATTATACCTTTTGAGGAGTCGATGAAAGTTGACAATTGAAACCAGTAAAGAACAGACCATCTTTAACCACATTGGAAATAAAATCAAAACAGAAGATAGAGTAATCAATATCATTGCTAGAATGGAAGAACCGTTAATTTTAATATTGGGAAATGTTTTGAGCGACGGGGAATGTGACGAACTGATCCAGCTGTCAAAAGACAAATTGCATCGTTCCAAAATTGGAAATGCTCGCGAAGTAAATGAGATGAGGACAAGCAGCAGCATGTTTTTTCAAGAAAATGAAAATGACACCATCGCCAAGATTGAAAAAAGAATATCGACCATCATGAATATCCCTCGTGAACATGGGGATGGCATTCAAATCCTTAAATATACTCCTGGTCAAGAATATAAAGCTCACTTTGATTTTTTCACAAGTAAAGAGACTAAGAATAATCGAATCAGCACACTTGTCATGTATCTAAATGATGTGGAGCATGGGGGAGAAACATTTTTCCCTAAACTGAATTTGTCCATATCCCCGCATAAGGGAATGGCGGTCTATTTCGAGTATTTCTATAATGACCATGAATTGAACGAACGGACATTACACGGCGGCGCACCGGTTATCGCCGATGAAAAATGGGTGGCGACTCAATGGATGAGAAAACAAAAAAAAATAACGTTTTGATCGATTGCGATTTTAAAGGCGATACGAACCCCTCCCTCATCATATAACCGTTTTGCACGCCTGCTGAGATTGAAAAGGACCCAAGGGGTCCTTTTTTACTGCCTTTCACTTTGAAAAACTTCCCGAGGATATCAAGATCAATGAAGCTATCATCCCCAAGGACTATTTGAAATTAACATTCATATAATTCACCACGCTACAATCGACCTCATCTTATATGCTTATAGACTGCTGGAGCATGCAATGCATTCAATCAAATCTCCGGAATTTTTTTTTCATTTTGATGTATATAACTGTTTACAATATCGAAACCTATGACTAGCAACACATTAAATTATTAGGAGCTGAAAACATGGCTAAGAACAACAACAGCAATCAATTGGTAGTTAGTGGTGCAGAACAAGCTCTAGAACAAATGAAATACGAAATCGCAAATGAATTTGGCGTTAACCTTGGTCCTGATACAACATCCCGCGCAAATGGCTCTGTTGGTGGAGAAATCACGAAACGTTTAGTGCAAATGGCTGAGCAGCAATTAGGCGGAAGAACTCGTTAATCGAAATTATATGTACTGTTAGGGATAGTGATTATGCTATCCCTATTTATTTTGTTTATTCCTCTTTAAAACATCCTATTGTCGTCCATTCTTACGGAACGTTTTTAAAGAATACGAACGACCTTTCCCCGGGTGAATACCGAGAAAAGGCCGCCGCTTACAATCTTATGTGGGAAGCTAATTTATCGTGGGCAAGGCCACAAATGCCATATCAAGAAGGCATGCCTAGAATGGCTTTTGGTTCAAGAAATTCTTCCATTCCGTAATCTCCCCATTCACGACCGATACCTGATTGCTTGAATCCTCCAAATGGTGCTGAATAGTCTATTTTGGCATTGTTGACCGTGATTTGCCCAGCACGAATATTTGAAGCCACTTTTCTCAATTCGGCAGCATCTTCACCAAATACATATCCTGCTAAACCATATATCGTATCATTGGCGATCTCAATCGCTTCGTCAATGGTTTCGTACGTAAGAATTGACATGACAGGACCGAATATTTCTTCTTTTGCGATGGTCATATCGCTTTTCACATCAGTGAAAACCGTAATCTTCGTGAAGTAACCTTTATCAAGGCCTTCTGGTTTTCCCGTGCCTCCAGCAACAAGCACCGCCCCTTCATCCATACCTTTTTCAATATAGGCTTGGACCGTTTTCCACTGCCCCTCCGATACTTGCGGTCCCATGAAGGTGGCCTTATCTTGCGGATCTCCTACAGGAAATTCCGGGAGCACCTCTTTTATCGCTTTAATGAACTCATCATGCATCGATTTGGGAACGATGGTCCTCGTGGCAGCCGTACAAACCTGTCCTGTATTCATCGCGACATTCAAGACAGCCGTTCTTGCCGCTTCTTTTACATTGGCGTCTTTTAAAATCACTAATGGTGATTTCCCGCCAAGTTCGAGTGATACTTTCTTTATACCCTGAGCTGCGTTTTCCATGATTTTCGAACCAACGCTTCCAGAACCAGTAAACGAGACAAAATCGATACCAGGGTGGGAGCTGATCGCTTCCCCAATGGTGGAACCAGAGCCATTCACTAAATTGAATGCACCTTTTGGCATTCCAGCACTTTCAAATATTTCCGCGAGAATGATTGCCGTCAGTGGCGTCAAGGCAGCCGGCTTGAGGACAACTGTGCTTCCTGCCGCAAATGCACTCGCCAATTTCGTACAAACTTGGTTGGCAGGAAAATTCCAAGGTGTGATGAGCCCAGCAACACCAATTGCCTCTTTTTGAATGAGAGTGTCTCCACGCTGTTCGGTGAATTCGAATGTTTTCAGGTTTTCAGCCGCTTTTTTAAAATGCTGTAAGCCCATCTCATACTGCACTTGTTCACTTCGTGTAACAGGGGAGCCTAACTCTTCTGTCATGACGCTGACAAGATCATCCTTCCGATTTTCATATTCTTTTGCGATATTCTCCAGAAGCTTGATTCTCTCTTCTCTCGACATTCTAGAAAATGCAGGAAATGCTGCACGAGCCGCTTCGACAGCGCGATCGACATCCTCCTTTGTTCCCGAAATGATCTTGCCGATGACTTCTTCCGTAGCTGGATTGATAACATCAATCGTTTCCGATCCTGTGGAATCAACCCACTCACCATTAATGTACTGTTGTGTATAATTACGCATCTTTCCAGCTCCTTTATCTTGTTGGATTTTATTCATATCAATTATTTTCCCTATTTTTTTTTCAGTAAACACTAAAAAAATATGGGCACACTTGAATTCATTGTGTCTCCACTTCTTCTTGACACCTTTAACCGACACATAACCTACGCCCCGAGGGAGCTCACGTAAAAAAAACCCGTTCGGTTTCTCCCGAACGGGGCAGACAAAAAAAGATGAGTATACTTGCAAGCTTGCAAACCTCGATTGTCATCGAGATTCGTTTTTGGTACGTTGAGTGGCAATGAATGTCAATACATGACGTTTACCGGGAGCTTCCTGTATCGCTCCTTTGACGGAGGCCGTCAGTGCCCCACTTGCATTGGCAAATGTAAGTAATCGCTGATGGTGTTCCCTGACTCGCTGACAAAGATTTTCGTTTGTAATATCCAAGGAAATCAGCTCCGATAAAAATCCACCCATGAATGCATCACCCGCCCCTGTTGTATCTGAAACAGTCACGGAAAATCCTGGGTCTTCGTATAACTCGCCATTCTTTAAATAGATGCTCGCGCCTTTACTGCCTTTAGTATAAATGACGACGTTCACGTTCCCGACAAAAAGAGAGTCAATCGCCGCTTTTTCCATATTCGTATCCGTTACGAAAGTTAGTTCTTCCTCGGATACTTTAACGATATCAGCAAGAGGCAAAAAGTCTTGGATCGTTTGGCGGCAGCTTGCTTCATCAGGCCATAACGGAAGCCGTACGTTAAGGTCAAAGCTAACGATGCCGCCAATTTCGCGAAAAGCATTGATGACTTTCCTATGCGTTTGCTTCATTGGGCTCTCAACCAAATCAACAGAGCAATAATGAAGGAAGTCACCTCCATTAAACCAATCGTCTTTCACTTCTTCAGGAGACAGCAATAAATCCGCTGCATTTTTCCGGTAAAAACTAAAGCTTCTTTCTCCTGCCGCATCGATCGATACATAGGCCAAGCCAGTTTCCCCTTCATCACTTCGCACGATATACGAGGTATCTACGTCGTTTTCTTGCAGCACGTCCAGTAAATGGTCGCCAAAATGATCATTGGCTATTTTGGAAAGCATGACGGAATTCCCTCCATACTTTGCAATCGCGATGGCCACATTCATCGGAGCTCCGCCTGCGACACGTTCAAAACAAGACACCGCTTTTAATGATTTTTGCTTTTGAACGGGAATGAAATCAATTAATGCCTCACCGATACAAAATATTTTTTTCAATGCATTTCCTCCGAACTAAGGAACAAGTGTTTAGTCACTTGTTCCCAGTATTTTCATTTCCATGTGTCTTGTAGCGTCCAGTAAGTTAACTCGTCGATTTGCACAGCACCATTCACTGTAAATAGCTCGATGCCAAGCCTCTCTTCTTTCGGATAGATACGGCTTGTCATGCTGGTTTGTCCATTGTTGGCAAATACTTCAATCGAGGATCGGTCAAGGAATATCCGCAAAGAGAGTAAGTCTTTCGCATTTAGAGGTGCCTTTCTAACACCGTCTTTCATTTTTCCAAACTTGGAGCAATCAAGTGTTAGCTGCCCTTCTTCTACATCATAGCTTAGAGTAAGCTCCTCTTGCTCGACTCCGCGAACCTTCAAACCGACAGATCGGGCGGTAGCATCCGTTAAATCGAAAACGGCTTTCACTTCAATCAGGTCTTCTTTTGTATCAATCAAGTAATTCTCCAAAATCGGTCGTTTTTTACATTCATTGTGTTCGGTTTCTCGCAATAAGGTAATCTCTTCAACTGGATTCATCAATATTTCCAATTGGTCCCCTAGCGTGATTTCGCGCGGCAATGTCAATGCACCACACCATCCATCTGCTTTGGTCGGCATGTTTGACTCCCACATATCCATCCATCCAATCGCAATCCTGCGTCCTTCATCATCCAATAAAGTTTGAACAGCATAAAAGTCATGTCCATGATCTAATTCGGTAAAAGGACCATGACTAAACTCGTTAGTATCATAATCATAGTCCCCTACCAAATATCCGGTTTGAAAAAGATTATTATACGAGTCTCCGTCCGCTTCCATTCCTTGGGGTGAAATCATTAAAACATGTTTACCATTCAATTCGAAAAAATCAGGACATTCCCACATATACCCAAGCGCACCGTCACTTTGTGCAAGCACTCCTCTGTATTCCCAATGCCGAAGGTCAGGCGAGCGATAAAGGATAACCCTTCCTACTTTATCTTGAGTCGCGTTGCCTAAAACCATATACCATGTGTCATCATGCTTCCAAACCTTTGGATCCCGGAAGTGATGCGCGCTATCTGCGGGTGGATGGTCAATGACTGGATTTTCACTTACTTTTTCAAAAGTAATTCCATCTTTACTGACGGCAATGTTTTGATTTTGATAGAAGATGTCTTTTTCTTTATCCGTATAATGATGACCTGTATAAACTAACGTTAATTCACCATCGTTATCTACGGCACTGCCAGAAAAACAACCATCGGTATCACAAGCATCTCCGGGAATTAAAGCAATGGGCAGGTGCTCCCAATGGATGAGGTCCTTACTTTTCACGTGCCCCCAGTGCATGGGTCCCCAATTTTCATCCAAAGGATTATGTTGGTAAAATACATGATATTCGCCTTTATATTGGACTAAACCATTGGGATCATTTATCCAGTTAGCAGGGGCCATGATATGGTAGCCTAATCGATAGCGATCATTCATTTTTCCTTTTGCTTCGCTAAGTGCCTCTTCCGCTCGGTTCGTTCTGCTTTTCTGGAACATATTAAAAATCCTCCTAGACTACTTGAGATAGATTCTTCTCATTATTATTGAAGTTTGTATTCTTTTTAGGGTTCAAGAGAGTGAAAATGGAAAGGAACGTAAAGCATAATGCCACGATTCCCATGATGATATATGCCTGGCGGAAGCCTATACTATCGTATAATTGCCCCGCGATCGGCGAAAGGATCGATGCCCCTACTTGGGAAGTGAAATGAAATCCAACCAAATATAAAATGGAGGATAAACGTGTATCAAAGTTAGCCGCCAAATATTTAAAAATGGCAATCAACATGATCGGCAATTCCAGGGCATGAATCAATTTCATGGATGAAATTCCGATCGGGCCATCCACAAGACCTGAACCAATGATTCTGAAGGACATCAATGCCCCGGCTAAAATCAAACTATTCTTTGCCCCGATCTTATTCACGATGAATGGAGCAGCGAATAGCATGCCTGCCTCCAACAATACTTGGAACGAATTCAGATAGCCAAATACTTGGTTCCCCATGGCAACAGTCGGGAATAAGGATGCGTAATATAGTGGGAATTGTTGATCATACACGGCATAGACGCAGCTCACACCCATTACGTACATCATCAAAAACCAAAAATCCTTCAGTAAGAAAAGTCCTCCAACATCCTTCAAGGTTACAGAATCCGCTTTGTCCATCTCGTAATCTGTCATTTCTATTTTTACAGACAGGATGACGGCAACCAATATGATCGCTGATGCCGATGCCACCCAAAAATTGATATTCGGATTCACGTTGAATTGCTGACCGGCAAAAAATGTCGCTGATGCCCATCCCAATGAACCCCACATTCTCGACTTTCCATATTCGAATTCATATTTCCGACTGACTTTTTCAATGTATGATTCAATCGCGCCAATTCCAGCCAGGAACGATATGCCTAAGTAAATTCCCCCAACCGCTGCCCCTAAAAAAAGATGGTATTGCAAGAGCGGCCCGTAAACGAAAATATAAAACGGCCCTACAAAGATGAGCAACATACTGATGAAGAACAAGATATTCTTCTTTAAACCTATCCTGTCGGAAATATAACCATATATTGGCTGCATGCATAAGGCAAAAATAGCATTGATGGAGAAGATGATCCCTGTGGCTGCCCCATCCAAGTGTATCTCCTGTCCTAACCAAATGGAAAATAACGAGTAACTGGAAGACCATGTGAAAAAGAAAAAGAAAAAATAGGCACTCAATTTCCAATACAGCCTTTTTGAATCATTCCTTGTGATTGCCATATGATAGCCCCTTTTACCGAATATTTAAAAATCCCACTCGGGACCAATCCATTCCCGCTATCTTTGAAATGCCGTAATCATTCCTGATTGTTAATCTGAGCACAGGCAAAGCCTACTTAATGCCAGTTCCCGAGCCCCCGAGGCCTTCCAAGATGTATCGCTGTGCCACGATATAAATAAGAATCAAGGGAATCGTGGATATCGTCAATACAGCCATGACCTGATTGATGTAAACTGGATCGGTACTGTTGATGGCCGTTATCGCCACCTGGATGGGGAATTTCGACTTGTCCGTCAAGACCATCAGCGGCCAAATATAATCATTCCAGCTTCCGATGAACGCCAATGTTCCAACTGTGGCGACAGCCGGCTTTGACATCGGCAGCATGATTCGCCAGAAGACCTGCCAATTGTTCGCACCATCCAATTTAGCCGATTCAATAACGGATTCCGGAATCGCCATGAAGAAGTTCCTGAACAAATAAATATTGAATGCTCCTGCCAATGCCGGCAAGATAACGGCGAGACGTGTGTCCACTAACCCTAGTTTGTGAATTATGGTGAATTGGGAGATTAAGATCGTTTCGAATGGTACGATCAAAAGCGCCAACAAGATCCCGAACAACAGTTTTTTTCCGCTGAATTTGAGCTTAGCGAATGCATACCCGGCCATCCCATTGATAATGATCGAACCGATCGCCACACACGCTCCATAAAACAAACTATTGCCGATGTAACCGATTAAATGAAAGCGTGACAGAACCTGACTGTAGGATACAAACCATTCCGAGATATGAAAGGATGGCAGGAAGGCCTTCAATGTATTCATATTATTGTATACTTCCGCCTCTGGTTTCATCGAGGATGCTACCATCCAAAACAGCGGGAAAATGAATAGTACCGCTAACAGAACCAAGCAAACGTATTCAAGAATGGTTAAGGGCCCGAATTTCCTTTGCATCAATCATCGTCCTCCTTGACCAATTTTCGTTGCGCAAGCGTAACTATTCCAATGATGGTACCGAACAACAGCGCCATCGAGCTGGCATAACCGACCATCCTATCCGTAAATCCTGTTTGATAAATGTAATAGACAACCGTCATGGTGGAATTCATCGGCCCACCTTGTGTCATGACCATCGGTTGGACCAACAGTTTAAATGCCCCGATCAACGTGGTGATGAAGATAAACACGGAAGTCGGCTTCAATAAAGGTAAGGTGATGTAAATGAATCTGTGCCATTTGTTCATGCCATCCATCTGTGCCGCTTCGTATACATCCAGTGGGATATTCTGCAATCCAGCCAGAAAAATCAGCATCTGAAATCCAGCCCCTTGCCAAGCCGAAACAACAACGATCGTAAATATTGCCTGCTTTGGACTCGTCAAAAATGGTTGGGCTGAAATCCCGATGTATTTAAGTGCGTTATTGATGATGCCTTCATTCGGATTCAGCAAATATAGCCATAGAACGGATATGACCACAAGTGACATGACGACGGGACTGAAATAGGCTACTTTAAAAAACGTATTGGCCCTTCGTTGTTTATTTAACAGGAGGGCCATACCGAGCGCTGACCCTACCTGCAATGGAATCACGAAAACTACGAATTTGAGTGTATTCAACAGACTTTTGAGGAATATCGGGTCTTTGAATAAATGGAAAAAGTTATCCAGACCCACAAATTTACGCATATCGGGTGTAAGTAAATAATAATCGGTAAATGCATAATAGACTGCCATGATTACCGGTATTACGAGAAACATCGACAAAATCAATAATGCGGGACCCAAAAACGCATAAGCGATCATATTATCCTTCCAGTGGATCCGTGCCCTCAAACCTTTCTCCGATTTCAGATACGTGTAGGCCAAGCCGTTCGTTTTCCATCCCATTTTACTCATATTTCCTCCCTCTAATTGGCCTTATCGACAGCTGATTGCATTTCTTCAGCACGTGTATCCAGAACTTTCTGAATATCACGATTTTGATCATAGAAGCTGATATCGTCGATCGCTTGCTGGAAGGCACGCGTCACTTGCGGATAAGCTGGTGTCACGGGGCGTGCATGCCCTGTTTCCTTTAATTGCTTCATGAAGACATTCATTTGCTCGGAAAATTCTTTCGTCATTACTTTTTCCGAAGAATAACGAACGGGCAATGCTGCAATCGAACGGCTCAGCTCGATATTGGATTCTTTATTCGTCATCCAATCGACCAATTTTGCCGACCATTCTTTATTTTCCGAGGTTTGCGTCATCGCAAATTGCCAGCTGCCTGAAGGAGAAACCAATTTCTTTGTAGTTGGTGAGACCGGATAAGGCATCACGCCATACTCCACTTTCGGGAAGTTGGTCTTCAAATCGGTTACGGTCCATACACCGCTGAATTTCATAGAATATTTTTCTGTTTCAAACGCTTGTTTGACCGGAGTCCGTGTCGTATATCCTTCCTTCAGCATCGTTTGGATGAAATCCATGGCTTCGACGGTAGGAGCTTGATTGAAGACACCCTCGACCTTCTTGCCATCTTTCGAAACAAGGTCACCCCCAGCTGACCAAACAAAGGGTGTCAGTGCGTATGTCAGCATTTCATCTTTCGCTTGTAATTGCATATCTATCGCTGGTTTTTTGTATTTATCTGTTAGCGTTTTACAAAGCTCAAGGAATTGGGTCCACGTCCAAGGAGAATCGACCGTTGGTAGCGTTTTCAAATCAATTCCGGCTTCTTGGAACATTTTTTTGTTGTAGTAAATGCCCACGGATGATTCACTCACACCGATCGCGTAAAGCTTGTCTTGATAGGTTCCCTGCTGCTTAATGCTTGGAAGCAAGTCATCCTGGTCTTTCACATATTCATCCAACGGCGAAATGACACCGGATTTGGCATACGCGGCTGTATTGGGCCCATCCAATGTGATGACATCCGGCAGGGTGCTGGTCGTAAGGGCTGCATTCACTTTATCTTCGTAGCCTCCGCCATTTCCGCTGCGCGGAATGAATTCAATTTTAGCTTCTACATCATCAGAGGCATATTCCTTGTTAAACGCTTCCACGCGTTTTTTGTATACCTTTCCTTCTTCATTATCATCAGAAACGTGGACCCACATCGTGATTTTCTTTTTCCCATCTCCATCCACGCTTTCACTATTACTGCAACCTACCGCTGCAAACATCAATAATAATGACATCCCGACAAAAAGTAATTTTTTCATGACCATCATTCCCCCTTCTTATGAATCCATCGATAAAAGCGCTTTCAACTAGAATTTTATGTCAACCGGTACCATATGTCAATCGGTTGACATGTTTTTTTTGAAAAATTTAAATTTTATGGTAAACTTCAAAAAGAGGATGAAGTTGGAAACCATATGATAATCAAGCCAAAATCAGCTTGCTGAAAAATACTTCTTAAACCAAGTGAAACATCGTTATCAAACCACAAATAAAGCTTATACAGTTACTATTCAGAAAAAATGCAGGTACAATATGAATGGTCATTTAGAAGATGGGAGGAAAGGAAATGAAGCCCAGCATTGATGATGTAGCAGAAGCTGCAGGCGTTTCAAGGACAACGGTTTCACGTGTCTTGAATAATCGCGGTTACATCAGTCAAAAAACGAAAGACAATGTATACAAGGCAATGAAGGAAATCAATTATATCCCTAACGACTTGGCTCGTTCTCTTTTCAATAAACGAACCAATATCATAGGTCTGATCGTCCCCAAAACGAGTAACCCATTTTTCGGTGAACTCTCCTTCCACATTGAAAGCATTTGCGCTTCATTCGGTTATAAGGTATTGCTCTGCAACAGTGTCAACCGAATGGACAAAGAGGAAAAATATCTTGAAATGCTGCTGCGAAATCAGGTCGATGGGGTAATCGTCGTAACCTATAACCGAGGGGTAATGAATTATCATCGGGAAAATTTCCCTGTCGTTGCGGTTGACCATTACCTATCAGAAACGATTCCTGTCGTTGGCTCTGATAATTATGACGGCGGAAAACAGGCCACCGAACTATTATTGAAAAAGGGCTGCCAGCATATTATTCATATTAATGGCCCTATTGAACTGGAAACGCCCGCAAATTTAAGGAGAAAAGCGTACGAAGATATCATGATGAAAAATGGAAGAACACCCATTACATATGAAGTTTCCAATACATTTGACCAGATGATCCACCGGGAGCTGATTTGTAAGCTATTTGATGAACAGCCCGAGGTGGATGGTATCTTTGCAAGCGATGATTTAATCGCGGCTTCCGTAATGGCTGAAGCTAAAAAACGCAAAAAAGACATACCATCGCAATTGAAAGTTGTCGGATATGATGGTACGGAAACAGGTCAGATTTTATTACCGGAATTGACAACGATCCAACAGCCGATTGATTTAATCGCAAAGACGGCCATCGACATTTTATTGAAAGAAATTGAAGGGGAGTTCAACGATCTGCCGCTGGAAACATGCCTCCCCGTCACTCTTATCGAAGGTGGAAGCACGTAAACATCATGACAGCCTTACATTAGCAAAAAGCCTGATCCAAATTGGATACAGGCTTTCTATTTTCCTTATAGATGAAAAAGGCAAGAATGTGCGATAGATACAACTTTTCAACATATAAATAAAACTCCGTCACTTCTGTATCCCAACTTTCTTTGGGTCTTGTTGGTTTAATGTTTGAAGACTCCATTTTCCATATCTAAGCAAAAATGATGTCAAACATTTGAATTCGGTTCATTACTATATAAAACTATAGTTGCAGTCTTCAATAAAAGGCGATCGGTTCAAGTTGAAGCGCTTATTTTCCCAAACCAGGATTTAGCTGTCTCTTTCAAAACGACATTCAGTTCTTCAATATTTCTCTTACCAGTATCT
Organism: Bacillus sp. mrc49; assembly: GCF_002803435.1. Taxonomy (NCBI): domain Bacteria; kingdom Bacillati; phylum Bacillota; class Bacilli; order Caryophanales; family Bacillaceae; genus Bacillus; species Bacillus sp. mrc49. Next base: position 261,810 of record NZ_PHNG01000688.1, on the reverse strand, counting down.
TGTAACCAGATGCGGCCTGCTTGCTCTCCGTCTATGGCAAAAGGTGACACGCCCTCCTTCCAGGTTGCCCGTCCACATAATACACCGTTAAAGGTGGAACCGGATCTTTTGGCAAATTTCAATGTTTCTTGGAATAGTTTTGCACTCACCCCAGCACTCAAGAAAATAAAGGGCAGTTCAGTTGCTTTACTTTGTTCATTGAAAAGAAAGGCAGCTTCTTCTTTACTGTGAACAGCATCTCCCTCCGCATACCCTTCGACAAAGTTCATATTTACCGGAACCTCAACCTTCAATACATCCACTTGGTATTGGGGTTTGGAGAACTCCTTCATGGCCCCAATCACTTTATTCGGTTTCACTTTTGCATACTCTCTACTTTTCACATCTTCGTTTTTAGCATCATAAGTTACAATTTCCAAGAAAAATGGAATATCTTCAGCCGCACACTCGGATCCAACACGTTCCATATAAACATGTTTAGCGTTATTAATTTTTTCTTCTTCATCCACATCATAATACAGGAGGAATTTGATCGCATCGGCGCCGGCTTCCTTCAAGCGTTTCACTGACCATTCCGGTAGTAAATCAGGTAACCGTCCCACGTCTGACGCATCGTAGCCTGTTTTTTCATAGGCTACTAATAAACCGGCTTTCTTGTCACGGACCTTTGCCGCTGGCATACCAAATTCAGGGTCCAAAAGAATGGCCGTTGCAAATGGTGTTAATTCCTCAGAAACCAATCTTTTGAAACGAATGATGCCTTCATCTCCCACATGACTTGCATTGCCGGTTGCAATCATTTTTTTTAATGAGCCACGTTGATCAATGGCTAATGCTCCAATCACACCATTTTCATCCGATAAACGTTTAAGAGCATCCACTTTATTTTTTGATAGGTCTAACATCGGCATTCTCCTCTTTCAATCTATTTTTTCAACTTTTACGAAATCGAAGTACTGTTTAAATTTGTTTTTATTAATATAGCCGGTTCCGGCTTCCATCGTATTTAACATCCCTGTGGTCATTGCCGTTTTCAGCACAGTTGCCACGTTTTGATTTCGGTTCAAGGCCACAGAAAATCCGGCAACGGTCGCATCTCCTGACCCTACTGGGTTGACCACATCTATTTCCGGAATCTTAACCTGATAGTAATCAGTTCCATGCTTGACAAAAGCCCCCTTACTACCCATGGACACGACAATCCATTCAATCCCCTCGAAAATCTTATGGCTTAACGTTCGTTTCAAATCAATGATTTCAGCTTCCACTTCGAACCCCATTAGCTGTGAAAATTCCGCAGTATTCGGCTTGATGGCAAAAGGTTTTTTCTCATGCATCAAGACTTGTTTTAACGATTCTCCTGAAGAATCGACAATCACACGTTTTCCCTTTTTATGACTGATTTCCATCATTTTGCAGTAATAGTGAGTCGGTAAGCCTTTCGGTAGACTTCCTGAAATGGTTACGAGAGAAGCAGATGTAATCAAACCTTCGAATTTTTCAAGAAAAGCTATACCTTCTTGTTCAGTTAATGTCGGCCCTGATTCTAAAATTTCAGTTTGCATACCCTCATGAAGGATGGCGATGCAATTTCTTGATTCACTATCGATTCTCAAAAAGTCATTTCGAATATTCCTTTCATCTAATTGCTGAACAATGTAATCGCCAATCGTTCCGCCTACAACCCCTGTGCATATGACATCTTCTTTCATTTGCGCGATCACTCGGGCAACATTCAAGCCCTTTCCACCAGCCGTTTTACTTACCGTTTCTACACGGTTGACATCGTCAAATTCAAATCGATTTAATGGGTAGGATATGTCGACCGAGGGATTCATTGTTACAGCTACAATCATCGTCATCCCTCTTTCCGATTGTTGATTAGGCTTGATAACGACAGACACCTTTCAAATCAGTTGCAAGTAAATCAAGCCCTGAATTCAATAGATAAAATCAGCTGCGTACCCCGTTGCAATTTTCCCGCATTCGTTATTTAATTGAACACTTTGGCAGGAGCAGTACTTGCCATATAAACGGCTTTTCCGGGGTGGCCACCCCATTGGACAACATTTTTGACGGCATCTTTCAATTGCAAAGCACTGCCTTCTGACATACCACCAGCCATCATACAATCGGCAAAAATATGTTGACATGCCTCATTCTATAAAACAACTACATGCTCCAGGACATTACATTTTGTTATACTCGTATAGGGTTACGCCTTTGACCACACGGTTAACTGTTCCAGTCGGAGAAGGTGTATCAGGTGTATTACCGACTTTTATGGAAGCTAGTAGTGAGACAGTTTGCCCAATCATGACAAATGGCAATGCCAGGTAAGCATCCGGTACGGATTGGGCATCACTATTAAATAAAAATGAGTTCCCAGCATATCTGGATTTCCCATCAACTTCTATGGCACAGATGTAGTTAGCAATGTTATCTCGCTTCAATTCATTTAACAGATCCAAATCATATTGACGTGTGTAAGGATGATTCGAAACGAAAACAAAAACCACCGCCTTTTCATTGACAAATGATTTAGGTCCATGACGGAAACCTAATGGCGAATCGAATGCTGTTACGATTTTACCAGCCGTCAGCTCTAATATTTTTAACTGAGCTTCCCTCGCTAAGCCTTCTAGGCACCCTGAGCCAAGATAAATTATCCTTTCAAAATCATGATCGATGATTTGTTGGATATCTTCCTCTCTACCAATAACAGTTTTTCCCATTTGAGAGATTGTGCTTACTAGTGATCCCTTTTCCTCCAATGAGAGCGTATCGAAAACCAGTAATGCTGATAGAGTCATGCATGAGTAGCTTCCGGTCATAGCAAATCCTTGATCATTGGCTTTTTCGGGCATCAACAACAAAAGATTATCTTCGTCACCTTTTGCCCTTTTCGCTAACTCTCCATCACTTGCACAAGTAATCGTCAACTGGTAGAAATTCGTGATGATGTTTTGCGCTAATTCTACGGCAGCCAAACTTTCGGGGCTGTTGCCACTTCGAGCAAATGAAACCAATAAGGTTGGGAAATCTGCTTTCAAAAATTCATAGGGGTTTGACACTAATGTGGTAGTCGGAATATTCAGCAAATCCCACTTTTTTTCATCCACTTTTCCTTTTAAATAGGGTGTAACCGTGTCACCCACGTAGGCAGAAGTTCCAGCACCTGTAAAAATGACACGAATCCGATCATATTGTTTAGCTAATTTTTGTAAAAACGATTGAATTTCTAAACGTTTCTTTGTATACAGTGAATAGGTTTCATCCCATAGAACAGGTTGTTGCTTGATTTCATCTGTTGTAATCGATGCACCTAACGAAACTAATTTTTCCTGATTAAGTGTAAACATCCAAGACACTCCTCTTTTATAATCTCTCGAATACGCGCAATCCTGCCCCAATGACACCATTATCTTGCTTCAATGTACTGATGCTCATTTGGCTTAAAATATGTCGTTGTTCAGGTAATAGGTAACTTCTTAGCTTTTCTTTAATTAACTTAAGCAGAAAGGGATTATTTACGATTACACTGCCGCCGAAAACCACTTTATGTGGATCCAATAAACAGGAAATCGCATAAAGTCCTTGAGCTAAGTTGTCAGTCACTTCTTCGATGATGGGTAGAAATTCACAAGCTCCCTTTATATAGCGTTCAAACACTTCCTTAGTGGAAATTTGGTCGGATTGCAATTCCGTTTCTGCCAACTTTTTAATGGCCGGTCCAGCCGCGACGTTTTCCAATCGCCTATTTTCCCGATTGTTCGCCTTAAAAAGTACTGGTATCAACCCAAGTTCCCCGGCAAAACCCGCCCCCCTGAAAAATGATCCATTTTGAATGATTGAACAGGAGATGCCGGTACTAATCGTCACATAGATAAATGTCTCATTCCGCTTTTCCTTTGCAGCCTTCCACTCTGCAAATGCTGCCATATAGACATCATTGTCAATGCTAATCCTTTCAAAGCCGAATTGCTCTCGTAAACGAGCGATGACGGGGAATTGTTCCCAAGGTAAATTATTTTGAAAAATAGCGATGCCATTCTCACAATCCACTTTACCTGGTACACCCACGCCGATACCCTCTATGTCAGCCAAGGAAAAAGAGGTTTTTTTAAAGAGTTGTTCCACCGCTTCCAAGACTCTAGCAAACATTTTTTCCCGATCTGAAGGATCACTTTCAATATCCTCACGCATTAGCAATTTTCCGGAATCTGTAATGATCCCTGCTGTTATCTTAGTCCCTCCAATATCAATGCCGATCGCCTGTTTCATTTTCCTGCACCCCTTATTCCTCTCGATCGCCTACTTTTTAGTCCAAGCTTTTTACTTTTTCTATCTTCATCGCTCTTAAAAAAAGATGGGTTGTTGGTACAAGTTACTTTCATGAAAAACTCATAGCCAATACTATGAGTTTTTCATGCGATAAAGACTTTCCATTTTTCTTGAAATTCATACGGCGTTACATCTGCATATTCCTCATCAAGAAAACTCATTGGGTCACCCCCACCTAATAAGGTGGTTAAAATGATGCGAACTAAAGGTTAGCCCCCTTTGTCCTTATTTATTCTTGTCTTTATTTGCCGCCTGTTACGGCAATACCTTCAATGAATTGTTTTTGCAAGATGATGAATAATACGAGCATGGGCAGTATCGCTAAAAAGGAGCCTGCCATAAGTATAGGGTAGTTCGTTAAATACTGACCTTGAAGAGATGACAATCCAACTGAAAGTGTCATTGATTCGGGAGAACTGTTTACAATCATTGGCCACATCAATTCATTCCAGCTCCAAAGAGTCGTGAAAATACCCAATGCAATCAAACCAGGTTTGGCGAGAGGAAGCATTACTTTCCAGTAAATTTGAAAATGGTTACAGCCATCAAGTCTTGCTGCCTCTTCCAGTTCTTTTGGAAGGCCCATAAAGAATTGCCTTAGCAGGAACGTACCGAATGCGCTAAACATTCCTGGGACTATTACCGCCTGTAATGTATTTAACCACCCAAGTTTAACCATAATCATATATTGCGGGAGTAAAAACACTTGCCCTGGTACCATTAAAACGGATAAAGCTAACAAAAACAGGATATTCCTGCCCGGAAATTCAATCCTGGCGAATGCATAGGCGGCTAACGAACACAAAAATAATTGCCCCGCTGTCCTTACGACCGTAACAATAACTGTATTAAACATAAATTTAAAAAATGGCAAAAGTCCAAAAATCTCTATATAATTTCCCCATTGCAAGTCCTTCGGAAAGATAATAGGCGGAACGTGAATGGACTCAGCATACGTTTTTAAGGAGGTTAAGATCATCCATAAAAAAGGCGTGACCATTGCTACAGATCCCAAAATGAGCACAAAATGGATAAGGAATGTTTTACTTGTCACAAGCTGCCTCGTTCTTTCCATTGTTTCTACCTCCTTTAGTCATAGTGAACCCATTTTTTCTGTAAGACCATTTGGATTGCAGTGATAATCAAGATTACTATCAATAAAAGAACAGCGATTGCTGCTGCGTATCCCTTATCGTTTAAAACGAATGCGTGCTGATAGAATAGATAAACAACTGATTGCGTACTTTCCAAGGCTGTACTACTTTTACCAATCATCATGAAAATTAAATCAAAAACTTGAAAAGCTCCAATTAGGGACGTGATACTTACAAAGAAAATAACAGGGGAGAGCAGCGGCAGTGTAATATTAAAGAATACCTTAAGCGGGCCAGCTCCATCCATTTCCGCTGCTTCATAATAGGACTTCGGAATTCCTTGTAATCCGGAAAGGAAAATGATCATGTTATAACCGATTCCACTCCAGATTGCTACGACAATAATTGAATATAAAGCAATTTTCGGATCACTTACCCATTGTGGGCCCTTGATTCCGAATAGAGATAAAAGATAGTTTAGCAGTCCGTAATCCGAATTGTATAGCCATTTCCAAACCATGGCGATGGCAGCTGGCATAGTGATTACGGGTAAGAAATATAATGTGCGATAAACGGATTTCCCTTTAATATTTTGATTCAGGAGTACAGCTAGTAGAATAGATAAGAATATACCGATGGGAACTGTAAAGATAATATATATCGCTGTATTCTTAAATGATTTAATGAGGTTGGTATCCTCTAGCATGCGCTTATAGTTATCCAGCCCCGTCCACTCATATTGACCAAAGGCTCCCCATTCGGTGAAGCTAAAGTAAAAGTTCTGAAAGATGGGCCAGAGATAGAAAATGAACAAACCTAACATGGTAGGAGCAATCATGAGATAAGCCCAAAAAAGGTCTGAACTTTTCCTTGTCTTCGTTAAGTTAGAAACCTTAAGTTTTGAATTTGCTTTGACCTCGGCCTGTAGAGAATGTTCCTGCACCGTTTTCACTCCTTTTATGGAAAGAAGAGAAGAAATATCTTCTCTCCTTCAATTTTTCTATTTCTTGGATAGTGCCCCATTTGCCTTGTCTGTTAACTCTTTTACGGCATCTTCCACACTTTCTTCTTCGCTCCAAACCTTTTTAAGAACGTCCGTTTCGTACTGCCAAATTTCTCCGGTATTTTTAACACTAGGCAGCGGAACAGAATAATCAGCACCATCAATAAAGGCTTGAAGATTTATATTTGGAACGGCTTGAACCCAAGCCTCTTGTGTGCCATTATAGGCTGGAATAACCGTCCCTGTTTTGGCAAATATCTCTGCCGCTTCTTTAGAACCAAGAAATTGGACAAATTTCCATGCAGCATCTTTATGCTTTGTGTTAGCCGCTATAACATTGGCTAGCCCATGAATGGCCACTGCACGCTGTTTTCCTTTTGGTACTACAGCAACATTTATATCCGGATTATTCTTATACTCTTGTAACATCCAAGGACCATCGAACATCATAGCTACTTTTCCTGAAGAGAATAATTCAGAAGCGGCTGTTTCTGTCATTTGAGCCTGTGTCGGAGATAATCCTTCCTTTATGAAACTGGTATTATAGTGAAGTGCCTCAATCGCTTCCGGCTGATCGAATCCTACAGACTTTTCATCGTCAGAAATGATATAACCCCCATTTTGCCAAATGAAATCATAATAACCACCTTGGTTGCCCATTAAAGCAGCATAGCCCCAAATACCTTTATTTTTATCCGTCAGTTTTTTGGCGTTTTCCTTTAACTTATTCCAATCCCAGGTGTCATCTGGATATGGCACACCTGCTTCATCAAAGATTTTTTTGTTATACCATAAGCCTGTTGTATCAAAATCTTTTGGTATACCATATATATCTCCTTTAACAGTATAAAGATCAATTAAAGATTCCGGATAATTATCTAAGCTATAGTTTTCTTTTTTTGCAAGATCAGTAAGTGGTAGGATTACCTTTCCCTCAGCATATTGTTGAACATGGGCCCCATTCATCCACATAACATCAGGTAGCGCCGCACCAGTGGCAGCAGTTTCAAGTTTTTGGAAATATTGACCATAAGGAGTGATCTCCGTTTTGACTTTAATGTTCGGATATTTTTCGTTAAATAATTTGATAACTTCATCTATGGCAGAGACTTGCTTCTTATCCCAAAATCCATAAGTGATTTCAACATTCCCGTCCCCTGATGCAGCGTCATCATTGCTGCATCCAACTAGTGCCATTAATCCTAAAATCGCGGTAAAAACTATCATTAGCCATTTTTTCATCATATTTCCCTTCCTTCAAATAAAGTTAGTAGTATTCTAAAAACTCCCAGGACATGATGGTTTTATGCTTAGTTCCCCCTTGGTAGCCCTTACATTTGCTTCATCTCTTGAAACATTTCCTATTAAATAACTGTGAACCCCATCCAAATGCTGATAGCTTACCACCCCCACTAAATAAAATGGTCTCATGATGTAATTTTTTTATTTTTAAAGCTTCAGTCATCAGATGATATCTTGTTTAAAAACCTGGATGAGAACAAACTTCCTTTATAATCTCCAAATTCTTAACTATTGGCATTTTCTTCTAAACTACGGTAATACTGGTCTATATTAATGGATTGACCATTATTTAACCTAGACTCTTCAGCAGCAAATGCCATAAGGTGACTTCTTACTGAAGCTAAGGCAGATGATACGCCATCTTGTTTATTTCCAAATTGAATTTCTTTCAAAAAAGTCCTCATGATGCTATTATCTCCACCACCATGTCCACCAATAGGATTGTCAAATTTTATTACCGTTTCATGCTTGGTGAGAAAATCAAAAATCGAAATACTATTTTCCTCCATATTTCCACGTATTTCCCCTTTTGTTCCCATTATTTGCACGATACGTGTTTGTTCCCTTGTAAACCCGCACATACTAAATGTCGCTGTTGCCCCACCTTCGAATTCCATGTTTACTACTTGATGATCGACGACATTATTATCTGAACGATAAACACATTTTCCATATGGAGTTTCATGTAACGCTTTTATGATTCCTTCATTCGTATAATCTTCTGTAAATTTCCTTGCCCACCCTTTACCTTCACCAAGATAATACCTGCCAGCATGATATGGACATTCATATTCAATTGGACAACCGTCCAAACATCTTTCTGGGGCTCCATTAGGTGCATGATCTTCTTTAAAATGCATAAGCGAACCATATGAACTTACACGTTTACAATCCTTGCCTATTACAAAAGAAATGATATCCATGTCATGACAGGACTTTTGCAGAATCATGGGGCTCGTTCTTTCTTTGTTATTCCAATTTCCACGTACAAAACTATGAGACATATGCATCACTTCTACATTTTCATTCAATTGCAGCGATACTACCTCTCCAATTTCCCCAGTGGAAATAACCTTTTTTATCGCTGACCAAAATTCTGTGTACCTTAATACATGACATATTGTAAGATTTCGATTATATTTTTTCGCTGCTTGTTCCATTTCTATGCATTCCATCGGATCTGGGGACATCGGTTTTTCCAAAAGAACATGATAACCTAGTTCCAATGCTCTCATGGTAGGTTTAAAGTGATGGCGATCTAGTGTACATATTATGGCAATATCTGCTATTTTTCTTTTTAAATTGAATACCTCCTCCCACGACTCAAAGCAATTTTCATTGGAAATATTATGTTCTTTTTGAAATTTGATCCTTCTTTCTTTAAACGGCTCTGCCACACCTGTGATCTTCAATTCATTTGGGTTCTTTAAGGCATATGGTGCATAAGCTCTTCCCCCTCTGTCACCTGCTCCGATAATTATTGCTTTCATTTGTTCCATGGCATATTCCCCCATCTTTAATTTTCCTATTATTTTCCCGATTTAAGCCAAACGTTTTCCAGTGAGTTTTAAAAAAAGAACCGCTTAGGTTCGTTTTATGTTAGAAGATTCTCGAAGGACTAATTCAAATGGCAGGATGATTTTCACCGGGAGTTTAATTTTCTCTTCTACCATTTCTATAATCGTTTTAGCTGCCATTCTCCCCATTTCATATTTAGGGATATCTACCGTTGACAGCTGGGGTGACGAATATTTGCCCATCTCAATATTATCTACTCCAAAGAAGGCGATGTCTTCTGGAATTCTAATGTTATTTTCCCTGGCAGCTCTCATGGCAGCGATAGCCATCAAATCACTCGCACAGACCATAGCTGTTGGCAGGTGCAACGGATCCTTTTTAATCAATTTTTTCATTTCCACATAGCTATTATCCATTTTCCACCGTGTATTCATTACCCAATCAGGTTGGATTTTCAGCCCGGTTTCTTCCATGGCACGTTGAAAGCCTTTAAACCGTTGTTCAGCATACAAATCTTCAAAGTTTTCATTAACGCCTCCGCCAATAAAGCCTATATCGTGGTGACCTTGCTTAACTAAATGCTTAACAACCATTTTGATAGAAGTCTCGCGATCGTAATCTACAATCGCTATATTTTTATCTGCATAAAAAAAGTCCAACCCTACTAGTGGTATATATTGTTGAATATATTCGATAATACGATCATTAATCTTATCGATTAGAAGCAGTCCTTCAATTCCTGAATCATGAATGGTCTTAAGAAGCAGGGCCTCATTTTCAAGTTCATCCTTGGTAATACTAATCAAGTTGTACTCATTATTTGTTAATTCATCACGAATGCCTGTATAAATATTTGCAAAGTACGGGTTAATTTCCGCTTGTTTGGGATTGGCTACCCATCCAATTTTCATTGTTCTTATGTTCCGCTTCTCTTGCTTATTTGCAACTAAATTTCGGGCATGCTGATTTGGTATATACCCTAACTCCTTAACTGCTTCCCAAATTCTCGCTTTTGTTTCCTGGTTAACATTTCTGGTTTGATCATTTTGAATTACTCTCGAAACAGTAGAGATAGAAACTCCTACCCGTTCAGCAATATCCTTTAGTCTTATCACGAATAAAACACCTCTTAATTATGTACTTTTCAGCCTTCTTAAATAGGATAACAAATTTTGTATCCTTTTAAGAAATACTTTTGCATCTTAAAAATGTTTTAAGAGAAGTTTTACTTTTTACTATGGAATAGTCATATTAAATTGAAGTTAATGGGTTGTAGGTACAAGTCATATTAAAAAAAGATTCCAGCCAAAATCGTCTTCTTTACCTTCGTTTATTGACAGAAAATTTTAACTAATACAAATATATATCCTGAAAGTTAACCTGTCAACCCAACAACTTAAATAATTTAACCCATAATATGATTCTTTAATCCTTGTAAGTTATTATTTCGTCCATCTTGTATGTTAAGGAGTTTTTAGCTTATAAGAAAACTCATAGACACAATGCTATGAGTGATGGAATCTTTATGTAAGTTCTGTATAAAAACGGCAGCGATCGCCCCGAACAATAGAAATACAAAATTCAACAGGCTTTCCATTGATATCATAAGCAGTCCGCTCAAGCAACAGAGCAGGACGGCCTTCTTCCGTTTGGAGGTACTCACTTTCTTCGGCACGAATTAGAACTGGTTCAAATGATTCTTTTGCTCTGGTTACTACGATATTAAATTGTTGTGAAAATAAATCATATAGTGAAACTTCACCAACTTTTTTAAGTTGCTCCGTATCGGAAACCACGTTTTTCGGTATGAAAGATGATTCCAAAATATACGGTTCATCGTTGGCACAACGAAGGCGTTTCATTTCAATTACATTCTCATCTTCCCCGATCAGCAACGCTTCCCTGATTTTTGAAGTGGGATGGACTTCCTCTATTTTTAGAATGATATCTTTGGGATTCATTCCTTTTTCCTTCAATACCTTACTAAAGCTGTAAAACCCCATCAATGACTGTTGTAATTTTGGTTTTGCCACGAAGGTACCTTTTCCTTGAATTCGGTAAAGGATTCCTTCCTGTACTAACTCTTCAATAGCTTTTTTTGCAGTGTTCCGACTCACACCAAATTGGTCCATTAATTGATTTTCAGATGGGATTTTATCACCGAGCGCCCAATGACCCTTTTCAATTGACCCCTTTAACCTCTCCATTAATTGGTGATAAAGAGGTATTACACTTCCATGCTCCAGTGGTTTCATTATCGTAAGCCTTCCTTCCATCCAAACTTGCATTCTTATTACCAAATTATATCATCGACACTAATTGTGTCAAACGAGCACGCACAGATGTCTTTGGCATCAGTTTTCCGATGGGGAATGAAAAATTCCATTAGGTTCTGTGTTTTTTAGTAAGGATCGCCTGTATATGAATCGTTATCATTTAACCATATTATCTCAATTCAAAGACTCCTCTGTTTAATCTCTTTAACAAGCCCGTTCCTGTTTACAGTGTCATGGAATTCGAATGTTCACCCTGTACGGATCGCCTTTTTTTTAATAAATCATTTAATTTTTCCGATCCCAAGAACATCGCTGCCACTAAAAAGGCAATGAAAAACGGAAAAATCCCGATTGATGTGTGAGATGCGAAGAATCCAAGAAGAGGAGGCATGGACATGCTGCCAGTATAGGCCATGGCCATTTGAAAGCCCATGATGGTCTGGGAATGTTCCTTTCCAAATCGCGCTGGCGTTTCATGCAGCATGCATGGGAATATCGGAGCGAAGCCTAATCCGACCATGATGAACCCCGCTAGCAAGAAGCCTGGCGGCAAGGGTAATAATAAAAGTGCTGTTCCTAACAAGGCTGTCACTTGACCGACTCGAATCAGCGTGCGATTTCTGACTTTTAATGTAATGAAGCCTGTAATGAACCGTCCGATCGTTATTCCTGCATAATATAAGGAAACCCATTTTGCCGCTACATCAACAGGCAATTCCTTTACATTCACGAGGAAGCTGCTTCCCCAAAGACCTATTGTTGCTTCGGCCCCGCAATAAAACAAAAAGGAAACCAGAGCAAGCTTCACGCCTTTAATTCGCAAAGGTTTTGTTTGTATAGCATCTTCTTCAAGCAAGGCACCAGCCGGTTCGTCCTTCTTTTCCGAAGACGCGGCAGCGCTGTTTTTTGCGATTTTATTCCATAAAGGCAAGGTGAAGAAAAGGATGATGACCAATGCGAACTGAATGCCGGCAATTGCAAGATACCCGCTTCTCCAGGAATTCCCCCCTGAAATGGACTGGGCCATAATGATGGGACCAAGAGTGGCCCCGACTCCCCAAAAGCAATGCAGCCAACTCATGTGGTGCGCTTTGTAATGCGTAGCAACGTAATTGTTCAATCCAGCATCAACAGACCCTGCGCCTATCCCCAATGGTATGGCGAATATGACCAGCCAGACAACCGATGGAGCATAATGAAAACCTAGCAGGCTCCCGGCAGTCAGTAAGCAGCTGACAAATGTGACTTGGCCGGTTCCAAACCGCTTAAGGACGACACCACTGACTAAACTGGAAATGATGGTACCGGCTGCTATCGTCATAAAAAGCCAGCCAGCCGTCTCAAGCGGAGCACCATATTCCGCACTCATCACAGGCCAAGCGACTCCTAACAATGAATCAGGTAAACCAAGGCTGATAAAAGCCAAATAGATGATGACTAAAAAAAATGTAGCCATAGTAGAATTCGCCTCCCGTTCATTTATTCACGTTCCATTTGTTTCTCTTTTTAACTACTTTTTTCAGCAATCATCAAATCAAGGCCAAGGACTTGTAAGCCGTATAAATAGTCTTGTTTCCAATTACTTGCTACAAGCTCAGGAAGATGTTTTTCCGGGATATACGTCGAGCTTCTTCCTGCAATCTGTTCCAATATTGATTCGTCCACCTCATCATTGCAAAAAATGATGGTTTTCGGATTGATGATGGCTGTAAAAGAAGCCACCAGTCTGCTGATCGCATCGATTTCATATTCCTCACGAATGGCCTTCTTCCGTGTCTGCTTTCCTTTTGCCAAAGCTTGCAGAAAGTTTCGGTCATCATACTGAGGGACAAAGGAAACCTCTCCCGAAAAATAAGTGCTCCCTCGAACCACGCCCCCGTTGATCATGATTCCTGCGCCTGGACCATTTTGACCGGAATATAAATAAATAAGAGAATGATTGTGCTTGATTTTCCTGTTATTGTGATAGCCAAGTACTGCAGCATTCATATCGTTCTCCACGACTACCGGTATGGAAAAATGAGCTTCAAAATACCCTTTTAAATCAAAATCCTGAATATGCTCGTAGCCTGGAATGAAAAAAATCCGTCCATTCTCTACGGAACCGGGTACACCGATTGCCATGGAGCTGACCTGCGGATAGTGATCCATGAGGTCTTCTATGTCCTTGGTCAAGAAGCGAAATGCACCATCCATTAAGGCAGGTGCCGTTCTCCCCTGCTCCTTCACTTCCCCGAAACAATTAAAGACCACATAATTCGTTTCATGTTCCTCCATAAATAAGGCCAAACCCAACTTATACTCCGGATTGTATGTATATCTTTTTGCTCTTCGTCCGCCACTGGAGTCATCGAGACCTGTCAAAATCAGTTCTCCATCCTTCTCCATCTGCCGCAGAAATTTACTTATGGTCGGGAAACTGATTCCCAATTTTTCGCTGAGCTCAACCTTTGTAGCACTTCCATGTTCTAATAGAGCAGCACGAATGCCATGAAGGACCGATTTTGGCTTAAATACTAGCTCATCCATTTGGTTCATCACCCCCTTTTACACACTTATTAAATAACTTTAATAAGTTCCGGACCAATATACCATATCCAGGAATTGAAAACAATGGATACTAGGTTGTTATATTCATAATCGATGAAAACGCAAAAAAGCCTTCGTATCCATTACAAAGGCCGGGGAATAAGTCCTCCCGTTTTTCAGGGTTATTTCTCTAAGGTTACGAATGTTGTACCGGCAAGATCCTGAAGAAAAGCGGAGATTACAAGCAGCTCGCTTTCGCTGTACTTTTGTAAAAATTGGCCAAAGTTCTTTTCCATTTCCTTATGTAATTCTTGATGGAGATTGAAAAGCTCTTGACCCAGCATTGTTGTATGGTAAAGCACTTCTTTTTTATTGTTGGGGAGAAATTCTGCCCTGATCAATTTTTTAGCCATTAGCCTCCGGGTGATTTTTGAAACACTGCCTTTAGGGATATTCAGCTGTCTTGAAATCGTTATCCCATTGACGGGCTCAAAACGACCGATGCCATCGAGGACATGCAGCATCAGGGTCGTCATTCCTTTTATCATGTCGGTGATGGTATCATGACTGCTTTTTTGCATTAACCATTGTTTTTCTTCGTCATTCTCTGATTCTCTTTCCATTAATTTAATAAAAGAATCCATAATCTTTTTCTGTGAAGAATCATTCATAAAAAAAAGACCTCCTTTGAATACTTATCTTAATTTTATTTAACCGATATATCAAGACATAGCTAACCCACATTGTTTCCGAGAAACAATATTGACAACCATTTAAGGCATTGGTATTATAGTTTCCAGGAAACAAAAATACCAATGCCCATTAGGAGATGTAGCCTTAATGAATCCAGTCATTGACACGATAATGAGCCATCGCTCCATACGCCAGTTCAAGGATGAAGCCATGACAAAAGAACAAATGAAGACCATCATAGAAGCAGCACAAATGGCCCCTTCTTCCAGATTCATGCAAACATATTCGATTATCGGGATAACCAACCCACTATTAAAAAAAGAACTCGGAACGATCACTGGCTTAACCTATGTTGAAAACAATGGCCACTTCCTAATATTTTGTGCCGATTTACATAGATTGACGGTCATGGCCTCTGAAGAGGAAAAACAAAACATGCAAGACATGCTCGAAAGTACACAGTTCTATCAGATAGCGACGATAGATGCATCGTTAGCCGCTCAAAATGCCGCTCTCGCAGCAGAATCAATGGGACTGGGAGTCGTCTATATCGGTGCCATCGCGAAGAATTTACCGGAAATAGACAAGCTATTGAACCTACCTTCCCATGTCATTCCTTTGTTTGGAATGGCAATCGGCATCCCGGACCAGAAACCGGAAATTAAGCCTCGTTTACCGATACAGGCCGTTTATTTTGAAAATCGATACAACAGCGATGCAGAAGAGCAGCGAGAATTTACAGAAAGCTATGACCAAAAAATGAAAGCCTATTACCAAACACGATCGGAAAATCCGCGGGCGGATACATGGTCCGGCAAGAATATTGCTCTCTTTCAAAAAAAGGCGGATGCGAAATATTCACAATATGTAAAAAGTAAAAGAATGAATGTAAAGTAGCGCTTTGATCGAAACGAGTCGAACAGTACGTGAGGCATGATCTTCTCCTATCAATCACCTTAATTGATTGGATTTAGGGTGATTGAATAGTTGCGGACGGAAAAGTGATTATCCTTGAATAAGGAATGTCCCCTTACGATGACCTCTCCATATCAATTGTCAGCTTATAGCGATCTGCGCGGTAAACAGAATGGGCAACTTCAAACGGTTTGTTCGTATCCAGCCTGCTTATTCGTTCAATTCGCAATACCGGGTCCCCTACGGCTACCCCAAGCATCTCTGCCTCGATTTTTTGTGCGATGGAGGCCTCAATGGATTGCCTTCCATACTGAATTTTCAGGCCAAACGTTTTTTCTACATAGCCATAAATGGAGGTAAGGGCCATTTCCTCCGTCAATCCCCGTGAAAGCGCCTTTGAAAGATAAACCGTTTCATAAGCCATCGGCAATTGATCAGCCAGCCTTACCCGTTTCAGCTCAAGAATTGGCGTTCCCGCCTCCACCTCAAGTTTGGCAGCAAGATCCCGATCAGCATGGACCTCCGATAGCCGGATAACACGTGTACTCGGCTCATGCCCCCTAGACTGCATATCTTCGGAAAAGCTTGTTAATCCTTGCAGGGGCTGCTCGATTTTTTGGTGGGCAACGAATGTGCCTACTCCCCGCTTCCTATATAAATATCCTTCGTTCACAAGATTGGTTATGGCTTGTCTTACCGTCATCCTGCTTATTTCATATTTTTCCGTGTATTCCCGTTCAGAAGGAATCATCTCGCCAGGCAGTAATCGTTGGGTTTGAATTGCATTTTTAATCACTTCTTCAAGTTGATGGTATATTGGAAGCGGCGAATTCTTATCGATCATATAGGATACAACATCCTTTCAAGGTGATGTAGGTTTGCCAAAATATCCTACCTGGAATCTTCTGTATTATCGAAGAAAACAGTTTCTTCCTATCAAATCCCGAGCATACGATACATCTTTCTTGCAGGTTTACCTTCACTTTTCTGGCGTTTCCTGATTTCTTTTGGTGAATTTCAATACAGATTCCCTCGAACGCTCAATCCCGTTTTTATTTTCATTATAATATTTTGAAACGTACGCATAGAAAATAATACTCACCGTTAACAATTGTGCGAACAGCGAGCTTGTTGCAGCACTTCGAAATTTAGCTTCCGGTGCCCGTACATGATGTAATGGCATATCGACTTTTTTGGTCAACCCATTGTTGCCCAATCGTGATAAGCCGATCGTTTTGATCCCATATGCTTTAGCGATATCAACAAGCTGGAGGATTTCTTCCGTTTCACCGCTATTGGAAATACAGAAAAAAACGGTATTTTTGGATGCCGCAGCAAGTGCTGTTGCCGTAATGTGAGGATCTTGATTAGCACTTACGATTTTTCCGAGCCGTAACCATTTCTGGCTGATGTCCTCCGCTATCAGCCATGAAGCCCCCAGGCCATAAACATAAATGACATCGGCCACCTTCATGGTTTCGACGATTTGATCAAGGACGTCTTCATCCAAATAATGTGCGGTTTCTTGAATGGCCTGGACAGAGTTGGAAACGATCTTGTCCTTGATGGAGGCGATCGTTTCGTCAGGTTCTATGTCATGAAATCCTTTTTTTTCCGGTTGCGAAATAAGAGATGATAAAGATACCTTCAATTCCGAAAAACTGTTCACTTTTATGGAACGGCAAAATCTTGTCACAGCCGAACTGCTGGCCTCGGCATGTGCAGCTAATTCATGTATGGTCATCCTTATGGTTTCCGCAGGGTTATCTAAAATATATTGGGCGATTTTTCTTTCTGATTTAGGCAATAGATTCAGTAGACTTTCAATTCTCAGTAAAATATTTTCAACGTGCATATCATTGCTCCCTCGACCTTGTCTTAACTTATATGCTTCACCGCTATGTAATAACAACCCAACGTTGATGATACTTCATCCACGATAAAACTCACATCTGGTTTTTCAAGTTGGATATGTTCGATAAAGGAGCTTTGAACCAATCGGACTTGGGTCAGGATGCTGCCTTTCATTGCAATTGTAACATTCTCTCCAACATTTAACTTCCTGCAAACATCGAGGGCATTCTTTGCAAGGTGATATCCTGCCTGAATAAGTATTTTCTCTGAAATCTCATCTCCTGCCTCTGCTTGTTCGACAATCAATGGAACAAATGCGGCAATATCGGCCTTCGTCGCGGAATAGATGAATTTTTTCAAATCCCCTACACGTTGAGAGCCCAGTTTTGACAGAAGCGCTCCAGTTAATTGGCTCTGCTCCAGGCCTTCGTCATCTTCTTTTGTCATATTGATGAATGCCTTCATCGCAATCCAATAGCCACTGCCTTCGTCCCCAAGGAGATGTCCCCAGCCCCCAGCCTGCTCCACGGCACCATCATGGGTTCCGATACTTACAGCTCCTGTTCCTGAAATCGTCAAAACCCCATCTTTTCCTTTCAATAAGGCAGCATGGGCGATAATTCCATCATTAACGATCGTAAAAGGGATATTGAACGCCTTCGTTAATGCACTTTTTATTCCTTGTGGGTTTTTCACCCCGCCATATCCAGCTAATCCTAAACAGATGTAAAGGCATTTTCCATTTTCAATCGGTGCCTTGCATTGTTCAATGGCCTGGATGATGTTCGCTATCGCATGTTCTTCATTTATGAGCAAATTACCATAGCCGGCTTTGCCTTCGCTAATTTTATTCCCCGCTACTCCATAGGCAACTGCTTCTGTTTTAGTGCCGCCGCCATCAACACCGATAATATAGTTCATATCATTCTCCTATTCATAAAAAAAAGGGAGGAATGTTTACTGTTCCTTCCCTTTTCACCTTTAAACCACTAATTTGAATTGAATTGGAATTTACCCCATGGCTCCAAATGATCAAGCAGGAAAACTTCCTCGTCTGCGATACGGCCAACTACGTTCGTTTTGCCTGAGTTCTTCATATCTTTCAACGCAATTTGCAATTCACCTTTATATTGTCCGTAGAGCTCATTTTCAATTAAAAGGTCACCGCGTTTAATATCAGGCGTGTAGGTTGGCTTAAACTCTTCATTCTTATACTTGACGCGTGATTGAGTCGAACGGATAAGATAATCGGACACATCCCCACGGTAAAAGTGAAATTCTTCCAGGACGATTTTTTTCTCTAAATCCGTTATGGTTTCATGGAGATTTACATTTAATGTCAACAATCCACGATCCAGCATGCTAAGCTGTTGCAATTCCGCTTCCGATGCATAGGCATTTGCAATGATCACGTCATCTATCAATCCGGTTGCAAACAAGTGCTTCGCTTGAGTGGTAATGGCTAATTCCCGGTGCATTTCCAATGTACACAATCCCTCTGTTATGGGCCAAGGCCCGTAAGTCGCCGCCTTTGAGTTTATGAAGGCTGATGTGCGGATATTATGCTTTTTGAAAGATTCACAGCATTTCACAAAATGAGGGTAGCTCAATCCTGCATAGCGATGAGGATAAAAGTTGTGTGATCCGATCAAATTTTCTTTTTTCGGTTTATAATTCATGATATTTTCTAAATAATTCGTTGCATTGCTCATGTTTATTTCAATTTTCATACCATATGGATTATGTGTCATGATCGACTCTTCATTACCTGTAAAGCCCATATCCAGCCTAATTCCATATGCACCCAGCTCTGCAAAAAATGAAAGATCGTCATAAGAAATCCCTAGAGTCCCGAAGACACGCGGCGCAATATCGACCATCACTTCCATATTCAATTGATTGGCAAATACAATCGTTTCTTTGAATTCGTTCATGACCTTCTCTTTATCACCTTCGACTGAAAGCAGGCATGTAAAGATCTTTTTGAAACCGTACTTATGTGCAATAGCAATGTACTCGATATCTTTTGCAACGGTTGAATGTTCTGGATAGATGGAAATACCTAGTTTGCCCATTTGTCTCACCTCTTTCTTTATTACTGTTGCGGCGCTAATTTTTTGATGATCCGGATCATATGTTCAATCAGTTTTTGCTCGCTCATCGCCGTCATTAAATGATCCTGCGCGTGGATCATCAACAAAGTCTTTTCACTGGGAACACCATTCAATTCGGCTTGAATTAATTTGGTTTGTGTCTTATGAGCCAAATTCAATTCTTCCTGACCTTGTTTTATTAGCTCTTCCGCTTTTTCAAAATTGAATTCTTCCGCTTCCGTCAATGCTTCAAAGGCCAGTCCTCTTGCATTTCCACTATGTGAGATGATTTCAAAGATTTCCATTTCGTTATTGTTCAGTTCAGTTGACATATTTCTACACTCCTATTTATGTTAAAGTATGATCGGTATGTTTTCATGAAAAATATTCAGATGATGATTGGATTTATCCCTGTCTGTCCGCCAAAGCATTTTCTTGGAAGAATTGTGGTAAGTATTCCTCATGTGCTTTCAACAGTTTTTGCAGAACCTCTTCAGCCAGGTCATCACTGGGAATCAGCGGATTAATGGTCAATGCGAGCAACGCTCTGTCATAGGAGCCCGTAACAGCTGCTTCTGCTCCTATTCTTTCGAATGATTTAATTTGCTGAATCAAGCCGAGTATTGGGACAGGCAGTTTTCCCATTGTGAGGGGGATTGGGCCATTTTTAGTGACGATACAGCTAACCTCCACAGCTGAATCGAAATCAATTTCGGCGAGGGCGCCCTTGTTTTGGACATTCAAAACTTGAATGTCCTTTTTATCATTATAAATGGACGAAATGACATTACACGCAGCATCGCTATAGTAAGCCCCGCCACGTTGCTCCAACTGTGGAGGCTTGACGGCAAGGGTCTCATCCTTGTATAGATCAAAAAGGCCCTCTTCCAATGTTTTCACAATTTCAGCCCGGGTTTGCCCTGATTTGAACGCTGCCAACTCTTCTTCTAAAATCGTTTTTGTTTTGTAATAATAGCGATGGTATGGGCAAGGAACTACGCCTAATGATTTCAAGAACCTCCTGTTCCAAGGAAGCGGGGCAATATTCTTCATCGTCAGCTGAATTTCCGGATTAGCGAGCATTTCGAGCACCTCATCGGTCACTTCCCGATCATCAATGTATACATGAACCCCAAATACCATATGGTTCAGTCCCGCGAAGTCTATATGTACTCTCTCCCTATCAACACCCATCATTTTTGAAATTGACATATGCATATTAAATGGCACATTGCATACCCCGATGACTTTTTTATGGCTGCTGTAGCGGAGAAGTGCTTCCGTCACCATTCCGGCTGGGTTCGTGAAGTTAATTAGCCATGCATCCGGACACAGCTCCTGCATTTCTTCGGCGATTTCAAGGAGAACGGGTATCGTTCGCAAACCCTTAAACAAACCGCCAGCTCCATTCGTTTCCTGCCCTATCAATCCCAGTTCCAATGGGATGCGCTCATCTTTGACTCGTGCCTCCAGTAAACCGACTCTCATCTGCGTAGTGACAAAATTCGCATTTTGCAATGCTTGACGCCTGTCCAATGTTAAATGGATCTCCATGGGTACGCCCGCCTTTTTGACCATCCTCCTTGCCAACGTCCCAACGATCTCCAGCTTTTCCTTTCCAGCTTCGATGTCCACTAACCAAAGTTCTTTAATCGGCAGCTCATCAAAACGTTTAATGAAACCTTCTATTAATTCAGGTGTATAACTGGATCCGCCTCCAATCGTGGCTACCTTCAACCCTTTTGACACTTTCATTTACCCCTCACCACTTTCTACTTTTATGCATAGATGATTGCATGACATACAACGGCGCTGACTGCCAATAAAGACAAGAATAAGAGTGACGCCTGTTTCTTGTTTTTAAACTTACCTTCAACCAAACATATGACAATCGTCAATCCTGCACTGATCGCACATGTATTTCCTAAGTACAGTGATAATTGCTTATCCATTCCGAGGGCATCCATCAATGCGTTAAAGATAAAATTAAAAACAAGAATGAAACTGAAAAAGATAAATGCACTTTTGTAACTGAAAAAGTGAATTTTTTTTGTCGTATTCATCGTACTCCACCTTCTCCATCCTAATTAAAGGGAGTTTGGAGCATTCCGTTCCAAACTCCCTTTTTTGCTCTCACTTATAAAGCGATATTTTTGCTATCTGTTGTTTCTACCGTATTTTCTTGAGCCAAGAGTTTTTTATCGTACATTTTAAAGAATGGCAGATAAACAATTACAGAGATTGATAGATTGACCAGGACAAGAATGATCGCTCTCCAATCACCGCCTGTTGAAAGATAGGCGCCTATCGGAGCTGGCAATGTCCAAGGCACCATTACATATGTAGGGTTGACCAGCCCTATGGACGTTGCTATATAGGCAAGTGTCGCACCAATCAATGGAGTTATGATGAATGGAATGATCAAGATCGGATTTAGTACAATCGGCATCCCAAATATGACTGGTTCATTGATGTTAAAGATGCTTGGAACGATCGTTGCTTTCCCCATCGCTTTGCTATAGGTCGATTTTGCCGTTAACAGCATTGCAATGACCAGGCCGAGTGTTGCACCAGAGCCACCAATCCAAATAAACCATTGGAAGAATGTTTCAGGCGCTACATGCGGTATTGTTGATCCCGCTGCAACCGCTGCCGAGTTATTCGCTAAATACACTTCCCAAACCGGGCGAGCAACGGCGCCCACAACAGACACGCCATGAATGCCAAACGACCAGAAGAAAGTAATCAAAAACACTGGAATCAATACACCTGGCAAAGTGTCACCTGCACTGATTAGCGGTGCAACCGCTTTATCGACAAGGGAATGTAAATCGACTGCAAACACGACGGTAATGAACGTCATCACTAGCAGTACGATCGAAACCGGTATTAACGCTTCAAAGGAACGGGCCACGGATGTTGGAACCGAATCCGGCATTTTAATGGTGATGTTTTTCGTCTTGCATAGCCGTAAAACTTCAACTGCGAAAATGGATACAAGCATTCCCACAAATAGACCATGGCCACCGAGATTTGTCATGGGCAGCACAAACCCCACGTCATCCATCGTTTTTACACCGATTGTGAACAAGAAGGCAGCCAATGAGAGCAGGCCTCCTGATAGCGGATCAAGTTTATAGCTTTGGGATAAACTGTAGCCTATACCAAATGTAATATAAAGCGTCATGATGAACATCGTTAACCGATATGGAATTAAAATTTCTGCTATGTGCTTTGCAGACCATTCACCTATTGCCGAGTCTGCTGCGACAGGCGGGAAAGCGATGATTAAAAACAAACTCCCAAAGATGATGAATGGCAATGCAGAAACCACTCCATCCCGAATTGCCCGTAAATGTTTTTGCTCAGACAGTTTAGCCATCGGTGTTGAAAGATTATTTTCTAAAAACGCTACAAACTTGTCCATGGTTGTTTTCCCCTTTTACTTATGATAGATAAGAAGCTTTTTGGTGATTGATTATTTTACTAGTTCGGTTACTAGCTTTAAGAGCTTAGGGCCGCCAAGCGGGCTGTAAGCTTGGGCAGGTATCGCTTCACATGGCACTCCCGCATCATCGGCGGATGCCTTGAAGCCGTCAAAACGATGCTTGACCTGAGGTGCCACCATGGCAACATCCCAGCCGTTCCGGACCTCTGCATCGAATTCTTGAGAGCCCACTGCTAACACTTCAATGTTCACGCCTTGTTTTTCGCCTTCCTTTTTTAAAGCGCTTACAACGATTGCACTTGACATTCCACCTGAACATACGAATAATACCTTCATTATTAATTCCTCCCATTTTTTTTTATAAAAAGCTTAAATCGTTTTTCTTATGAAACCTTTTCCGATTTCCAAACGGTTTGTCGCTTCTTCATATGAAACATTCGTTAAAATCATCACGATGGCAATTTTAGGCTGTGAATGTGCCTTTGCTAAATATTCATCTGCCACATCATAACTGCAGTCGGTGGCATCCATGATGATCCGTTTTGCCCGTTCGACCAGCTTTTCGTTAGTCAACTGTAAATCCACCATTAAATTCCCATAGACTTTCCCGATGCCCACCATTGAAGCTGTGGAAAGCATGTTGCACACTAGTTTCTGGGATGTGCCCGCTTTCAATCGTGTAGAACCAGTCAGAACTTCAGGCCCGTTTACGACTTCGATGGCAACTTTGGCGATTTTCCCTATCTCTGAACCTTTGTTACAGCTTATCGATACCGTGCCTGCGCCAACTTGATTGGCATATTCAAGGCCGGCAATGACATATGGCGTTCGCCCGCTTGCGGCAATGCCGACAACAACGTCTTTGCTTGTTAAATCGATTTTCTTTAAATCCTCGGGTCCCAAATCAAAGCTGTCTTCAGCACCTTCAACCGCTTTGATGAAAGCCTTTTCTCCTCCTGCTATAAGACCCACCACTTCCCCGGGGTCAGTGTTGAAGGTAGGGGGGCATTCCACGGCGTCCAATAAACCGATGCGTCCACTCGTTCCGGCACCCATATAGATCAATCTGCCCTTCGCATTCATTGCTGCAACGATCATATCCACGGCTTTTGAAATTTGCGGCAATTCCTTCTTAACGCATTGTGCAACTTTCATGTCTTCCTCATTCATCACTTCTAAAAATTCAATCGTTTTCATTTCATCCAAACTCATGGTCTTTTCGTTACGACGCTCTGTCGTTAAATGCTCTAGCATGCCTATCATCCTTTTTATTTCTGTAGTGATGCTGTTGAATCTCTAAAAAGAATATAACATTACTAAAAATTAATTTCAATATTGTATATACATTTTTGAAAATTAATTTTAAAATAAGCGTATTACCTCTATATTTTTATGAATTTTTGCATACTTTTAATATTTTCATGCATTCATTATTTTTTCAGGCATTCCCTTTCATTTTTTAAGTGAATAGGTATATTCATTATTTGTTAACGCTTACAAATAATCATATAAAAATTACTAGCTGAAAAGAGGTTGTACGATTGATGAATGGAAGAATCACAAAAAGAAAACTAGGTTCATTGGCACTGACTGCTTTAGTGGGGGGATCGCTTCTCCTTCCCGCTGACTTGATGGCAGATGCAGATGCTCACTCGCCATCTCCCAAAACGGCCCATGTTAAGCAGGAACTTCGTGCCACCTGGATTGCAAGCGTGCTAAACATCGACTGGCCATCGAAGCCCGGATTGACAGTTACGGCTCAGAAAGAAGAATTCATCAAGTATTTGGATGAGCAAAAAGCGATGGGGATGAATGCTGTCGTCATGCAGATCAAACCGACAGCCGATGCTTTTTATCCTTCCCGCTATGGACTTTGGTCACAATATTTAACAGGTGTTCAAGGAAAGGATCCAGGATACGATCCCCTTGCATTCATGATTGAGGAAGCTCACAAACGGAATATGGAATTTCACGCCTGGTTCAATCCTTATCGAATCACCATGCCTTTAGGAAAAACGGCTGAACTCTCTGACCTTGATAAACTACCGGAATCCCATCCTGCCAGAAAGCATTCAAATTGGGTCATCCCCTACGGACAGCAATTGTACTTTGATCCAGGCATCCCTGAAGTACAGCAGTTCGTGATTGACGGTATTATGGAAGTTGTTAAGAATTATGATATCGACGCGGTTCACATGGATGATTATTTCTACCCTTATAAGATTGCCGGCATACCTTTTCCAGATGATGATTCCTATCAAAGGTATGGCGCAGCTGAATTTTCGAATGTAGAAGATTGGCGCAGGGACAATGTTAACAATCTAGTTAAACATATCAATGAACAAATCAAGGCGGAAAAATCTTATGTGAAGTTTGGTATCAGTCCATTTGGAGTCTGGCGTAACAAAGCGGTTGATCCAACAGGCTCGGACACCGCTGCCGGACAAACCAATTATGATGATTTATATGCGGATACAAGAACATGGATCAATAATGGCTACATCGATTACATTGCGCCTCAATTATACTGGAACATAGGATTGCCCGTAGCCGACTATGCGAAGCTTCTTGATTGGTGGACAAAAGAAGTCAAAGGTAAAAATGTCCAGCTCTATATTGGACAGGCAGATTACAAAATCAATACGGAGTCCAACGGCGTGCAAAACTGGTTTGATCCGGAAGAACTGCCAAACCAGATAAAATTAAATCGATCTTTTAAAGAGTTCGATGGCAGCATGCATTTCAGTGCAAAAGATTTACGGAATAACCCACTCGGGATAGCAGACCGTTTACGTGAAGACATTTACCGCCATCCTGCCTTGGTTCCATCGATGCCTTGGATAGATAATGAAGCGCCAAAACCTCCTAAGGTTGGCAAGGCCAAGCAGAAGGGTGCCGAAATCCAATTCAAGATTCGCGACCACAAGCATTCAGATGCATCTTATTATGCCATTTATCGTTTTGATGGGAAGCATGAAGGAAATCTTGAGGATTCAACGAACTTACTGGCTACAGCCCACAAAGAAAAGGATGATCAATCGTTCATCGACCGTACCGTCGAAAAAGGAAAGACTTACACTTATGTAGTGACTGCCTTGGACCGTACCCACAATGAAAGCAAACAAACCAAGCAGATTAAAATAAAGGTAAGATAACATTCCTTGTTATGATAAAACTAGCAAAGATGGGTGGCATGAAAATGTACATAGTAGGATTAATGTCCGGAACCTCATTGGATGGCATCGATGCGGCACTTGTTCGTGTGAATGATAGCGGCCTGAAGACGGAAATTGAAATGATCGAATTCATCACCTACCCTTTTCCGAAAGCCGTGGAAGAAGAAATCGTTCAGTCTTTATCCGTTGATACATCCAATGTGCAATTGATTTGCAGTTTGAATTTCAAGTTAGGAAAATTATTTTCAGAGGCAACGAAGGAAGTTTGCAAGAAAGCCGGACTGCCCCTGGAGCACCTGGATCTAGTAGGAAGCCATGGGCAAACGATCTATCATCAGCCTTTGCAGGAAGAGAATATGGTTCCGTCAACCCTTCAAATTGGGGAACCAGCAGTGATAGCATACGACACGAACACACCAGTCATATCCAATTTTCGCACCATGGACATGGCCGCTGGCGGTCAGGGTGCCCCGCTCGTACCTTATACCGAATATGTTCTTTACAGAAGTGAAACGAAGGGAAGATTGCTTCAAAATATCGGGGGAATCGGAAATGTGACGGTGCTGCCCAAGCAAGCCACCCTCGAAGACATGTATGCCTTCGATACCGGTCCAGGGAATATGATCATTGATGAGGTATGCCGCCAGTTATTTAATAGGAAATATGATGAAGGCGGGAAATTGGCGAAGCAGGGGCAAATGAATGAAGAGCTATTAGCTTATTGCCTCAGCCACCCCTATATTATGAGCCATCCAC
This sequence comes from Bacillus sp. mrc49, assembly GCF_002803435.1. Taxonomy (NCBI): domain Bacteria; kingdom Bacillati; phylum Bacillota; class Bacilli; order Caryophanales; family Bacillaceae; genus Bacillus; species Bacillus sp. mrc49. The sequence goes on along the minus strand of NZ_PHNG01000688.1, from coordinate 234,809 downwards.
CAAAGTCGACAGGCAGGGAGCTGTTCGGCAAACAATATGTTGAAAATCTATTAAGGCAATTCAACACGCTTCCGGGCGAAGACATCTTAGCGACGGTAACGATGTTTACCGCCAAGTCCATCGTCGACAACTATCGAGCATTCATCCTGCCGAAAACCGACATAGAAGAAGTGATCATCGGCGGGGGCGGCAGCTACAATAACACGTTAATTGAAATGATCCGCTCTTTGCTTGGAGATTCCATAACCGTCCTCACGCAGGAAGAGTTGGGATACTCATCTGAAGCAAAAGAGGCCGTAGCATTTGCCTTGCTTGCAAACGAGACGTTTAATGGCAAACCAAGTAATGTCCCCTGCGCTACAGGTGCAAAAAAGGATGTCATCCTGGGGAACATCACCTTACCCCCTTTAACAGGATATTGATGATGAAAAAAACATAAAATAAGAAGCTGAGACTCTTATAAATTCCCCTTGGAACTGAATCTTAGGGGAATTTTTAATGCGAGTCCGCTACTGTAGCATTTGAAATAGGCCAGGAGATGGCCTCCTTCATCATATCAGGTTCAGCTTTTCGGATATCTGCAGTTTGATCATTACCTGATGCTTGAAAACAAGAGGAGCCAATCCTCCAATTGGCTCCTACATAACATACTCTAAATTGGACTTCAGGTATTCATGGATTTCTCCTCCTGCCCCTCCTATTAGATCACCGAGAAGAAGCATCGGGAAAATGAAAAGTCCGATCCATGATCAGAGGTAGAGAAAATACTGCCCCATCCTGCTGCCGCTTTAACGATCGATCACCGCTCGCCCTATACTCTTATACTTTTGCCAAATCCACTTCGAATTCAGTTCCCCATGAACTCAAACCTTCCCAAACTCTCGGCTTAAGCGGTAAATATTTATGCCATGGACGCGGCTCAAACATGCCAAGTTCAGGGATGAATACATCAAGATCCGTGTAAAGCTCGATGATATTCCCATCTGGATCATGGTGGTATGAAGCAATGTTATGGCCAGCCGTATGGCGCGATGGTCCCCAAAGTATCGGGCGGCCATGTTTCGCCAATACATCTGAACTGTTGCATTGATGACTGGCATCTTTCAGCTGGAAGGCAATATGATGCATTCTGGTGTCGTTGGATGCAACAATATTCAATACATGATGATCCGAATTACATGTTAAGAAGTTGCAAAAGTCTTCACCAATTTGATCTGTAAACCAGAAGCCTAATGACTCTTGGTAAAATTGAACCACTTCCTTGTGATTGTCCGCATAAAAAGCGATATGTCCAAGTTTCAGGGGAACGATACCCGAAGAACCATAGCCAACAGCTGAGTGTTCCATATCCGTAAATAATTCAATGATATTTCCAGCAGGATCATTTAATTCAATGAGCGTGGCAATTCCAGGCTTTCCTTTTCTCAGTTTTGATGCGATGCCCTGTAATTGTAATTGCTCCTGTACTTCCTCCAAGCTCAGCTTACCATCCAATTGATATCCATAGCTGCGAATGGCCGTTTTTTCAGCTGGTGTGATGATAATATTATGATGATCGAGCCCGTTACTTAAATATGTAATGCCTGCTGTCTTTTCCGTGACCCGGTAACCCATTACATTTGTATAATAATTAATCATATCTTCTGGATTTTTCGTCATGAAATCTGCATATGCTAACCGAAAAACTTTTATTTTGGTCATCATTCATTCCTCCATTATCATTTGCTATATGAATAAACTTATAAGTCGGATTTCTAATATTCAGCTAATTCATTAATAATAGTTCGATAGTTATGCTATACTTAATTCATGGACATGATTGGTCCTGCCTCCCACAGGCAATACCTTATCAATAGGGTGATGACACACCCTATACTCTCTTATTGAGTGATGTATCTAGAATTGTCTGTCTTCCTATTCAGCTTTATTTGTCTCGAAAGATCATCGATCAAAATAGGCAGCCGATCGAATGACGAAACAGCACCAAATATATAAAAGTCCGGGCGGACAATGACCGCTTTGAATCCGGTTTCATCAAAAAACTGTCTGTACTTCCCCTTTACATCCACTACAGCATCCCTGCCTATTTCTTGATTCGGAATAATGGTTATGAATCTTGTTCCCAGTTGCTCCATAAACTCTATCTGCCCATCCCCTAAAAATCTGCTTGCATCGTCAAGGAAACTCAAAATCTTCCATCCCTGTCCAACTGCATCGTCCAACAGGCTTGTCACGCCTTTGTAGTTCACTTCACTTTGCAACGACAACCGACCTGCATGCGATTCACTGGCTGCTTCATCGTTTTTATAAAGAATTCCGTCCGTCATGTTCGGGAATTCTGGAAATTCCGGTGCCTTTCCAGTTAAAAAGGCTTCGTCCCTTTCCTTCGCAGCTTCTGGATCGGTTACACAAATCATTTTGCCTAAAAATAGAGCGGCTTCAATAACCGCTTGTGTATGAGGTTTTCTTTCTGTGGTATACGTATCCAGGATGGCTTCATCAGCTACGCCGCGTAAAACAAGATCTAGCTTCCAAGCCAAATTCTTCGAATCACGAAGCCCTGAGCATAGTCCCTGCCCCATGAACGGTGGAGTCAAGTGAGCAGCATCGCCTGCTAACATAAGCCTTCCTTTTCGCCAGTCATCCACCCACATTGCCCGAAATGTATAAACGGCATGCCGCTCCAAAATCGCATTATCAGCTGAAATATTCCACGGTTCCAATAAACGCCAAGCGACTTCTTCATGATTAAGTTCCTCCTTTGTTTCATCAGGAAGAACCATGAATTCCCACCGCCTCCTTCCTGGTCCTCCAGAAACAACGGTTGTTGGTCGTGCTGGGTCACATAATTGCAGATTGCTAGGTTTCCACTCCCGTTCTACTTTTGGGATGATATCCACCACGAGCCAGTCGGATTGAAATCCCAGATCGGTGACCGTATGGTCCATCTGTTTACGAACGAAACTATTGGACCCATCACATCCTACAACATACCGAGCTGTTACTTTTGTTTGTACACCCTGAAAATCTTTGACGATCAAATCCACCCTATCCTGATATTCAGAAAGTCCGACTGCCTCATATCCAAGATTGATGCTTACTGTAGATAGGCTTTTGCACGATATATCCATTTTTCGTTCCAGTTCAGGTTGATTGAAAAACATATCCCGCGGCCATCCAGAGATGCCAAACTCCGACCAATCCAATTTCAAAAGGGCTTGATGATCCGCATTACACCACTCGTACATATCTTGAACTCTTTCGGAAATCGTTTCGATATCAATCGTAGGGATTACCGTTTGAAGGATCCTCGCTACTTCATGATCATAATGTACGGCTCTAGGTAATGAAAAGGGCTCTGGAAATCGTTCATACACACCCACTTTCCAGCCTTTTTGGCCAAGCAAGGCTGCTAACAATTTCCCTGCTGGACCATAACCGACGATCGCTACATCGAAAATCTCATTTTTCATAAAACATCCCCTTCCATCATTCATACCAATATCGCAATACCTCATGTAAGCGCATACAAATAAATCGAGCTGTATAACTTAAGCGAGGAATAAAGCTGGGATTCACCTCAAAACAAGGTACATGCACGATCCCAACCTTTTACATCCACTTAAGAATTTAGGAGACTAGCAACTTGACTTGGAATGACTGTATTAATCTGTTCGCCAAGGTCTATCCTCCCATCCTGGCTTTTGATTGTACAACGAATTACATCGCCATCCCGAAGGTATTTTGCACTTGTTTTTTGATTCTCAACGAGCAAATCCAGTTTCTCTTGCCCAGGGACCGCCAGACTGGATACTTTACCCATGATTTCTGCTGAAAGATTTAGAGCGACCCCGCCTGTTGTTCCGGTAATGATCAAATCTCCTTTTGATAAGTCCATGATTTCACTTAGCTCTGTTAATGTTTCTGCTGGCTTAAATAATAATTGATTCGTATTAGCAGACTGACGTAATTCGTCATTCACCCAAAGATTCACCTCTAAATCATGGATTAACGGGATTTCTTCTTCATCAAGCAGGTAAAGGTAAGGACCTGTGGGGCCGAATGTCCGATAGCTTTTCCCTTTTAACCATTGACCTTCGGGAAGCTGGATATCCCTTGCTGAGACATCATCCACAATGACTAAACCTGCCACATATCGATGAAGGTTCTTATCGGTAACATGGGCTGGCGCTGTAATATCCGTACCGATCACAAGACCAAGCTCTATTTCATAATCCAGCAATTTCACGTGCGCAGGACGAACGATTTCCGTGTAGGCCCCACAAAGGGAACTGTCCGCTTTACTAAAAATCATATTAAACGGCGGACGTCCCGTTTCAAGCCCTGCCTCGGCACGATGTGTGGAATAGTTCGCCCCTTGGCAAACGATCCTCGCCGGTTTCGTAACCGGACTCAGGATATTCACTTCCTTTAATGAAACAAAATCGGCTGTTCCTTGCTTCATTATCCCACGAGCCTTCTCGGCCCCTTTCTCGAGAAATTCGGCCAGGGTGCCATATGCTTCATTAAGGACGAGGATTTTGTCTCCAGCAACAACCCCCCAGCTTGCTTTATTTTCTTTTTCGAATCTAACAACTTGTATACCCAACTCCATTACTCCTTTCTTTTAGAAAAATGATGATTAGCATTTATCATGGAGAACTTCATGATACATATATCTCTTCCAGCAACCGCTTGACACGTAAGATCAGGTCTGTCATTTTTTGACGTGCCAGGTCTTCATCACGTGCAAGCACGGCCTCATATATTGCCCGATGCCGATCCAACACTTCCTTTGTTGGAGAATCGAAGGTCGGATCTGCATATTCCTTCACCGCATGAAACGTTTTTTCACGGCTTATTATGAGCGCTTTATGCAGGGACTGGATGGTGCCGATCATTAAGTCGTTATAAGACGCGTGTAATATGCTTTGATGGAATTCAAAATCAGCCTTTGCCCAGGCTCTCTCGTCCCCGACAGATTGCTCAAGCTTTTCGAAGCATGCCTTGATCTTGACATGATCTTGGTCCGTTGCCCTTTTAGCTGCCAAGGCTGCTGCCATTGGTTCAAGCCCCAGCCGAACATCGGTCAAATGAAGGATAAAGTCACTATTGTTTTCATCTTCAATGATCCAGGTCAATACATCAATATCCCACCACTGCCACATGGCCCTTGGCAATACACTCGTTCCTGACCTTTGATTGGACCTTATAAGTTTACGGGTAGCCAACCCCTTAAGGGCTTCACGGACCACAGTTCGACTGACTCCATGCATTTCACTCAATACTTCAGCCTTTGGCAATATTTCGCCAGGAAGGTATTCTCCGTTCACGATTTTCCGTCCAAGCTCATGGACCAATTCTTCACTTCTATTTTGCATTGCCTGCATTGCCTCCCTTTCTTATACCTTTACCAACAGTATACATGGTAACGGGTCTTAAATGAGAATGGGAGTCATATCTCACGAAAATCCAGTAATCGTTTGCCTTTTCTTTATGACGAAAGAATCAACTTACCCATTACCAGCCTCCTTTGAATTTATAGGGAGAAAATAAATACTATTTATCTGTTTATTCTAATAAGTAGTATTTATTTAATCTTAAAGGGCTTCTATATAATTGTCAATCTATTTTATTTTGTTCTGACAGTACCCTGTGAGTATGCAAAAGAACCTTTAATATGAAAAAATGACCCGTTCGCCATTTCTGCGAACGAGTCATTTCTCATGACTACATCAATTTCTCATTACCATTTTCCATTTGCATCGTTGACGGAATCTTCTTGGCCAATTTGAACTTATAGAATAAAAGGCAGGCTGCCAAAAATCCGATTCCGTAGAACAAGCCAACCCGCTGAGTCGGATCAAAAGCAAGGAATACTAATACCATTAAACAAAAGCCTAAGCAAAACAAAGGGACAAAAGGATAAAAAGGCACTTTGTATTGTAACTCCTCCGTTTTCCCGCCGGCTTTTATAAATTTCCTGCGGAACATATATTGTGATAAGGCAATCCCCATCCAGGAGATAGTAACGGATATGCCCGCAATCGACATGAGCAAAACGAACACCGTATCAGCAGCCATGAAACTGGTCAATAACGATAATAGTGAAAAGATTATGGTGAATAAAAGGGCATTCAAAGGCACTTTCCTTTTGGATAATAAACCGAAAACCTTTGGTGCCATTCCATCATGGGCCATCGCCCAAAGCAAGCGTGTTGAGGCATATAGACACGAATTCCCGACGGAAAGTATCGCTGTCAAAATGATGAAGTTCATGATGCCTGCTGCATAAGGTACCCCCGCTATCTTCATCAAGGTAACAAATGGACTTTCCAATAAGCCCAATTCCGACGAAGGGAATATCGCTGAAAGGATGATGATGGATGCAAGGTAAAAGACAATGATTCTAAAAAGGACATTGCGAATTGCCTTAGGGATGTTCTCTTCCGGTTTTTCACTCTCCCCCGCTGCGATTCCGATCAGTTCCGAGCCTTGATATGAGAATATGACATTCATCATGGTAACGAAGATAATCGTTATCCCCCCTGCTGGAAAAAGGCCGGAAGGAGCAAGATTCTCAAAGAATGGGGTCGGACGATCCGATAAAGAGACGAAACCAAAGATGCCAGCGATTCCTATTAAGATGAACAAGATTACGGCAATGATTTTTATCCCGGAGAACCAATATTCAGCCTCTGCGAACCCTCTGGTCGTCAAGGCATTCAAGGAGAATAAAAGCAGAATGAACACCGCACACCATATCCAGGTGGGAACGTGGGGAAACCAGTGCTTCATCAAGATTCCTGCTGCTGTAAATTCAACACCCGCAGTTGCAGCCGAGCCGACGAAATACATCCAACCAAGTGAAAATCCGGCGGATGGCCCAATATATTCAGCCGCGTATTTTTGGAAGGAACCAGTAACCGGCATATGAACCGCCAGTTCTCCAAGACAGACCATGACCATATATAAAATGATACCGCCCGCTAAATAACCAATCAAAGCCCCTCCTGCACCTGCTTGATTAATGGTATAGCCTGCATTCAGAAAAAGGCCCGTACCGATTACGCCGCCAAGCGAAAGCATGAATAAATGGCGCCGCTTCATTGAACGCTGCAGTTGATCATCTTTCTCCAGTCCATTCCCCATAATTTCCACGTCCTTATCTTATCAATTAACTATCTTCTCCCGGCCATCTAAAATTTTAATCCGGAGCGAATTCCGGACAGCCGCGATTCATTCGGCCATGTTACCCGTTTTTAGCTCACCCGCCATGCTTCCTTCAATTGATGGCTGCTGACCGCACAATTTTTCGGCAATCCCGACAAAATATCTTACACCATACTCCAAGGCCCTTTCGTCGATTTTAAATTTAGGATGGTGTAAAGGGTAAGCTTTTCCCAACTCATCACTATGAACCCCAAGGAACTGCATCGAAGCTGGAACGATTTCTGAAAACGCCGAAAAATCTTCCGTTCCAAACATCGGATCATCGACCACAATGATCTGTTTTTCTTCAAAAATCTCTCCCATGACCGTTCGCGAAATATCAACGGCAGCCTTATCATTCACTACGGCTGGATAACCTAAATGCCAAGTTAATTCGTATCTTGCTCCATGAGCCTCGGTGACACCTTTGACGATTTGCTCCAAGTACTCCCTAGCCTTCACTCGGCTATCGGAGTGTAAGGAGCGAATCGTACCGCCGATTTCAGCATATTCCGGAATGACATTGAGCGCACTTCCAGCATGAAACTGAGTGATTGAAATGACGGGTGCCCTAAGGGCGGAAATCTTTCTGGAGACGATGTTTTGAATATTGGTTGTCATTTCTGCACCGATCATTAGCGGGTCGATCGTCAATTCAGGGGTCGAAGCATGTCCGCCCTGACCAATGATCTTGATTTCAAAGTCATCTGCTGCTGCACAGAACACTCCGTCCCTTAAACATATCGTCCCTGTTCTTTCATACGGAGTAACATGAAGGGCAAATGCAAATTCGACTCCTTCCATGACCCCTTTTTTCACCAACTCTTGAGCTCCCCCTGGCAAAACCTCTTCGGCGTGCTGGAAAATGAATCTGATTTCCCCATTGATGGCCGCTTTTTTTTCAGAAAGGATTTTGGCCGCACCCAATAACATCGCTGCATGCGCATCATGTCCGCATGCATGCATGACGCCAGGATTTCTTGATTTACATTCCAATTCTGTTTCCTCTTCGATCGGAAGAGCATCAATATCTGCACGAAATGCGATGATATTCTGTTTTTGCGCCGCAGCCTTGTCTCCTTTGAGAACCGCCATGACGCTTGTCTTGGTCGGCCTAGTCACTTCTAATCCTGAAAGGGCGCTCAATATCGTGTAGATATATTCTGAAGTCTCGTGCTCCTCGTACGAGAGCTCAGGATTTTCGTGAAAATGGCGTCTCCACGAAATCACCTCATCAACCATCGTCTCCTGTACATGCTTCAACATAAAAGGCCTCCTTGATTATTAATTTGGAAAATTCTGATATTTTTACATTTAAAAAGGACCATATTGAATGCTTTGGGCAATGATTAAAAAAATTATCGCCACGGCAATCTGGATGATAAGGAAAGGAAGCACCCACTTCACCCATTTCGTAAATGAGATTCCCGCTACGGCAAGACCGGCCAAAAGCACTCCAGACGTTGGGAATATCATATTCGATATCCCGTCCCCCAATTGGAAAGCCAATACGGCAGTTTGTCTTGTCACTCCCATTATATCCGCCAACGGCGCCATGATTGGCATCGTCAATGCTGCTTGGCCGCTGCCGGACGGAACGATGAAGTTAAGGAACATTTGCACAATGAACATTCCAAGTGCATTGATGGCGGGCGGTAGATGCTCGACCATTCCTGCCGCATAATATAAAATCGTATCCAGCAGGCCGCCGCTTGTAATGATGACCAAGATCGTCTGCGCAACCCCTATAATCAATGCCCCCGAAACCATATCGCCCGCTCCTGAGATAAAGCCATTGGCCATCTTGGATGCTGATAAGCCCCCGATCATTCCCATGATGATCGCGCTCAATAAGAACAACCCGCCAATTTCGCTTATATACCAACCTAATTTAATGACACCATAGATTAATAGTATGAAGTTCAGCAATAAGACGAATAAAGCCATGGAATGTCGTTTACTCATCTTGAAGTCTTCATCAACCATCGTATGATCTTCACGCCTGAATTTACCGTATTCACCTAATTCAGGATTTCTTTTCACTTTCATGGCATGAAAATATATATATAAAACGGTGATGACGTAAAACACAGCAAGGATGGCAATTCTCAACCCCATTCCCGAATACATGGGCAGTTCCGCAATGCTTTGGGCGACCCCTACATTGAATGGATTGGTGATTCCGGAAATGAATCCCGTTGCCAAGGTTCCAAGGATGACGATCGCAAACCCCGTGAGGGCGTCGAACCCCAAGGCAATCGTCATCGGAACGATGATCGCGATATAGACGAGCGCATCTTCAGCTGAACCTATCAATGTCCCTAATGAGGCGAAAATCAATACCATCAACGGAATAAGCAATTTTTCTTTTGTCCCGAATCGGACCGCCACGAATTTGATGAATGAATCAAGTGCCCCTGTTGCCTGCATGATTCCAAGTGCCCCTCCAAATAAAAAGACAAACAAGATGATCGATGACCCTTCGATCATTCCAGCGTGAATGCTGCTGAACATTTGCAATAGCCCTACTGGTGTTGAATCGATAAATTTAAAGGACGTTGGATCGACGACACTTCGACCATCTTGTTCAATCCTCTCATATTGGCCAGCAGGCAATATGTAGGTTAATATCGTCACAATCACGATGACGATGAACATTAACACAAAAGGGTTGATTCCTTTATCCGGTAACTCGGATAGTTGGTTCGGCACATTATTTTTAGGATTAAGCGGCTCGGATGTGATTTGCTCGTTTGGTAGGTTATCCATATTTGACCCTCCCATATATTTTCTCCTTTATGAGCTGCAACTTGGACCTTTTATCAAAGTAATCCTTGCTTTTTCTGCTGGGGATCAATGCGCATCCTTGACTTTGATCATGCTCTTTATTAGCTTTTCCAGCATGAGAGGCGTATGAATGAAGGCACTATCGATATGAAGCCGCTCAGTTCGCTGGTGTGCATCCTTTCCGAACGGCCCTACATTGAGCACCGGCGCCTGAAGTTTTAGCATATCGGCAAAAGGAATGCTGTAACTATCCCCCCAAACTGGCGTGTTCTTCTCAAAAGCGGTCCAGCCATCCGATTCATCTTTATATTGGACATAGCTCAGGTCACAAAGACCATTGAAATAATGAACCTGGCTGATTTCTTCATTAAACAATTGCGCCGTTTCCTTTAATAGTTTAACGGATTCGATGACAAGCGGATCACTTGATGTATTGACGGCAGGATAATACGGCGGCGCAAACAGCAATACAACGGCAGGTGCAAGCTCCTGGCATTGTATCATCAGTTTTTCTACGATCCGCAGTGATTTTTCCCGCTCATCCCAATCCCCATTTGCCTGGACCTCTCCTTTAATTTGCTCAACAAGATTCGCCCCGAATTTCCCCACGGCATAAGATAGCAGTTTTTCGTAGCGAAGCACCTGAACTTCACCTACCCCTTCAATCCGTTCACGAATGCATAAGGCCTTATAGGACTCATTGCACCTGATCGCCGCTTCCTCTGCAACCTTCTCGAAAATATCCATGATTTCCCCAGCGCTTCTCTTCATGATGAAAACATTATAAAGCGCTGCTGCGCGGTAAGGCGTTTGTGTTGAATACTGCAATTTGAGATCTTTTTGCTGAAGCGATACTGGCAAAGGTGTTTTTTCCGAGAAATCGCTTTCCAAAAAAGAAGTGTTCCACTCCATGAGCTGTGTAAGGAACGAGGCCATATAGTTAGCTGTCATCCCCTTCAATGGCTCTCCCACATGTGTTTCCTTTCCATAAAAAAGCGCTGCCGGCATGATTTTCCCCATCGTTCCCGAGTAAATATAATGGCTCTCGTCTCCAGGTTTCTGTGAAAAAGATGGTTCACTATTGAGAAACATCTTATATGAAAGACGATACTTATCACGCAGCGCAACAAGCTCCTTGACTGCCGCCCTCATGCCAGCAGAATTGACTTCTTCGTCTGGAACGGTCAGCAGCAAAAGATTGACCGGCCACTTTTCGATGCTTGCTTTTTCGATGAGGGCCATGTGTAGGGCTAGCCCCATTTTCATATCCATCGTTCCACGCCCAAACAGGTAGTTACCCGATTCGAGGTCGATGCGCGCCTCTTCCGGCAGATCATCTTTTCGATCAAGGAGTTTTTTCGTGAGCTGTTCTGGCTGAAAGGCCAGCATCTCGAGATCACCATATTCCTCCGTCTGTACCGTATCGAAATGACTTATCAAAACGATTGTCTCGTCCGCTTCAGGATGCTTATAAAAAGCATGGACGAAATGCCTTCCCATATCCACTTCATGAAGTGATAAATTGGCAGGATTCTTCTTAAAAAAATCAAGCTCTCCTAATTTCTCCTGGACTTTATAAGGAAACGTGATTTCACCTTCTGTAAGCGTCCTGCTTTCCCAGCCCACAAGCTCACATAGTAATGCACGCAGTTTTTCCGGAGTTCCCCATCTTAATTGGACCATTGAAATCCCTCTTTCCGTTTGTCATCATCAAATGCAAGGAAGCATGGAGGCATGCTTCCTTCATTCACCTTTATTAAAAGCGAAGCGATAAACAGCTCAATCCGCCATCCTGCTTCCGGAACTCTGACATTTCCAGCTCGATCGTTTTATATCCAGCTTCATTCAATTTACTTTTCGTCTGAACATATCCGCTAGGGATAATGACATAATCATTGACGAGAATGCAGTTCGCCGAGTATTCATCTTCAGCTGAAACGATGATTTTCTTATATTGGACAAAGTCTGGATGATCGATGAACTCCCCAGCCGCAACGATCAAATCATCTCCTAGGTAGGCAATTCCCGTTTTTAAATGGAAGAACTCTTTTAATGGAACAATCGTCCCTTTATAGCCTTCGGATTCTACGATTCTCTTTAACTGCTGTGCACCTTCCTCATTTGTACGCTCGGAAATGCCAATATAAAAATGGTCATCGACTTGAAGCACATCTCCCCCATCTAAAGTTCCCGGAGCATGTATATGGTGAATGGTTTCATGAAACTCCTTCAAGACGGGTTCCATTTCCACTATTTCCTTGTTTCTGGTAACATCCCCTGGATTCGTAATGACCGCAAATTCAGGGGTAATGACAGCCGTATCTTCTACGAATGTCGAATCTGGAAACTCCTCATTTGCCGGGAGGTGCGTCACCTCGACCCCGCATTTTTTTAATGCTTCCACATAAGCGGCATGCTGTTCCAATGCTATATCATAGTCGGGCGTACCCAGGTCCGATGTTGTTAATCCATTTACATAACTTCTACCTGGTGTTTTTACGATGACATGTTTATACAAAGCTCATTCCCCCATTATTCACTATTTTTTTCGCACTACCGGGCAAGTTAAACAGGTAGGCCCGCCCGTGCCCTTATAACTGATTTCAGTTCCTTTATATTCATATACCGTGGCTTTCGCATCGAGAAGCTTTTGCTTTGTATATTCATTCCCGGCAGTCATTACACAAACCCGCGGAGCTAATGCAAGCACATTGCAGCCAAGATTCATGTACTCTTCTTCCGGTACCTCTATTAGCTGAACGCCCCTTTCAATGAGGAGTTTTCTGAAGTAGACTGGCATGAGCCGTGAATGAACGACAGCCAAATCATGGTCAATCATGCTAATGAAAGACATGAGGTGAAGACACTCTGCCTCCCCTTGATCATGGGGAAGCTGGACTACGATGAATTCATCCACTAGATGGGCCGTCATTTCTTTTAATTGCCTAATTCCCTCGGCGTTTGTCCGGTAACCATGTCCTACAACTAGAGTCCTATCATCAAGCCAAACCAAATCACCGCCATCCGCGACTGCCTCCCCCGTTAGTTCGCCTATGATGGGGATGTTATTTTCCATGCAAAAATGCTTGTATACAGCGGCCTCTGGCTGCCTAAGTTTTTTCCCTGACTTTAAAAGGATCGCTCCTTCGCTTGTGAACTTGACAGGGTCATGCGCGTACAAGGAGTCAATGCCCACTTCCTTCGATGCTGCCAAGTAACTGATGTCGGGTACATACTTCTCCAAAATGGAAATGAAATCAGCAAACTCTCTTACGGCTTCTTTTAAATCCGGCTCGTCTGAAAAATTGAATCTTTGCCATTCATCACTTAAATGCGCCTGACTAATGAACGCATCATTCGGGTGTTTAACAATGACACGTTGCAAAGAGTTGTACATTGATGAACAATATGACACTTCCTCTCCTCCTTTTTCCACTACGCGGAAAACATTTCCGTTAATAGGAATTTTTATTAAATTATAAAATTTTTTATGGTATAATGTCAATATGTTTTAAATATTCAAACAATATTATCTTCACGATTTCTGTATGGAAAGATAGGTGGAATGTTTATGCAATCGATTGACCGTGCGATGAATGTCATTAACGTATTAGTTTCCCATTCATCGGTAAATGGGCTTGCCATTACGGATCTCTCCCAAGAATGTGAGCTTCCGGTAAGTTCCATGCACCGCTTGTTAAAAGCCATGTCCAAGCACGGCCTCATACAACAAGATGAGCAATCCAAACACTATGGTTTGGGGAATATTTGGCTCGAATATGGCCTGCGGATGTATGACAAAATGGATTATATCAGTCAAATCAGGCCAGAGCTGGAAAGGCTGATGAATTGGGTGAAAGAAAGTGTCTACCTTAGCCAGCCAATGGAAATGGAGTCCCTCATCATCGAACGTATCGATAGTGAAAAAAGCCAAATTCGCGTATATGATCAGCTCGGCTCACGGATCCCGATGCATATCGGTGCCGCCAATAAGGCAATGCTAGCCTACATGCCATATATCCAAGCGAACGAAATCATAGATGCTCTTGTTCCTGAAAATGAAAGAGCCGCATTATGGGATATCTTGAAAGAAACGAAAGTGAGAGGCTATGGCATCAGCCACAATGAAAGAACGGAAGGAACCTCTTCAGTGGCCGTTCCGATCTTAAACCATTTCGGGGAAGTGCATGGCGCAGTGAGTATCGGATTTGTCAGCTTTAATCTGACAGAGGACAGACTGGATTTCCTCATTCAACATGTGATGGAAACAGGCAAGCGGATTTCTTCCAAATTAGGCTATAGGGGACCATGACCATTCCCCCCCATCGATCGCTGTCCCTAACCAGAAAGCGGGGAAGGATTACGGAAAAACAAAAAAAGAAGATGAGTCATTTCATCTTCTTTCGCTTATCATTAATCGCTGCCGGTCACGAATAAGTCTTCTTTAAAATAAGCAAGGACCTCCCCTGTCACCACTTCTTCCCCCTCCATTACCTCCAATGATTGTATTTCCCCGCTGACGCCAATTTCAATGATCTCCACACTCCCATCCGCTTTCTTGATTTGAAATAGTTGTTCCCATTCGTAAAATCTGGAATTTTCGGAAAGCGAAATTTTTTCAAGCGTACCTTCACACGGGCTAAGAATCACATCAATGTACATGGCACTATTCCTCCTTTTAGTATTGTTCCAAATTAAATGGGGATTGCAGGACTAACTTAAGAAAATCCTGGAATTCAGGAATATCTTCTTGTTCGACGCCAAGCGCCTGGACCCAATATTGATCCAAAGAAATATCGCCGGCACACATCAGGATCATTCTTCCGTTCTGCAAGGAGGTTACCATCGCTTTACCGAAGAACTGCGCTGAATATACAATGGTCACATCATAACGATAATTTTTGGATAAAAGGCAATAATGATGGATCGCTTGATTTTCTTTATTTTCGGAAAGAATGTCAAAGTTCAATGGATAGCCCCTTTCTTCCATATTTCATCATTTTAGTATCTGACCCAGCCACGAAGCCGGGAAGCTTCCGCGATCTTGCGTATCCCTTCAATATAGGCAGCAACTTTCATATTCACCGAAAATTTTTGTGAGGTATGATGGACATTCAAAAAGCTTTCTGCCATCTTTTCCTTCAATCGTTCATCCACAAGTTCTTCCGTCCAGTAATATCCTTGATTGTTTTGGCACCATTCAAAATATGAAACGATCACTCCCCCTGAATTGGCCAGAATATCGGGTACCAAAACGATACCTTTTTCATCAAGAATTTTGATTGCTTCTTTTGTTGTCGGCCCGTTCGCGGCTTCGATCAAGATTTTACATTGCAATCGTTCGGCATTTCCTTTATGGACCACCCCGCTAATTGCCGCAGGAATCAGCACATCGCATTCCTTCTCCAATATGTCGGAATTCGATAATGATTCGTTGAATAAATTCGAAACGACACCAAAAGAGTCCCTGTTCTTCAAAAGATACGGAATATCCAACCCGTTTGGGTCATATATTCCCCCGAGCTCATCCGCTATCCCAACCACCTTTGCCCCCCATTCATGCAAATACATTGCCAAATGGCTGCCAACATTCCCGAATCCCTGGATGATCACGCGCAAGCCTTCAATGGGAATTCCCTCTAATTCACAGACCATTTGAAGCGTATATAACACGCCCTTGGAGGTAGCTGTTTCACGTCCCTTCGATCCGCCTAATGTCAGCGGCTTACCGGTAATGAAGCCTGGTGAATCGAATTCCCTGATATGATCGTACTCATCGAGCATCCACGCCATGATTTGGGAATTCGTATACATATCCGGTGCAGGAATATCCTTCGTCGGTCCCACTATCTGGCTGACTGCCCTGACGTACCCTCTGCTTAATCGTTCTAGCTCAGACGAACTCATCAATCTGGTATCACAGACAATACCGCCCTTAGCGCCTCCATATGGAAGATCCGTAATTCCACATTTCAAGCTCATCCATCCCGCCAATGCCTTAACCTCGTCAGGTGTGACTTCCGGATGAAACCGAATCCCGCCTTTCGTCGGTCCGGTCGCATCATTATGCTGGGCACGGTATCCTTGGAACATCCGCGTTTCACCATTATCCATTTGTATGGAAATGCTGACTTCCAAAAAGCGCATCGGCGTTTTCAAAAATTGATATACAGAATCTGGATACCCTAAAACATGAACCGCTTCTTTTAAAATATCCTGGAACTCTTGCAGCGGATTGTCGCTTTGACGGGTTTCCATCAGGTTTGTTTTGCCTGTCATTTTAGCACCTCACTTTTATTCTTATTAAACTAGTAAGCAACTTTCATGCCAGTTTTAAAAACTTGTGTAAACGGCCATAGATCGTGAGGTTGCCTTCATCGCCGGTGAATGTAACTTTTTCTGGGGTATGTATGAATTCATAAGCCATTCAGGTCTGCATATTATGAAATTGCAAGTAACAGGACATCAATAGGCAACATTACAAACTCCATATCTGGATGATTCCTATAGTAGAAATATTGAACTAGTTGGCAGCTGATGTATGCAAAAAACAAAAAAAGGGCACGCACGCATGCATGCCCTTTTCACTTGACCTATGAGAACTTTTTTTGCATTTGTGCGAAGAAGACCGACACCGCCATATAGATCGGTTTTGGAAGCTTCTATTTCTCAGCCAGCAGCTTCAATTCATCCACGAACCATTTCGTGATAATTTCCGGACGAGTAATGGCCGTTCCAACCACGACAGCGAAGGCACCGCTTTCAATGGCTTTTCGAGCATGATCCTTCGTGTGAATATGACCTTCAGCAATGATGGGGATTTTGCATGCAGAAGAGAGTTTATGAATGAGAACATAATCGACTTCCTTCACGTTTTTCGTTTCCTCCGTATATCCACACAATGTCGTTGATACGATATCCGCTCCCAGTTCTTCTGCGATCTGCCCATCTTCAAAAGTCGCACAATCTGCCATCACTAAAATATTGGGATGCTTACTATTGATATTTTTTATGATGCTTTCAAGCGTTTCACCCCCAGGTCGCCTTCGTTGGGTGCCATCAAGGGCTACAATGCTGGCACCAGCCTCAATGATGCTTTTAGCACTTTCATAGGTCGGAGTGATATATACCTCGCTTTCATCCAACCATTGTTTGTGAATCCCCATGATAGGCAAGGTCGTTACCTTCCTGATCGCTTCGATATTTTCAGGCGCGGTTGCCCTTATTCCAACGGCGCCCCCTTTTTCAGCAGCCTTGCTTAACGCGCCCATGATATTCGCCCCATACATGGGCCAGCCTACCCTTGCCTGGCACGACACAATCAATCCATTCTTGATCTTGTTCAATACGTTTTTTTTATCCATCTTTATCACCTACAAGACTCCAAATGATTTTCCAACTAGACCTACAACAAAGCAAAAAAGAATGAGCCAGTAGATTGCCTTTTTATATTTATGCAGAACCCATAAGAAGCCAAGCGTCAAGAGAAGAGGCAAAAGCCCGGGCAAGATCGAATCGAGAAGTTCTTGCAAGATGATTTCTTTGCCAGCGTAGTTCCATTTAGCGGCCACTCCCACCTGAACAAAATGGACAATCATCGAACCTGTGACCATTAATCCGACAATGGTTGCCCCCTGTACAAACTTATTGAGGATATCCGAATCTTTCATTTTCAAGATAAGGTTCATTCCAAACCTGTACCCATAAATCAATCCATAATAGCGGGAGATAATGTTTAGCAATACGTTTGGCACGATGAATAGGATCGGACCTATCGGGTTTCCCTCCAACGCCAAGCCAGCGCCAATTGCCGCAAAAATGGTCATGAAGGTCGCTTTAAACACAGAGTCACCAATTCCAGAAAGCGGTCCCATCAATGCAGCTTTGGTTGAAGAAATAGTCTCAGAGGTGATCGGTTTTCCTTGTGCCCGTTGCTCTTCCAAGGCGAGTGTCACACCGATGATGGCATTGGTAGTATACGGGTGACAGTTAAAAAACTCATTATGGCGGACAATCGCTTCTTTTAATTCCTCTTCGTCTCCATAAAGTCTTTTGAGTGCCGGAATTACCGCAAAACAAAAACCTAAACTGCCATAGCGCTCATAATTTATCGACGTCATGCTGAAGAAGGAACGGAAAAAGGTACTGATTAAATCCTTCTTTGTCAGGATCGCCGTTTCCGCTTCACCTCGCTGGGACGAAGGAAGGGCGATTTCACTGTTATCTGCAATATTCATCACCACCGAAATGCTGATGGCGATTCCAAGACCCAACAAGGCAATCGATAGTACGGGGAGTTCCAAATAAACCGCCAGTACGAATCCAATCAGGAAAAATGACCAATACTTCTTGAAGTCCATCATTTTCAGGAGCATTGCCATTCCTATGGCAGGCAGAATTCCTGCCGAAACCTTTAAACCATCCAGAAACCACGCAGGCATGGAATCCACAAGGTTCTTTACAAAGTCGCTTCCAAACTGAACGGCCAAAAACGTCGGGATGAACATGACTGTGAAAAATACGATCAAACCAGACAGGTGCAGCCGTCCTGCCCTCTTTAGATTAAGCGCTTTTAGAGCATTTTCAGCACGATGCACGAGAAAAATATTGAAGTTCCAAGCAAGCATGATCAAAAGCTGAGCCAGAATGCCAATTGGCAAGGCCAGGGCAATTCCAACTTCTGGTTTACCGCCAGCACTGATTGCAAAAATGGTACCAATCAGTCCTGCAATTTGTGCATTTGGAGGGATGCTCCCTCCAATCGGCAGGACCCCCATGAACATCAATTCGACGCTCGCCCCTACAATCAAACCTGTTTGGAGGTCGCCCATCATTAAACCTAGTAACGGGCCCGCAAAAATCGGACGGCTGATCATCCAATATCCGTACCCATAGTTTTCAGTCATAAGACCCGCAACAAAAGCGCTCAGCAAAACGGCTGGCAGGAAGCCAATATCCACTTTTTCTCCCCCTTTACGTTCTGACGGCCTTTCCCGTCTCTATATTTTCGTAAATAAATCAATGGATTTGTCACTTGGAGATGTTCGGATTTCACAGGCAATCCCGTGATCTTTTATTTTTCGGAAAACGGCCTTATCTTCTTCGTCCAAATAGACTGTTTTACATATTTCCTGTTTGCCAGCTTTATAGTACATGCCGCCTACATTTATCGAAGGCAGCATAATCCCTTTTTCAATCAGGGATAAGAGAACATGGGGACTTTTCACGACGATGAACGTTTTCATGGAATCCGGCTGCGCATCGAGATGGCTCACTGCATCTTCGACAGAAAGAATGGCAAGTTTTTTCCCAGAAGGAACCGCCATGCTTAGCAGCAGGATTTGGGTCGGGTCGTTCGCCGCTTCATCATCAACTACAAGATATTCAGTGACTTGATAAGCAACGCTCCATGAATAAGCGACTTGTCCATGTATAAGCCTTTCATCGATACGGGTAACAACAATGCTCATGACAAACCTCCTTCACGATTATCGAATGATTACGGAGTTTATATGGCTAATGCTTTGGGAGGCATTGGCGATTAACTCTCTCGGACATGCAGGTGATAGACAGCATTCAATCACTAAACCTAAATGGAAACCGGTGATTACCTGTACGGCGTCATCTTTCAACACTTGAAGTGTAGATGCATTGCATGGGGAACCCCCTTTAATATCAGCCAGTAGGATTATCTCTTTGTAGCGGACCCGCAGTTGATCGACTGAAATTCCCAGACGGCTTGAAAATGAGTCGAATGCTTCGTCGGCACCCATGTTCAATGCATAAAGGCGTTTTTGTTTTCCTGTAATCAGCTCCACACATTCCTTCATTGCCGAGGCTAAGTTGCCATGACTTACAAGTATAATGGCCCTATTCAACTTACCACCTCCTTATTTTGAATTTTTGATATATTCTATCTTTTATATCATAAATAAAAAGAATTAAAATATCAATATTATAACGAAAAAATTAAGAAATAAAATTTCATAAATGGCATTTTTTTCTGCATTTGCTCACAATAATATTTCATTTGTGATATAAATGTAATAGGATATCTCTTATAAGGGGGACAATTATGAGCTCATCTTTATTACAAAAAATCAAAGAAAAGGCCGATTCCCTGTCACGTGCAGAACGGCAAGTAGCCCAATATATATTGGATCATGCCGATTTGGTGCAAACGTACACGATTTCTGAAATATCGAGTAACGCCAATGTTTCCCAAGCCAGCGTTGTCCGTTTTTGTAAACGGATGGGCATTGAAAGCTTTAAAACGTTTCAACATACTTTAGTGAAAGAACTGAGTTCAAACCATGCCAATATAAATGACCTTTCTTTATTGCGTGAAAATGATACCCCTTACCAGCTTTTTCAAAAGGTAACGATGAGCAATAAAATTGCCTTGGGTTCGCTTGAACAAACATTGAACAAAAAAGAATTTGATAAAGCAGTTGAATGCTTGAGCAGGGCAAAACGGATTGCTTTTTTCGGTGTCGGCGGCTCCGCTACAGCTGCATTGGATGCCAGCCATAAATTCGCTAAACTTGGCGTCGCGACAGGGATGAACACGGATTTTCACACCGTGATCTCCTATGTTTCCAATTTCTCTTCCGAAGATGCTTTAGTCCTTTTTTCAACATCCGGAAAAACGAAGGATGTTTTGGAAATGGCTTCATATGCAAAAAAGATCGCCGTTCCCATTGTCGCCATTACCGCCTATTCGAAGTCTCCTCTATTAAAATTGGCTACGATACAGCTTTGCTTTCCTGACATTGAACATGATCACCGAATCGGCAGCATTGCATCGAGGATCATGCAGCTTAACATGGTCGACGCCCTTTACTTAAGCGTTTTTCACCGCATCGACAAACAAACCATCGATAATTATCAAAAAGCACGTGAAGAAATCCTCCGACTAAGAAGGTAAAAGATCATTAATGAAGTCTCGATATGTGAAGCGCCTTCGATGCATCTGCAGCGAACCGTGAATCCGTCTTGAAATGAATACGAAGTCTTTTGCTAGTTTCATGGTGTAGTATGGGTTTCCTGTAAAAAAACAAAAGATAGAATAGCGGACAATATTATACAGCCCCTCCCTTCACTCGAGCCGACACCATATCAAAAGGGGTACGGAATGGAGGAATCCCGTACCCCTTTTCTCTGCAAACTGACCGGTCCTTGCATGTGACATTTTCCTTGCGAAGAGTCTATAGCTGAATTTCTTCCACTTGATATTGGGGCGGAGCAGTGCGGAAGGCCTTAGTAATGTAAAGCAGATAACAAAAGCCAACCAAAAACCAGCCAACCCCCATGATTAGTGAACTTGTCTCAAGATTGATCCAAAGTATGCCAATGGCTATGGCCCCGATTAAGGGCATGATTAAGTAATGGAAATATCCCTTTATCGTTCGATGCTTTTTTTCCTTGATGATAAAATGGCTGATCACTGACAGATTTACAAAAGTGAAGGCCATCAATGCACCAAAATTAATCAGTGACGCAGCCGTCACCAAATCAAAGAACAAGGCCGACAAGGCAATGCCCCCCACGATGAGGACATTGATGGCAGGTGTTTTCCACTTAGGATGAATATAGCCAAACCATTTTTCCGGAAACACCTTATCACGGCCCATAACATACAATAGGCGGGATACACTGGCATGCGATGCTAGTCCCGATGCTAGCGTATTGACAAGGGTGGTGCATAAGAAAATCGATTGGAACAGCTTCCCCCCTACATATAAGGCAATTTCCGGCAACGCAGCATCCGGTTCCTTGAAACGGGAGATATCAGGAAAAAAAAGCTGGATAAAGAAAGAGGAGATAATGAATATCACCCCTCCCCATAGTGCCGTTAAAAAGATCGCTTTGGGTATCGTTTTTTTCGGATCTGGTGTTTCCTCCGATAGTGTCGTTACGGCGTCAAACCCCAAAAAGGAAAAACAAAGAATGGTGGCCCCGGTGATGATGGCAGAATAGTCCATCCCATCCTGGACGAAGGGCTGGATCGTGAACACTTCCCCTGTCCCTTCTCCACTATGCAGGCCCCTGATTACAAGAATGATGAACACCGTCATGATGGCAATTTGAATTAAAACAAAAAGGGCATTGAAGTTAGCCAATACATTGACACTCCGGAGATTGAGAATCGTGACAACGGCAACGAACAGTACGACCCATATCCATGTTGGCACCTCTGGAAATAATGCAGTAAGATAAATTTTGGTCAATAATGCATTTACCATCGGTAAAAATAGGTAGTCCAACAACGAGGACCATCCTACCAGGAACCCCAAATGCCGGTTAATCGCCTTTTGCGTATACGTATACGCCGATCCTGCTGCTGGAAAAACCTTTACGAGTTTACCATAGCTTGCGGCGGTAAAGAGCATACCGACCAATGCAAATATATAAGCAGTCGGTACATGTCCCCCGGTGATTCCGGATACGATACCGAATGTATCGAATACGACCATAGGAGTCATATAAGCCAATCCCATCATAACAATTTGCCATAATTTTAGCGTTCGTTTCAGTTTCGCATCATTTTCCACTTATCATTCCTCCTTGAAAACGCTTTCAAATATTCGATTTGACATTACCTAAATAAATCGTAAGACCTCCTTCTTTTTTAAAATACAACCTGAATATCTAAATGCAAATATCGTGCCATTTAACGTAAATAGCTGGGATTCCAGCAGCATTCATGTCATTACGATCGTTCATGGGGAAATGCGGCTCCGTTTTTTTACTGCATCTCGATTCATTTTTCGATAGATTATTCGCCCATGCATAATTTCCTTATAAAAAAACGTATACGTATCTGCAGAAAATCGCTTTAGGTGACTTGGCATGTTAATTGCATTTGAAAAGGGGAGTATTGAAACCCTTAACATGATTAGAAAATGGAGGAATAAAAAAATGAAATATCCTTTAACTCCCGATGTAAAACCAGAGTTTTGTACCACTGGAACTTTTATGCGCTTACCTTCTTCAAGAGAAAATGCCAAATTGGCCGTGGTTGGCCTGCCCTTTGATACAGCCGCTTCATTCAGGGTAGGAGCAAGGTTCGCTCCACAGGCTGTCCGTCAGGCATCCATGACGTTGTTTCCTTATCATCCCATTCAGAAAGTATTTCCATTTGACGAGTGTAATGCCATTGATATTGGTGATGTTTCAGTGATTCCCCATAATATCCACCGAAGCTATGAATTAATTGAATCGGCAATGGCAGACTTGATGAAAGCGGGCATCATCCCAATCGGAATTGGAGGAGATCACTCCGTAACATTGGCCAATTTAAGAGCTGCCGCAAAAATCCATGGACCAGTGGCTCTTCTCCATTTCGATTCACATACTGACACGTGGGATACTTATTATGAAGAGAAATACTGGCATGGTTCACCGTTCATCCGTGCTTATGAGGAAGGGCTGCTGCAGACGGATAAAGTTTTCCAAATCGGAATTAGAGGAACACTCAATCATCCAGGCGATATTGATTCCAGTACAGACCTGGGCTATACCGTGATAACAACGCCTCAGCTGAAGGAAAGGGGAATCGCGGATGTCGTGAAGGAAGTCAAAAAGACGATTGGGGATACACCATGTTTCTTGAGCTTCGATATCGATTTCGTAGATCCATCGTGCGCTCCTGGTACGGGCACCTTGGAGGTTGGAGGTTTGAATAGCTTTGAAACATTGGAGTTGATTCGCTCCCTGCACGGATTCAACTTCATCGGTTTCGACTTGGTGGAAGTTCTCCCACCCTATGACCCAACCCAAATCACTTCCCTATTGGCAGCCACCATCATTCACGACTTTGCCAGTTTAGTAGCATTGAAATTGAGGGCAGAACAAGAAAAGCCAGTGGAAAATAGTCAAAAAAACTAGGACAACAAGTGGTCGCGATTAACCCACAGACAGACAAAAAGAGCCATTTAATAATAATGACCCTTCCAAACTGTAGACAAACTCTATGAAAATCGAGTTTGTCTTTTTTCGGTTGTACAATCTGGACTCTTCACACGCCTCGAACAAAAGGTTCTTTTGTCTTCTTCACATATGGCCCCCGAAATACGCCCGATTGCCAAACCGGGGAATTCTGCTTGAGTATCAGTGCGTCATCAGGCTTCCGTTCATATTGTTTGATTTCGAGAACAGGTCATTGCCTAACTGACTGCATTTATGATGAGCCATTTGATGTGGTTATTGCGCTCCTTTTTTCATCAACATTTGTTCAATGTCTTTAAAGCCTTTCATTCGGGCGTGCTGTAATGGGGTCACCTTATCATGATCGGCTATATTCACATCAGCACCATGTTCTATCAACAATTGCACGGTTTGCTGTTGTTTCTCACCTCCATCATTCAATACGATCGCCTCCAATAATGCCGTCCAACCGAGGTTATTGACATGATTTACATCAATATCAGTTTGGGTCAAAAGTTCCTTGATCACATGGACATACCCATGTTCCGAAGCAGGTATGAGTGCAGTTCCGCCATATCGGTTGGTCAGCGCAGGGTCAGCACCTGCATCAATCGCAGCCTTGAGGATTTCAAGATATCCTTCTGCACCGGCGTAAAGGAAAGGATTGTTTTTCAAATCATCCTGGATGTTGACGTCTGCACCTGCTGCGATTAGGACTTTTGCCGTCTCAGGATCATTATGATAAGTAGCGATCAAAGTGGCTGTCCGCCCTTTTGCATCTCGAGAATCGATATCGGCACCCTCCTCAATCAACCTGATTACCGTTTCCGTGTCTTCCTTTTCTGCAGCTTGAAAAAGCTGTTCATTCATTTCCATCTCCTCATTTCCAAGTTTTTTCAAATTCTTCTTGGAATCAGGGGCACATGCTTGAAGCAAGAGAAGACATCCCGCCATTACAACCATCCACTTCCACATCCATAACACGCCCTTTTTACATTCGTTTCCAACATTCGTGGCATTTGCCTCCTATTCCGCTGTAACTTAACTGACTCAAGTTTAAAACGCAGCCCTGTTCGATCGCATCCCATAAAACTTAGTTGAGTCTTTGTTATCCGTTTAATATGGTGTTAACGCCCAATCATTAACTCCCGTTATGCAATTTCCAAAAAAAGCTTAACGTCTTTTTAAATTTTATTTATCATCCCAAAAATCGCCACTTTTGTGACAGGTAATGCAAAGACCATTTATACATTGAAACGATACCCGGCGCCCCAAACCGTTTCCAGGTATTTAGGATGTGCCGGGTCTCTTTCGATTTTTTCACGTAATTTTCTAATATGGACGGTGACAGTCGAGACATCCGCCGCCGACTCCATTCCCCAATTGCTCTCATATAGTTGCTCCTTGCTCAATACTTGGTTCGGGTGCATCACTAGAAACAGCAACAAATCGAATTCCTTTGTCGTGAAAGGCACTTCCCCGCCATTGATATGAACTTTACGCGATGACTTATCTATCGATATACCGTGAACGAAAACCGTATTTATTTTGGAATGATTCCCTGCCAAACGATCATACCGGGCTAAATGCGCTTTCACCCTAGCAACCAGTTCACTTGGACTAAAAGGCTTTGTGATATAATCGTCAGCGCCTAATCCAAGCCCTCGAATTTTATCGATATCCTCCTTTTTGGCGGAAACGATCAATATCGGTATATCCTTGGCAGCTCGTATTTGTTTGCAAATCTCAAACCCGTTCACGCCGGGAAGCATGATATCGAGAATGATTAAATCGTAGTTTTTTTGAAGGGCCTGCTGAAGTCCTGCATCACCTGTATGTTGAATGTTTACTTTAAAATCATCAATCTCCAAATAATCCCGCTGCAGTTCAGCAATGCTGACATCATCTTCAATAAGTAATATTTTTTTCATTGCTCCTCACCTTTCTTTAAGGTAAAGAAGACACTTGTGCCCTTTCCCATCTCGCTTGTAGCCCAAATATCCCCTTCGTGCTCTCGTATGATTTGCTTGGCAATCGCCAGCCCTAAGCCGCTGCCACCAGTCTCTGAATTCCTGGATTGTTCAGCACGGTAAAAGCGATCAAAAATGAAAGGCAGGGCAGAAGGTTCTATTCCTTGGCCATTATCCGTAACCTGTACAGCTACATCCTCTTGCCCCTCATGTAAAGCAATGGAAATGTTCACTTTATCCCTCTCCGCATACTTCACGCAATTACTGATTAAGTTAGCCAATACTCGTCTTAGTTTCTCCCTATCCGCTGTCACAAATATTGGTTCATACACTTGATTCCATTCAATTCGAGTCCCATCTTGAAGGAAATCCAAATGAAATTCTTCCACGTAGTCTCCGATAAATTGATTCATTTCCACAGTTTCAAAAGTGAATGGTTCTTTATTTAAATCCAGCTTGGAGAATAGGAATAATTCATCGATCAATGAATCCAAGTCTTTCGCCTTTAAATGGATAGTCGATAAATACTTTTCCATTTTTTGCGGGGTATTGGCGACACCATCTTGTATTCCCTCAACATATCCGATAATCGAAGTAATCGGCGTTTTCAAATCATGCGAAATATTGGATAGAAGTTCTTTCCTGTTTTCTTCATATTGAAGCTGAATCTTAACGGATTCTTTTAATTTTATCCTCATTTCATCGAATGTCCGATTTAACTGTCCGATTTCATCATTGGAGGCAGCTTTTATTTCGAAGTTTAAATCTCCTGATTTGATCCGACTGGCCCCTTCCTTAAGAAGTGAAATGGGTTTGATGATGCTTCTGGAAACTAAATAGTTTAACAGCCCGATAATCATGATGAATAGAAATAATAATAGCCCGAATAAAATAGGGAATAACTCCCGAGCCAGCTCGGCAGAGGAACTCACCTTTCTCAACACAAAAATACTTCCTTGGCTTTTATCCGAGAAATAAAAATCAAATTTGACATATGTGTAAAAAAAGTCATCGATTTTAATCGTATCCCTCGTATTGATGTTCGTTTCTTCGAATCCCGGGAGAGACCTGCCCAGTACCTGATTGTTAAAGGAAAGCGAAGTAAACTCGATCTTCGAATCTTTTCTGACGACGATGTCGATGTCCTTTTGTTTAATTTCCTTTAATTGGTCTTCTTTAAGAAGCTGTTCAGGTTTATGTTTGGCCAAAAGCTTTAAATCAAGAAATGCGGTTTCTTCCACATTCGTCAATGGTTTCTGGACATAAGATTTTTTGTAAAAATTTTCAATCGAGTTTGGATCGCCCGTTATCGCGAAAATAATTAAAAACCCAGCGACCAATAGCAAGGCGATGGAAAATAGGATTACTCCGACGTAAGATAACAGAAACCTCGTTTTTATCGATATGTCAATCACCTCCACAACTACTTATCACTCTTTTGCTTATAAATTCAATAAGAAATATGTAACACTAATCCTTACCAATTGATTTGGATTTCTCCTTGATGTGAACAAGTCACTTTACCGATGAAGACACTAAAGAAACCATACCATACAAATCTTAAAATTTTCTAAAGCAGGTATGAAAAATCCCTAAACAATGAAGGGCAAGAATCGCAGAGGAGAAGAAATTTTAGAGGAGAGTATACGGAGAATCCATTTCGTTGGTTCAATCATTTTTTATTCATTCATAATTTTATTCCTTGTTATTCTTCATTCATCCATTTTATTTGGGCTCTGCCCCCCTTCCGTGCTTGTCCTCATTTACAGTTATTTAAACAGATTAGTTCTTCTTGGCCAACAATTGTTGCAAACGGGCATGATTGTATCTTTGAACTATGATGATTGGAATATTGAAAGAGATCGCATAGGCTAGCATGATCCACCCTGCCCAAACTGGATTCCATAGAAAAAAGAAACCAGTTAGAAAGATGGAAAATCAGTGAGTTGATTCTGCCCGTTTTGTCTCCAACATGAACGTCGTCAAAGAGATTGTATCCGTTCCTTGAAGCTGTTTCTTTTCAAAACCGCGTTTAATCATTTTTGAACCATCCGGTATGTAATTTTTCCATTTCTTCACTAGGCAATACGTTTAGCACACTTTCCGTGATTTCCCCATCTTTTAATCCGATATATAAAATTGTCATGCACGAATGGTGATTAGGTATATTGACAGTATACAGGGAAAAAACCATATGGAAGAAACACCATGCAACGATGTCAAGAATCATGATCCAGAGTTGCACCACTTCACTTTCTCCAACCCGCCAGGCAAAAGCCGGTTTAACCCCTTGGCCTCCTCCACTTAGACAAATGCCGGTCTACTTAATCAATCTCGTTTTACAAAACAGCCAGTTCCGAAGCATAAGCTCGGCGCTTCGTTTACCCAAATCTGCCTTCAACGCTTCCAACCCAGCTTCTTCATGATCTCTAAGCATGCTCTTTAATCGGGATAAAAAGCTGGCGCCTGCACTTCAGGTTCATTGATTGTTCTGTCATGGTATGCTCTTTCTGGCTTTTTGAAACCGTTCTCCATTGCTCTAGTTGAGATGGATTTGCATTCGAATTAGCCATGAATGGAATCCTTTTGTACTATTTTATCCCGAACTTGTTGGCCGCTTAATGTAACCATCGGCATCCCCCCGCCTGGATTAACGGTACCGCCCACGAAATAAAGGTTATCGTAGCGCTCACTTTGCTTTGCATGTTTGAATCCTCGGTTCTTTTTACGGTGGGAGACTGTACCATAAATGGATCCGCGATGTGATCCATACCTTCTTTCAATATCATGCGGCGTCCACATGTCTTCCGTCACAATATTTTGCCGCAAATCAGTCAAGCCCATTTTCTCCAATTTCATCAATACTTTTTCCCGGAGGGCTATGTAATCATTCTGTGTGAATGGTTTATCTTGAATATACGGGATATGTGGAAGTATTTTAATATTCTCATGTCCTGGAAGTGATTGAGATGGATCGGTTTTATTAACATTGACTAAATAAATGGTAGGATCGTCTGGCAGTTCATGGTCACGGAAAACCTTATTCATTTGTTTTTGTAGATTATTAGAGAAAAAGAAGTTATGATGGGCAAGCTGAGGGTATGTTTTGCGCACACCCAAGTGCAGGATTAGACCGGAACTGGAAGGCTCAAACCGTTTTTCAAGCTTCTTGATAAAGTGCTTTCCTTCATCCAATAATTTTTCATAGGCTGGGATGACTTCCATATTGGAGATAAAATAATCCGCCGTTCTCCTCGTCCCATCATCCAGCTCTGCTGCCAAAATTCCCTTTGAAGCTTCCTTGGTGATGA
The DNA here is from genome assembly GCF_002803435.1 of Bacillus sp. mrc49. Taxonomy (NCBI): domain Bacteria; kingdom Bacillati; phylum Bacillota; class Bacilli; order Caryophanales; family Bacillaceae; genus Bacillus; species Bacillus sp. mrc49. The sequence goes on along the minus strand of NZ_PHNG01000688.1, from coordinate 205,600 downwards.
GTTTTCTGACTGCCATTCCAGTATGTAATTCAACACCTAATTCAGTTGCAAGTTTGACCATGCCTTGAGCAATTCGATTCATCCCGCCAGGTACGTACCAAACACCTTGAGCATGCTGCATATAGATCATCATATTAAGAACGGCAGGAGCGTCGTATGGAGAAGACCCTACATATTTAATAAAATAAGCAAGCATATTCCGAAGCTTTGGATTGCTGATCCGTTTCTGGATGGCATCATACATTGTTGAAAATAGATCAAAACCTTTAACCGATTCTATCAGTCCGTGTTGTTTAAAGATTTCCATCGTCGAATCCAAGCCCTTGGCAAAGTATCCTTCTTCAGTCACTTCATATATTCGCCTTGCATATTCTAAAAAATGTCCATACTCCTCAATGTCCTTTTTAGACAAGCAAGTATTTTCCTGTAACATCAAATTCAAGTCTCCATATAGATCTATGACAGAATCGTCTGAAAAGAAGGATCGCCATTCATGCTTTAAGCGAAGCATAGGAATATAGTCAGCCATATCGCGGCCGCTTTTTACAAACAATCGTTCAAATATTTGAGGCATCGTCAATATGGATGGGCCAAGGTCGAAACCAAAGCCATCCTGTTCCAATCGATTCAGTTTACCACCAAGATGGTCGTTCTTTTCATAAAGTGAAACCTTATATCCACTTTGCGCCATCGATATGGCGGCTGAAAGTCCTCCCAGCCCGCCTCCTATAACGACGACCGTTTTAGCGGTTTTGGTCATACCCTTCACTCCCCTTTTTCCATTCAAAAATTTAACGATAAACAATAAAGGATTATCTTCATTCACTATCCTTTTCTAAGTCGAAGCGGAAGCGAAAACCTTGGTTTCTTGTTGAATTTGCTGCATTTCCATTGGAGAAATGAAATTCCTCTTAAAAAAGCAGTCATATTCATTATCTCTTACGGCGTTCAAGATTCCACGATAAAGACGTGCCGATAGCAAAACCTGAAATCGGCTGTCTTTATCAAAATATTTAATCACTTCTTGAAAGTCATCAAACAACGCTTCTGCACGGCTGGCCATCTTCTCCCAAATCCTGATAAAGCCAATATTGATCCTGGCTTGTTTAATATCTTCCTCAGTGTACGACTCCGATTCCATCTCGTATAACGGCAAATATATTCGGTTGTTTTTTCTATAGTCCTCCCCAACATCTCTCAATATATTAGTAATTTGCATAGCGACTCCAAGAGATATCGCTTGTTGGGTAAGATCTTGTTCCGATTCGGAAGCGATGATGGGTAAGAGCATTAAACCAACCGTTCCCGCTACGTAATAGCTGTATTCCTCTACCTGGCTCATTGTTTGGGGAATGGTGAAATCAATATCCCTTCTCTGACCTTTCAGCTGATCAAAGAAAGGCTGAATATCCATTTTATAACGGGTGAACACATCTCTTAAAGCCCTCCAAAGCGGATGGTCCAGTTCCTTTTCGTCCTGGAATAAGCTTAACTCCTGATAAATGCGGTTCAACGCGTTGATTTTTTCTGACCTGGTCCCTCCCAGATCCACACTATCATCGGCAATTCTGCAAAAAGCATAGATGGCATAAACGGCGTTTGCTTTCGCCTTCGGTAAGCCTAAAAAAGCAAAATAGAAACTTTTAGAATTCTGCTTGATGATGTCCTCGCAATACCGATAATCTTCATCCAATAGTGTTTGATCAGTCAATCTCATCGGCCGTCCTCCTAGTTATTCCCTGCATGTACTGCCTGCTTACTGCCACGATCATCCAAAATCAGTTCTTCTGTAGCGATTTTAGCTGAAAGTAATACGATGGGCACTCCGGCACCAGGGTGCGTGCTGCTTCCAGTAAAATACAGATTTTCGCATTTTTTAGCTTTACTCTGCGGGCGAAGATGATTACTTTGTGCTAGGTTAGGACGTAAGCCGAAGCATGCACCGTTATAGGCATTGAATTTCGATTCAAAATCGGGCGGTGTCATATAGGATTCCGAAACAATTTCATTTTCAATATTTTCAAGACCTTCTATTTTTTTAAGAGCTTCGAACACTTTTGAACGGTAATGGCTTATCGTTTCATCATTCCATTCGTATTCGGAGGTTGACAGATCAGATACAGGAACTAGAATATATATCCCATCTTTTCCTTCAGGAGCCAATGATGGGTCAATTTTAGAGCCGAGATAGACATAAAAGGATGGGTCATCTAGAAGCCTTCCATCAAAAATGTCGTTTAAGTTCTTCTCCAAACCTTCACTAAATACGAAATTATGGATCGTTTTTAACGATTCATATTTTCGATCCATTCCCAAGTACATAATAAAACACGAACAAGAGTACTTCATGCTGTCAATTTTTTTATCTGTATACTTGCCTTTCGATTTCGTGTCTTTGACCAGATTTTTCATCGCATAGGGAAAGTCGGCATTACAAAGGACATAATCAGAATGAATTTCTTTATCATCCACTTTAATGCCAAGGGCCTGCTGATTTTCAATGATTATTTCTTGAACACTCGCGTTATAGTGAACCATGCCGCCCAACTCAATAAACAGCCGTTCCATTGATTGGGCCATCGTATACATGCCACCCTTGATGAACCACACGCCATAGAGTAATTCAATCATCGGGATAATGGTATATAAGGAAGGTCCATTATATGGTGAAACACCTATGTATAAAGTTTGAAAACTAATCATCTGCTTAAGGCGTTCATTTTTCACATATTTACCAATGAAATGATCGGCATTATCGAATGTCTTCAATTTCAACGCTTGACGAATCATGAAAGGATTATAGAAATCGGATGCGTGCCGGAATGGACGTTGAATAAAATGATTTTTTGCGACAATGAAACGTTCATAAATTTTTTGAAGATATTTCAAGAAACCTTCTGCATCTTTGTCACTAATGTCCTCCAAGGTTTTCATTAAATCGACTAAGTCTGAAGAAATTTCGTAAGTATCTTCCGCTTTGCTTCCAAAGAAAACGGAATACATCGGATCTAATTTCTCCATTGGAATATAATCATCCGGATTACGGCCTGCCAATTCGAAAATTTCCTGATAAAGCTCTGGCATCATGACTATACTTGGTCCTAAGTCGAATTTGTAACCATCCTTATCAATTTTGTGCATTTTTCCACCGGGTATCGCTTCTTTTTCAAAAAGTTCCACCTGATACCCCGCATGCTGCAATCTAATCGCACTTGCCAACCCTGCTACTCCCGCTCCAACAATAATTACCTTCTTTTTATTAACCATGGTTTCCCCCAATGTCTTTTTCCATATCACTCATGTAATATTGCCAAATATTTCAATAAGCTTAAGAACTCCTGTAATGTTATTGAGTTAATTATTGCTAGGAAGTTGTTTAGTTGTCAACCGTTTTGTATAATGTTTTTATACAAACGTTATACAAACTTGTTGTTTTTCTACTAGCTGACACGTTCACTAGCGTAAATAAGGTTTTTTCTATGTACATTCGGCTCGTTGCCTTGTACAATGTTATAGGATTTTCATTATATGTTTGAACCGACAGATAATACCTAAAATATTTTGATATAAGGGATGAAAACTATGAACCATGCCCGTGGTGGCAAGTTTTATATAAAAGAGGTTTCTGCTCTTACAGGAATTTCCAAACAAGTGATTCGAAAATGGGAAGAAAGATATGATATCATACAGCCTGTTCGCCATGAGAATGGATACCGACTTTACAGCGAGGAAGATATCAACACTCTTTTAACTATTAAATCGCTTCAAAAAAAGGGATTTTCTATTAAACAAGCATCGGACCTGGCAAAAGAGAAGCTCGATACGATGGAAAACGCAACGATTCAGGCCAAAAGCTCTCTTGACATAGAACTGAATTATTATGTGATTCAGTTGATGGAAATAGGCTATACGTGTAACGAATTGGATTTACTGATCGTTCTAAAGCAGGCTTATCACTTTTACGGTTTGGAAAAATTTTTGACTTCTGTCGTCTCACCTTTTTTACAAGAAGTCGGGGATATGTGGGAAAGTGGCGAATGGGATGAATATCAGGAATCTGTTTCGAGTATGGTAGTCAAGGACTTCCTTGTGCAAATCCGCCGTAACTTTCAATACTCGGATAAAGCGGAATTAGTTTTAGGTGCTTGTCTTCCACATGAATACCATGAAATTCCTGTACACTATATTTTGTTACGGTTCATGTTAAGAGGGTGGAAAACGACACTGATCGGAGCTTCACCGGCTCCTGGATCGATCCAATCACTAATAACAAGGTTACAGCCCGTTAAAGTCCTGCTGTCTGCATCGACGACGCTTCCATTTGAAAAGGATCCTGATTTGCTTAGCACCCTGGATTTATTCGCTGCTGAAAATAAAGAAATCGAGTTTTATTTAGGAGGAGCGGGTGCAATGCAATACACTAAAGATAAAACGATCAATAATATTTGTGTTACCAACAGCATCGAAGAAATCTTACTTACGAAGCAAGGGAAGGGATCCGGAATTTCAGGTCAATGAAGGGTGAATTTAATTAAGACTGCGAAAGGCTGATATTCATTGCGCATGGATGTCTTCGTTAATCATTTCACCCTTGATTCAAAACGGGTATGTTTGCTCAACCATAAAAGTGTCGCTATATAAAAAAACGACCATTTTTTAATGGTCGTTACAGACTGTAGACAAACTCGATGAAAATCGAGTTTGTCCATTTTTATGGTTGGACAATGTGGCCGTTGATTTCCTCTCCAGGCACTCGCTTATCCAGAGGCGGTCCGGGAGCCTCCTCGGCTTTACAGCCTCTGGGGTTCCCGTGACTTGCACTTCCCGCAGGAGTCTCGTACCTTCCGTTCCAATCAACTTTGTTTAAATTCATAGGTAGAAGCCTTTTCCACCGGATAAATTTGATAAGAACGAAATCAAAGAAATAAAAGAAAGTACAACAGATTCCGAGAGTGGCTACTATGTGAAAGATGAACGAACAAAACAGTTTGCCTATTCATTCCACGCAGCCGCAGACCGCAACGGGTTCGTATTAGGAACGTTTGTAACACCTGGAAATACACGATAGGTTTTAGAGCCTCTTATTGATCAAGTGATTGAGAAAGTTGGAAACCCACAAGCTGTTGCCGCAAATGCCGCTTATAATACACCGGCAATCACAAACTATCTATTTAACAAAGAAATCATCCCGGCTTTACCCTGTACACGTCCTCGAACAGAAGAGGGGTTCTTTCGCAAACATGACTAGGTATACGATGAACATTTTGATTGTTAGCTTTTAACGTACTCAACAACCATTGAATAAAGAGGGCTATCGTGAGTACAAATCGCCCCAATACACCTGTGCAACCTGCTCATCTTTATCACGATGTACAGACAACAAAATTCATCAGGAAGTGGTGACACAGCATATCTGGCAAACACATGTGGAAGGTCAGATCATCTGCGTCATCAACAAGATGGAAACCCTATCTATCCGAAACGTAAAGAAACGATTGAGCGTGTATTCGCAGATGCAAAAGAAATGGTATGCGTTGGACTACTTTAAGGGGACTTAAAAAATTGTCGATGCAGGCGATGCTTACTTTCGCTGCCATGAATGTAAAGAAGATGGCCAATTGGACATGGAAAGGTCCAATACTGGCCTTACAAAGGGGACGAGCCCTGATCTCTAAAATCCAGGCGAACATTCGAAGATAATTTAAAAGGGGTTCGGAATTTATAATTCCGAACCCCTTTGTCTACAAACTGAAACGACCATTTAAAAATGGTCGTTAATCCTTGTTATTTAAATATGATGGATATGATTTTTTCTGTCGTCATCTTACTGTCCACCTCATATGTTCCAGGGCGTAAACCGTTGGCCTTGCCTTTCTTTTCAACCTCTTTAGAAAATGCATTAGCATTTTTAATGACTTTTGCTTTTTGAAGGTCTTTCCCGACATCGATGCTTGTCGAACCTTTAGACACACGCAGGACTGTGCGGTAAACGATTTTTTCCTTCGGTTCTTTTTCTGTTTCTGCCGCTTTTGCCTCATCCATCTGTTTTTTAATGGATTCCGCTTCAGCAATCTGATCTTCCCATTCTTTTTCTGAATGAATGACATACCCTTTGCTCGTGAGGGAATCTTTCATTTCATCTTCAGAAAGTTTCTCCGAAGTGCCCGTAGCTTCCCCTGGGCCAAAGAAGTATACTGCTCCGCACAGACCGGCAGCAACAATGAGGCCACCTGCAAAACTGCGCAATGATTTAGATGTCATTGGCAACGGTCCTCCTTTCATTCTTCGCTTTTATGTAAGGAGTAAGCAAGTTTTCAATCTCATTCTCTGGATGTTTTGTTTTCAATGCAATGCTTTCAGTTGAATAGCCCCGCTTATGTAAATCAAGCACTTCACGCAATAAGCTCCGTTTTTCCGAAGACAGAGCAAGAACGCCTGCCTCTTGTGCCGTAATTTCTGCATCTATCTCGATGTTCCTGATTTTTTCTTGTAATACACTCATTTCATCTCCAAATGAGCTGGCAAGCTGCTCCATTTGTTCGTCCATTTTTACGGAATCCTTTTTAATAAACGATAAAATGAACAGTAAAACTGCTGCACCAAACAAAATGACAAGAGCCCATTCCATCATTCTATGTCCCTCCTTAATCTTTGTATCTATTGTCTCGCTTTCTAATTATATATTGATTTGTCTCAAAACTCGATTTAAAAGAACAAAATACCACAATAGTCACATTTTTATGTAAAAAAAAGGCGCAATATGTCCATCACTCCCGATTCCTATTGATTAAATGGAAGATCGGCCTTCCAGTTAAGGACTATTTTACCACATGTCCATACTTTTTGATAGCTAGGGAGGCCAGGTCTAATGTTGGCGCTACTTGCGAGCAATTTTTGATGCATGTTTAGAAACCTTACCGACCCTTGCTGATTTTTTCGCTTTTCAAGACGATCATGTCTTGCCTCCATCCAGGCAAGCCTTCGAAAAGTAGATAAACATGACAAATACAGTTCAAAACGATAAGATATAGATATAAGGTTCCTTTTCCTGTTTCATAAAATAGGTAAAAATTATCCCATGTCATTCTTTTATCGGATGCATGCAAGATTATAAGGAGGAAACTATGAATATTAAACTAACGAATATACCGCGTTTCATGCAGGCCGAAATCGAACAGCTTCAAGCAAAGTTATCTCCTTTGTTGAAGAAAAATATGAAATATGGCTTTTTATCGACTGTGATGATCGGGTTTTCCGTCATCAATCTTTTTTTCCTTTTATTTAAGAACGAATCATTATCGACCTCGAATATTGCGCTAGGTATCTATGCATTGATTGGGGCAGTCGGGTTCGCTCTATTAAAAGAAAATAAACACAACCAAAAAGAAATTGCGAGAATGAGCCGGAATTATATGTTGGAGAGAATGAAAAAAAGCCGCTATGTAACGGATGCGCGGAAAAGTAATTATTATAAGAAGATGAATGAGCAGCCCCTATATGCCATGAATGTTTTTTTTGAGTTTCTTGCAGAAGAACAGCAAAGGAAGGATCAGTCCTTCCATAATGAATGATAAAGGCAAAAAAACCCCTTCTTGAACGATCAAGAAGGGGTCATTGCTGTTTGCCGGAAGCGGTCCGGAAGTCATCAACATTTGTCTTAACCATTAGGTGGAACTCGGTGGCCATCATCTTATCAAGCAATAGTAAGAGATTGAAAAAACAAACGCAAGCCCCTCATGAACTCACAAGGGGCTTTTATGTTTATGCGTGAATTCATTCACTTAATACGGGGTCTGCAATGACAAGGATCTTTCCTGCCTTGATATCTTCCACGTATTGATCGACGTCTTCTTCCTCCAATCCCATATCCAATAGTGGTTTCCTCAAGCCGCCTGCTCCTGAGGCTGCCCCGGCTGCCGCTCCCCCAAATGTAGCGAATATCGGCCCGGCTGCCAATATCGGTCCTATTCCCGGTACGGCCAATGCACTCATTCCAATCAATAGGCCAGTCAATCCGACAGCTCCGCCTGCTGCTGCACCAGCAACCAATCCATCTGTCCTTGTCGGGCTGACTTCTTCCGCTTCATTCGGCAATTTGTCAACGTTTTTTGCTATGATAGATATTTGTTCGGAAGTATAACCTTGTTGCTTTAAGTTCTCTACTGCTTCAGTCGCTTCTTTTTCATTTTCATATATTGCTATAAACCTCTTGTCCATGGTATCTGCTCCTTTAAAAGTAATGTACTATACAATACCCTTACTAGAGCTTTTCTAACCTTCCAAGTAAAAAATGAATGTCACTCGCGAATTTGCCCCTGTCCATAAATGAAGTATTTGCTCGAAGTCATCGCTGGCAAGCCCATTGGTCCACGCGCATGGAGTTTTTGTGTGGAAATGCCGATTTCTGCACCATAACCAAATTCGAAACCATCGGTAAAGCGGGTGGAGGCATTGTGGTAAACAGCTGCTGCATCTACTTTATTTAAAAATATGGAAGCGTTTTGTTCATCTTTCGTAAGGATCGCTTCGGAATGTTTCGTACCGTATTGGTTAATGTGCTCGATGGCTTCCGATACATCTTCGACAATTTTCACGCTGATCTTCAATGCTAAATATTCATTTGACCAATCTTCCTCCGTAGCAGCTTGCGCTTTCGGGAAAGTATGACAAACCTCTTCATCCCCGAATATTTCTATTCCCGCATCATCGAGGAGCGTCAGCAAGCGTCCGCCATTTCCTTTAAACCAGTTTTTATGAATAAGAAGGCTCTCGATTGCATTGCACACGGATGGGCGCTGTGTTTTACCGTTTAATACAACGCGCTCGACCATGGCGATTTCTGCCGTTTCATCGATAAAGATATGGCAATTGCCTGCTCCTGTTTCAAGGACAGGAACAGTGGACTCCTTAATGACCGTTTCTATTAAATTCTTACCGCCTCGGGGAATCAAAACATCTAAATACTCATTAAGATGGAAAAGCTCCTTTGCGGTTTCACGGCTCGTATCCTCGATTAACTGTACAGCTTCCACAGGAATTTCCGTTTTCGCCAAGGCCTTATGGATGGAGGAGACCAATGCCATATTGGAATGTCTCGCTGATGAACTTCCCCTTAACAGGACGGCATTCCCCGTTTTTAAAGCTAATGTAGCCGCATCGATGGTTACATTGGGCCTTGCTTCATAAATCATTCCGATAACACCGATTGGCACCCGCAGTTTTTTAATCAATAAGCCGTTTTCTTTTTCAATCGTTTCCAATGTTTCGCCGATAGGGTCTTTTAAATCCATTAAAAGCTTTATCGCAGCTGCCATATCATCAATGCGTGCATCGTTTAACATGATTCGATCCAATATTGATTCACTCAAGCCTTTTTTGCGGCCTTCTTCAAGATCTTTTTGGTTTTCAATCAATAGACTTTCCTTATCGTTTACTAGTTGCTCTGCTATTTTCTCGAGTGCCTCATTCTTCTTTTTTGTAGTCAATCCGATTAGCTGATAACTGGCCGCTTTCGCTGCCTTTCCTTTTGCCGTCACTTCACTCATTTCAAATGCCCCCTTTTCTTCCTTTAGATTGATTTTGAGCTATGCTTTCACCCATTTATCACGGTGGATGACCTCGATGGAAGTGATCACAAGCTCGGTTGTCCGCTTGCCCATGGCCTGTTTCAATTCCTCATCGGAATATAGAACCTCACCGCGGCCCAGCAATCCATTTGTGCCAAAGACTTCGACGACGTCCCCCTTGTTAAAAACGCCTGTTATTTCATAAATTCCAGCGGGCAATAGACTGCTTCCATTCGAAACCAATGCCCGTTCAGCGCCTTCATCAACGAAGATTTTTCCGGAAACCTGTGAATGAAGGGATATCCATTGTTTGTTTTTCGTTACGGTCGTCAAGACATCATTGCCGATGTATGTGCCGTCCCCGTCGCCCTCGAGGATCTTGATGAGTTTTTCACTTCCCGCTCCAGACCCTATAAATACTTTCACCCCAAGTGAAAGTGCTGTCTGGGCTGCAATCAGCTTCGATTTCATCCCCCCTGTACCTACATTGGAGACTGCACCTTTTGCCATCTGCAATAAATCTTCCGTGACTTCGGAAAGCTTATCAAACCTTTTAGCCTCCGGGTTCGTATGCGGATTGGAATCATAGAGACCATTGATATCCGTCAAAATGATCAAGTGGTTGGCGTGTACCAGGCCGCTCACTAAGGCGGAGAGCATATCATTGTCACCAAAGGTCAGCTCTTCGACGGATACCGTATCATTTTCATTGATAATCGGCAGGATGCCGCGTTCAAGCAATTCCATCAGTGTAGCATAGGCATTCTTATATCTGTCTTTTTTCGAGAAATCCTTCCGTGTCAACAGAATCTGTGCCGGGACGATTCCAAACTGCCCCAACTGTTCCATATATGACTGAATCAGCAAACTTTGCCCAACAGCCGCAGCCGCTTGCTTTCCTTTAAGCGTCACAGGCCTGGTCGGATATCCAAGCTTACGAAATCCGGTCGCTACAGCACCTGATGAAACAAGGACCACTTCATGTCCGGCATTCCTTAAAGCTGCCACTGCCTGAATGTGATCGGAAAATTTGCTTTGATCGATTTCACCTTGTGAGTTGGTTAAAGAACTACTTCCTATCTTAACTACGATGCGTTTCTTTTCCATCGTTTCAGTCCTCCAATAAATATCTTAGCCATGAAAAAAAGCCCTTTTCATCCTCGAAATAAGGACGAAAAGGGCTGCTCTCCGTGGTACCACCTTCATTGAACGCAAGTTTCATGCATTCCACTTTGCCTGATAACGCCAGGATTTGCGCCTATGTTTTGCATAGGACTCAAGAAGCAGGTTCTGCGCTTTCCTGTCGCGGGCCTTCCAGCAATTGACGCCGCTCTCTGTCACAGTCATATCTCGCATACTAATCTTCTCTCAACGTTCATGGTTTTAATATAGTATGCAAAATTATCTTCTTGATGTCAATAACATTCCTTGCACCACAGTCTTCTTATAGTGCCATGGCAGGACCGAAGAACTCATAGTGAATGTTATCAGGTTCGACCCCTAACTCCTTTAGGCAAGTGATGAGCGCTTTCATGAAAGGAACAGGGCCACAAATATAATAGTCAGCTTCATGCTTTACATGGAGGCTCAATAATTCCTTATCGATATACCCATCCTTCACATAATTTTGCAGCTGCTTATCCTGCTCATCCGGATTTTTAAACACGAACGATAATTGATAGCTCACGAGTTTCTGTGCTAGGTCTGTCAGTTCGCCTCTAAACGGTTGCACTTTTCCGTTATCGGCAGCATGAATGAAGTGTACATCACGTTCGGGTGTTTGATCGGCAACTGCATGCACCATGCTCATGAAAGGGGTTATCCCGACGCCGCCGGCGAGGAAGACGACAGGTGTCCTTTTTTCCAGGTCGATGGTGAAATGGCCCGCAGGAACGGTTAAGTCAAGACTGTCCCCCACCTGGATGGAATCGTGCAGGTAGTTCGAGACTCTGCCATCCGGAGAGCTTTCCTGCCTCTCTTTTTTGACGGAAATCCGGAAGTGGTCTTTTCCAGCGGCATCCGACAAACTATATTGCCGATTGAAAAGATAGCGTTCACCAGGTATCGCGATCCTGACGGTTACATATTGGCCAGGAAGGAAGGATGGAATTACAGCACCATCTGCCGGCTTTAAATAAAAGGATGTGATTACATCACTTTCCGGCACTTTTTTGACGACTGTGAATGGTTTGAAGTCTGCCCAGCCCCCCTCCTGTTCCGAAGCTTGATCGTACATTTCCTTTTCGATGCTAGTGAAGACTCCGGCGATGATACCATAGGCATCCCCCCAGGCTTGGAGGATCTCCTCCGTAGCTGCTTCCTGTAATACTTCCTTGATTGCCGCCAATAAATATTCCCCGACGATGGGATAATGCTCAGGCTTGACGGCAAGGCTTCTGTGTTTTTGCGCAATTTGCTTGACCACTGGCAAGATCGATTCTAGTTGATCGATATTTTTGGCTGCTGCCAAAACTGTGTTGGCAAGTGCATGTTGCTGCCGTCCTTTCTTCTGATTGGCATGATTGAAAATATTCAATAATTCCGGATATGCTTCAAAAAGATTTTTGTAGAATACGGTTGTGATGGTTGTACCATGCACCTCTAATACCGGCACTGTGGATTTAATAATATTGATGGTTTTCTGGGATAGCATAAATAAACCCCTTCTCATAAACAAGTATTTTGAATACATGTTTATATTAGAACGGAACGAACTGAAAAGCAATATATTTCATACATCTTTTCAGTCGCTAAAGTTTGATGTTTATAAATTGTTCACATTTATGATATAGTCAAATGGGGATAGAATGTGAGGCGATAGACATGAGGTTGACGAGTTATTCCGATTACTCACTTAGAGTGTTGATTTACCTGGCTTCCCACGACCAAAGCAAATTATCAAATATTAAAGAGATTTCGGAAGTTTATCAACTATCCAAAAATCATTTGATGAAGATCGTTCATAATTTAGGTAAATTAGGTTATATCGAGACGATACGCGGTAGAAATGGCGGTTTTCGCCTGGCAAAACCGCCTGCAGAAATAAACGTCGGGGAAATTGTAAGGAAAACCGAAGAGGATTTTTATTTGGTGGAATGTTTTAAAGATCACGGCAACTGTATCATTTCTCCTGTCTGTTCATTGAAATTTGCCCTAAATAATGCTTTGGATGCTTTCCTACAGGTCCTCGATCAATATACGATTGCAGACTTTATTGAGAATAAAGTGATGCTTAAAGCCTTTTTCGATTCTGTTAAACAGCATGACGAAGGGACCGATTCTTAAAGATCGGTCCCTTTTTTCATTAACCAATGATCCGTTCGATTCTGCATTCCTCTTCCATTCTCAAGTCTTTGATTCCTGTTTCCGTATTCAACAAAACTTTAAGCGGGTCGTATGGATTGATCATGATGATCGTCCCGGTTTGCTGATTGGTCAGCAGGACTTCTTTTCCTACCAAGGTAGACATTAGTTGAGATATAAAACCAAGCAGGTATTCCGGGTTGAATTTATCGAACATATCACGGTTCATTTGCTCAATCACCTTATGGAATGGCATGGCCTGATGATATACACGGTTGGATGACATCGCATGGAATACATCGGCTATCGCCACGATTTTCGAATGAGGATGAATATCATTTGCCCTCAGTCTTAATGGATACCCATTCCCATCTTCCCGTTCATGATGCTGAAGGGCGGATAATGCAACCGCCGGAGGCAAGCCGGGGATATCTTTAAGTAATTCATACCCATGGATTGTATGACGCTTCATTTCCTCATACTCTGCAGCAGTCAATTTCCCCCGTTTTTCCAATACACTCTCGGGAATCTTTGTTTTTCCAACATCATGCAAGGTGGCGGCCAAAGTCAGGGTTGAAAGATTTTCTTTGGAAAATCCAAGCTTCCTCCCTATGTAAGTGGCAATGATCCCTACACCGATATTATGGCTGTATGTGTACTCACTGCTCGCTTTCAAACGTTCGAAAAGGTAATGAATATCCGGATTTTTTGCAGCTTCCAAAATGACAGGTGCAATATCCGATTGAATTGCCTGGACCGTTTCAAGCTGCATATTGCCATTGTTGCGTATTTCGTGAAAAAGACCTTTCAGTTGAACGGAGGCTTCATTGATTTTTTTATTGATTTCCACTTTTGAAAGTGCTTGATGTTCATTCAAGGTCGCTCCGTAATTTTCGGCTTTTTTCAATTTTGCCATCATGAAGTCAATTTCCGGAATGGTAAGAGGCGGAAACGATTTATCATTCAGCTTCCCTTTTCTATTTTTCAAGGCTCTCACACTTTTCTCTATTTTTTACCTATAATACCATATCCTTGGTGATCCTGCAGGATATTATGTTGACCTGAATTTACAAATGTCCTTTAAGTTCGTTGCCTAATTTCTTTAGCTTTTCTCCAACGGTACATTCGGTAATACAGAACTGGTGGGCGTAAGTACGCCCCTTTTCTTTTCGGAAATGTTTTCTCAAAAAGCAATCCTGGCAGAATGAAGTCAGAACATCTTCGACTTCTTCATAAATTTTTTTCCTATTCATTGTTGATATGGCTCCTTTGACCCTGCAATTTCGGATTTGCTGAAAATGGCTTTTCCCTCAAGAGCAAGGGTTGCCAGACGATCGGCTTCCTGATTGTCCTTTCGCGCAATTGGCTTATAAACCGGAATGATCTTTAACTTATCAAGCTTCGCTTCAATGCGGTCCAGCCATTTATTCAGGCTTTCTTCCATACATGGCCATTCACCTGAAAGTTGATTCAAGACAACAAGCGAATCCCCTTTGAAAACACAGCTCTGGTGATGGACCCCTAGTTCATCGAGTTGCCTGAGGGCTTCATGAAAAGCAGCATATTCCGCTTCATTATTGGATTCCAATTGCTCCAGTTTTAGATTGGAGCGTAATCGCCAGAACTTTTTGCCCTGGCGAAAGTAAATGGCCACACCGATTCCAGCGAGGCCTTCTTGCTTTTGATATCCTCCATCAAAAAAAACCGACACATCTTGCGGTTCTTCCTCCACTTCAGTCAAAAGTCTCTTTAACTCCTTCTTCGTCCATACTGTATCGAATTCATCCTTAAATTCGACTTCCTTCAGCCTTCCTGCTTTTTCAAGATCTTCCGTAATGACGAGCGCAGTACCAGCTTCAAGCCAATCCGATACGAAAGCGGCAGATGGCTTTTTGGAGGCTTGATAGGTCCATAGCATAATTACCTTCAAAGGTTTCCAGCTCCTTATCATTTCAATATTCATGCGGACGATCGTTCAATTTCCTACCTGTTTTTCGAATACCATTTATAATATAATGTAAGGGAGTTCATGCATCCTTACTATTATAGTCCCCATATTAGCCTGAAATTCTCTGTTTCAATCTTATTTTCATTCACCAAATCATTGCTAGCTTATACAGAGGGAGGAGTACATCATGATTGAAGTATATATCGATGGTGCCAGCGCAGGCAATCCTGGTCCAAGCGGCGCTGGTGTCTTCATAAATAATAACGGTGTCATCGAGCGGCATTCCATTCCGCTTGGAATAATGGAGAATCACGAAGCGGAATACCATGCCCTAATTAAGGCATTGGAAATTTGTGTTGCCAATAAATATGATGTCGTTTCATTTCGAACGGATTCCCAAGCCATTAACCAGGCCATTGAAAAGGAATATGCAAAAAAAAAGTATGCCATATTGCTTGAACGGGCGCTTAAGCTCTCGGCCAATCTTGAGTTATTTTTCATGAAATGGATTCCTAGTATCGAAAATAAATCCGCTGATGAATTGGCCAGACGGGCCATTCGCTTAAATCAGAATGAGGAAGTTCATGAACAAGACTGCTGATCTTTCATTATTATTCGTTGTATTCATCTGGGGAGTTACGTTTGTCATGGTCCAAAACGCTCTGTCGTTTCTTGAACCCTTCACGTTTAATGCCGTCCGTTTTTTGATGGCCGTGGTTTTCTTGCTCATCCCTTATTTACTTACCATTCACAAAAGGCAAAAAACAGGCATTAAAGGTCTTTTATTAGCAGGCATTCACATTGGGGTTTGGCTTTTTCTAGGGTATGGGTTCCAAACGATAGGACTGAATTATACGACTCCTGCAAAGACAGGCTTCATAACGGGATTAAGTGTCGTCATGGTCCCCGTCTTTTCGCTTCTCCTTTTAAAGCATAAGCTTTCCCTTCGTACCCTTATAGGCGTCGGTGCCGCTACTGCCGGGCTTTACTTCATGACCTTGGCAGACCGATCGACCATGAATATCGGTGATTTACTGGTATTTTTATGCGCGATAAGTTTTGCGATGCAAATCATCACTACAGCCAGGTACGCCAAAAGCATGCCTGCGTTACCGTTGACGCTAATCCAGCTTTCAACAGTTTCATTATTGTCCTTTGCGTCAGCCTTCATTTTCAACGAAGATCATTCCGTCATGTTCCGGCCATCTATCATGCTGCAGAAAGACGTGTGGACTGCTTTATTGGTGACGGCAGCACTTGCCACTGCATTCGCTTTTTTTGCCCAAACTTTCTTCCAGGCTTATACCACACCGACCAGGGTTGCATTGATTTTTTCAATGGAACCGGTTTTTGCAGCCTTATCCTCTTACATTTTGATAGGGGAAAAATTGACTTCCGCATCCCTCATCGGCTGTGCACTCATTTTCTTGGGAATGATACTTGCTGAATTGCCAACAAGGCGGAAAAAAACGAAGATCGCGCAGGAAATTTCCTGACGCTACATAAAATAAATCGGACTTCTACCTAAAGGAAGTCCGATTTATTTTAACAGCCCCTGTTCCATTGCGAA
This sequence comes from Bacillus sp. mrc49, assembly GCF_002803435.1. NCBI lineage: Bacteria > Bacillati > Bacillota > Bacilli > Caryophanales > Bacillaceae > Bacillus > Bacillus sp. mrc49. The sequence continues at coordinate 189,213 of NZ_PHNG01000688.1, read as the reverse complement.
CGATATCGCACCATTACGGGTTTCAATGCCATTTTGTTTCAAGTTCTCCAAAAATGAGATATAAAAGCTCCCGTCAAAATTCTTCTGGACCTTTAAAGTCAACTCTATTGCGGCATTGACTAAAATATCACTGGCGTCTGTATAGCGCTTGCCAAAATAAATAAAGCCAATGGCATCATTGCCAAAAGTGAATCCCTTTCCTTCCAAAAAACGAACGTACTCCTCAGTCGATTTCGCCACTTCTTCATCCACTCCAAAATTCATGCCTTATTTTCATCTTACCGTAAATAAAAGATTTTGACTATCCATTTTTCGACAAAAAATTCACGGTACAAAGTAGAAGAGCATACTCTCGGTTAGGCCCTTTCCTATAAACAAAACCCATTAAAAACGAATTGATCTTCAAAGTTCATGGATGGTTTTCCCCTTATCCTCGGTTCTGAAGGGTCTACTTCGGCCGTTGCTTTCCACTACAGGCAACGCTTCTAAAGAGGCGGTCCGCCGATCCTCCTCGGCTTTCGCCTGCGTGGTGTCCATAGAAGGCTATTCCCGCAGGAGCCTCGATCACCCGCTCCAATCAACTTTGTTTCAACCAATAGACAGAACCCTTTTCCCTAAAGTCATTATGGTTTCACAAGGGAATGATAAAAACTTGAGGGGACGATTCCATTCAGCGAAATCAACCTGATATGATTACGTTAGATCAGCTGGTGCCATCGAACCGTTTGGTTGGTTCCCTGACCTCTGAAATTCAGGGTAACAATCCAAGGAGTTTCAAAAGGGGAGCTTCGATTAGGAAGCTCCCCTTGTTTTGTGTCATATCATCCTTAGTAAAGCCCTGAATTCATGATCCCTGGCAAGGTTTTGCACTTTCTCACGGTCATAGCGGTACACAGCATCATCCAAAGAACATGAAATCGGAACGTCACATTTTATTTCAGCAAGTTTTCTGGATAAATGGAGCATATCAACGGCAGATTCAATCTTAGCCCGCTGCCCTTTAGTCAAGGAAGCGACATTTTCAAGAATGCCTTCGATGCTTTGATACTGTATCAATAATTTTAACGCTGTTTTCTCGCCAATCCCCTTCACTCCGGGATAGTTATCAGCTGTATCACCCATTAAAGCTTTTAAATCAACCATTTGCCTTGGTGTGATCCCTTTCCACTCATAAAAGCTATCGGGATTATGAACCTCATAATTACCGTAGCCTTTCTTCAGCAATAGAACGGATATATTTTCTTCTATTAACTGGAGCATGTCCTGGTCGCCTGTCAAAATACTTACTTGGCTATGCTGGGCAGATGCTTTTGCAATGGTCCCGATACAGTCATCCGCCTCAAAACCAGAGAGTCCTATATTTGGAATATCAAAGGCTTCTACTGCCTTTTTAGCCAGGTCGAATTGCGGGATCATTTCGATGGGAGCTTCGGAACGGTTGGCTTTGTATCCATCAAATATTTCATTACGGAATGTCTTGCTTCCCATATCCCAGCATACCGCTACATGACTGGGTGTAAATTGATTCACAGCTGTCAGCATATGCTTCAAAAAGCCTTGAACGGCATTTGTAGGCATTCCTTTTGAATTGATCATGAACTGCCCCGTAACGGCCGTTGCATAAAAAGCCCTGAATAGGAGCGCCATTCCGTCAACAAGCATGAAGGAATGCTGCTGCTCATTTTCTTTCATTAACACATTATCACCTCTATCATGATGTACATTTATTTTACCATACCTGTCCACTTTTTTAAGGAGCGTTTATTTGGAAAATAAATCACTCAATCGGATTATCATCATACGAAACCCAGTCACTAAAGCTGCCAATATAAAGCTTAACATGTTTGTAACCAGCTTCTTTCAATGCAACATAATTGGGAGCTGCCGTTACACCTGAACCACAGTACACGATGATTTCCTTATCTCTGCCGATGTCGCTGAAATTCGCCTGAAGTGCTTCCTCCTTTTTGAAATGGCCATTATCGAACACCTTCGTCCACAGCTTATTGACTGCGCCTGGAATATGTCCGGCTTTTTTATCGATCGGCTCCTCGATTCCCCGATACCGTTTGGCTTCCCTTGAATCCACCAAAACGATATCACCCGCGCTTTTCAATGTATATTGCTTCACTTCTTGATAAGAGGCGTGAACCGACTCATTTAATTCAATATGGTACTCAGTTGATGGATAATACGAAAGAGCTGCATCTATTGGGTACCCTCCGTCCTTCCAGGCAGCATATCCACCGTCCAGCACTTGGACATTCCGATGGCCAAGATAACTCAGTAGCCAGACAAATCTGGACGCATAAGAACCTTCTCCGCCGTCATAAGCCACTAGTACCGTATCATTCGTTATTCCGTTTGCTTCCAATTTCCCCTTAAACACGGTTAAGTCCGGAAGCGGATGCCTCCCGCCATGTTCCTGAACCTGACCTGATAAGTCTTTTTCAAGATCGAAATAAACAGCGCCTGGAATATGGTCTTCTTCAAATTCCCTTTGCCCTGCGTCAGGCGATCCTAGCCGAAAGCGCAAATCACAAATCCTGATATCATTGGATGTCAGCAACGGCAACAATTCTTCTTTATCGATTATATAACTCATCTATATCTCCTCCTATTTGGGACCATTCACGTGCACTTCCATGCAAAAGGCTTCATTCTTTCATTCTTTATGTACGCTGATTTCCCCTCTATTAATGGGAAGATTTTTTTCGGCTTTTCAGCAAAATCGGACTGCCCATTCATTGTTTTCGGTTTCAAGCACTTCTTCTTGGCTGGATATTTTCCCGTATTACTTATCACATATACTGATGAAAAGGAAACTGGAAATTCTTCGATGAATGAAAAGAATGGCTGCCGGCAGCAGCCATTCTTTGGTTTTATGATTTTTTTCTCAATCATATGATATCCAGGTTCTCACTACATTTATTTAGAATGCATTTTCACCAATTGCGTTACTGCATTTTCATAATATGGTAAATCGACCTTTTCCTCCAAAGCTGCACGCAGCCCCGCAAAGATATCGGTTACCTCCTTCTTGAACTCGTTTTGAATGGCAAGCAATTCTTGATCAAGCACTTGATCATACATGGCAAAAATCCGCTCCCCCTGCTCTTTAACATACGTAAGGGCAGGTTCATCCAAACGCTTCTGAAGACCCTCGCTCATTTTCACTTTTTCATTTTTTTCAAAGAAAGACTTAGGGTTTTTAAATAAAGCCAATTCCTTCTTGAATTCCGCTGTATCCAATTGGACGAAAGCTCCCGAGAATTCTGGCGTTTCCCGCTCATTAGGTTCATATGGCTGCACCGAAAGGGTTTTTCTTACTTTCTGCATTTGCTGCACCAAACCGTTTTGTTTTTCGTTCAACAATTTATTGACGAACATTTCCGATCTTAAAGCCGTTGCCCGCATTTCCTGGGCGAGGTCAAAGCCTAACGCATTCAGTAAATTACTCAGTGATTGCCTCAGGACCATTTTCAAATCCCCGCCATCATCCTTCAGGACAGATGGGTTGAATGACTCCTTGAAGAAATCATTAAACCGGAAAAAGACCCGTTGTTTACTATAAAAAGTCAATTCGTCTATTTCTTTTTTCAACCTTTGCTTTTCTGCATCCCCTTTCATCACAGAGAGAATTTCAGAAATCGCGTGAGCCTCACTGGAAAGGGTTTCCAAAGCTTTTCGTTTCGTTTTTTCATCCTGCTTTGAAGCTGCAATCACATCACGAAGGAGCTCTTCCGTCCTTTTTACGGCTGCTTGTGCCGATTCAATGGCAAGTCCTGTTAGATCATTTTCGATAAAAGAATCGAATTGCTTTTGGAACTCGGAAATTCCGCTATTCGGCAGGAACGAGTGCTGAAATGAACCTGGCGTTTGCTTTTCCGATAATGCCCCTTTGCTCGTGAGTGGAAACAGCTTTGGAAAACGGATGCCGAATCCATTCAGTTGATTCTTGACATAATCCATCACTTCGTCCAATTCATCGGACGTTTGTGCAAGATCGACGGCATTGACGATAAAGAACATCTTATCCATGGCGAATGAATCTTTCACACGGCCAAGTTGAATCAGGAACTCCCTATCTGCCCGGGAAAACGGATGATTATAGTAGGTCACGAAAAGAATGGCGTCGGAATTCTTGATGTATTCGAAAGCAGCTCCTGTATGTCGGGCATTTATCGAATCCGCTCCTGGAGTGTCGACAAGCACCATCCCTTGCTTTGTCATTTCACAGTCATACCGCAATTCGATCAAATCCACGAGACATGACTTGGACTCTTCCGCAGCAAACCGTTTGAACCCTTCCAGATCCACCGTAACCACATTGCCTAAATCGTCTTTATGCTCGGGCATTCCTTGGTGAAAAGCGCGAAGGAATGATAAATGTGTTTTCCCTTTATCCACCTCGCCTGCATGGGCGATGATTTGCCCTGCCAGTTGAAGGGCTTCATCAAGTGTCTTTGCCGATTTATTAAAGGCAGCCAGAGCCAGGCTAACATCTTCCAACAGCATCGCTTCCGTTTTTAATTTGACCGTTGCTGTTCCATGAGGATGATCAGCGTCAGAAGCCATGATTTTGTTGATGGCAGCTGTTGTCGGGTTCGGAGAAACGGGTAGGACGCTTTCTCCCATTAACGCATTGGCAAAGGAAGATTTACCGGCACTGAAGGCACCGAAAAGGGCAACGGTAAAGGTCTGCTTCTCCAAACGAATTGCCTTATCTGTCAATTCTTTATAAAGTGATTGGAAGCCTCTCAAAGGTTGAATCAATTGGGCGGCCTGCTGTAAGCTTGTCGCCGTTTCCATTAACTTTCCCTTTCCCCTTAGATCCGGTGCACCCTGAATTGGAACCGCAGTGGAAGGTTCTGCATCCTGCACTGTTTGCTCTGCCACAGCAGGCGCTTTGACATGCTCCGGTTGGTTTGCTTCAGCGGTTTTCATGATTTTGACGGTAATGTTTTTTTCCTCTTCATTCCACTGACTTAGAAGATTGTCGATATCGTGCTCCGTTGCCAAAGTTGCCGTTTGATTGGCAATTGCCTCCAAACTTTCCGATTGGGCAGCGATTTCGGCGTTGATAACCGCCGTTGCTTTTAAGGCTTCCGCGAATTCGGCAAAACCTTCGAGCTCCTTATCGATGGATTGCGACTGCTCTTCCACGATTCCTTCCATGACGGCAGCGATTTGGTTCAAAAAGCTTTCCGATACATCACGGGCCTTCTTTTTGATGGCAGAGGCCAAGTCATTTGTATAATTTAAGACATATTCACCGGTAATATCGACTTGAGGTTTCAGGGAGCCTTTTATGTAGGCTTCCGTTACCTCGATTTGCAGTGTCTGGGCTTTGCTTTCAAGCACTGAATCATGTACTTCGGCCTTCGTCAGCGTTTTGACCGCCAACTCCTTAAGGTGCCATTCAAGCTGGGTCTTCACTTTTTCTTGCAAGTCAGCCAAAAATGCCCGGATACGTTCCTCACGCTCCGTCTCCGTTTTTTTCTTGGCAAATAATAGACCCATTTTAAAATCAGGTTGTGCCGACTCCAAAAAGGATTTTCCAAGGTCACGTGTGGATGCGGGCATGATGTATGCACTCTTCAGAATCGTTTCCAGAGCCTCGGAATATTGGGCCTTGATAGCCTCGGTACGGCCATTCAATGTGTTTTTTTCTTTCATTAGGCTGTCCACTTGGTGAGTCAGGTGCGTTCGCTCTTCAAAAGGAAGTTCCGACAATACTTCAATTTGATTCGCGTGTTCTTCTTCATACTGTTCCTTCAGCCAGGCAAGATGCCTGTCGACTAATGCTTTAGCCGATTGCATGATGGCATCCTTTCCATCATTTTGGCCCCTATCTGCCATTTCATATATAAACTTACGAACCTCTTCGATTTCATTATCTTTATTGTTCAGTTCTCTAACGGATGTATAAAATATCCCATCAGGGTATACATTCCAATTTGCAAATGCTTCCGAAACGGAAAGCTTGAAGTCTTGAAAGCCAAGCTCACGCTCATCATGCTTATCGATCATATTGATAATCAAATAGGTCGGTTTTTCAGCCTCCAGCAATTCTTTGGTGAAAAGGAAATTCACTTCTGATTGAACGTGATTATAGTCCATGACATAGAAAACGACATCAGCAAGATGCAGCGCTGATTCCGTAGAAACCCTATGTGCATCATCAGTCGAATCGATTCCTGGCGTATCCATGATGGCACATGAATCCGGCAGGGAAAAATGCTTGGAACTTATGGTTATAGCCGATACAGAATCTCCATCTTTTGCAAATTTCTTAACTTCTTTAAAGTCATATGGTGCTGGAAATAAAACGGGCGGCTGGTTATGATAAAAGACTTTGGCATAGTCTTCTCCTTTTTGGACTTTAACCGTATTGGCACTCGTTGGAATCGGTGAAGAGGGCAATACTTGATCATCCAGCAGGAAATTGATCATACTTGATTTACCGGCTGAAAAATGCCCGCAAAAAGCGATGATGAATTCCTCATTATTCACTTTCATGATTAACTGCTTCAGCTTATCAGCGTTGCCTGTATCTCCTGCCGACTGAAATTTCTCATACATGGCAGTCAAAATTCCCAATTTCGACTGTTGTTTAACTGTTTCTTGAATCATGAATCCATACCCCTTAATCTATCGTCATTTTAATACTCTTATTGTAAACGATTTCGATTGTTATTCATACCGTCAGCTTTTAGTTTTACTATATGATGCATTACATGGCATGTTAAAGAAAACCACCGATTGGTGGCTAGGCGCAGTTTGATTGATCGAAACCCTATTTTGAAACAAAAAAAAAACCAGGCTATTTACCTGGTTGTAGGAGGGGGTTAAATGATGCTCGGTTTTCCTTTGTTGACTCATCAAAAGGTTTATTCGACTTTGCCGGTTTTTGAATATTACTCAGTACATATTTCATCACCAAACCATATGTAGCGATTGTCAATAAAATGAATACCCAGACCATTACATACACCATCCTCTTTTATATTGAACTGCTTTTTATTTTTAAAGAATTCATTTTGTTATTTGATTGAGAATAATTTTCATCTTCATTTAAGATATTATCACGAACGATAATCATTTTCAATAAGAAAATGAAATGTTTTTTATTTACCTTTAAAAACAGCCGAGTATTCCGTATTTTCCCTTAATGCTTTCTCTTCAAGAGGAATTCTAACCGCCATCATCCAGATGTTCAAAACCGTAAAGATGATCGCTGTATAATATGCATTGAATAACAAGGAAATAACGATAATCTCCGTAGCCACGATGATATAGTTTGGATGTTTGAAAAATTTATAAGGTCCTTTAATGACTACTTCGGCATTTGGAACGACGATGATTTTTGTATTCCAATGCTTCCCTAATGAGCTGATCACCCAAATCCTTCCTGACTGAGCAACCAGGAAAAGAGTCAGCCATATAGGCCATAGTGCAGAGACATCCCTTCCAAACACGATCACTTCAAAAATGAGGACGATAAAAAAGCTTACGTGCATCAGGACCATCCATCTGTAATGGGACTCACCGTATTCGACCGCTCCAGCCCCTTTCAGCTGCTTTTCATTCTGTTTGGCAATATATAATTCCACGAGGCGCTGAATGGCAATCAAGACAATGAAAATGGCAAAAATCATCATGTCCACCTCATTAATAACAGTTCGGATGAAAATCCTGGCCCCAATGCAGCGGCCAAGCCTAAGTCTTCTTTATTTCCGCCGCGCTGCATGAATCTCTCCAAAACATACAAAATGGTGGCTGATGACATATTGCCAAACTCCCTCAATACATTCATTGACTCTTTGGTCATGCTATCATCGAATCCCAAGGCCTCGTGATAGGCATCAATGACCTTTTTCCCGCCTGGATGAGCAATGAAATCCGTAATATCATCTAGCTTCAGTTCATTTTCCACTAAGAAGGCTTGTACATTCGGTTTTAGCCAATCCTTGATGATGGTGGGAATATCCTTGGAGAAAACGACATATAGTCCCTGATCCTTAACATCCCACCCCATTACATCCAATGAATCCGGCATGAGGGTGGATTGGGAATCCAGGAAGGACAAATGACGTTCTTTTCTTGATAGTCCAGGAGATACTTCATCGCCGCACACCAATACACAGCTTACTCCATCAGAAAATAAGGAGGTTCCAATGAGATTGCTTTTTGAAATATCATTTCTTTGGAATGTCAAACTGCATAATTCCACGCTTAAGACAATGACCTTCGCCTTCGGGTAAGCCTTGCAATATTCGAAAGCCCTTGATAGGCCGCTCGCCCCCCCAGCACAGCCTAGCCCCCAAATCGGAATCCTTTTCGCATGCGGATTAAATGGAAGTTCATTCATGATCCGGGCATCGATCGTCGGAGTAGCCATCCCCGTGCTCGAAATATAAAAGAAAGCATCCAGTTCGTTTGCCGGAAGCTCTTCTTTTAAGAATTCCGTGTTGGCCAAGCATTTTTGTATCGCCTCCACACCGAACTCGATGGCCTGCTTGATGTATAAATCATTCCGTTCGGCAAAAGTATGCTCTTCCTTAAACCAATCAAGATCATTGGAAAAATACCGATTCTCTACTTGTCCATTCTTAAAGGCCTTTAGTAACCGTTCAATATTTTTAAAAGAAGGTCCGAAGATCTCCCGTGAAAATTCCATTATTTTATCCTGTGAAAGTAAATATGGCAGCTTTATATGTGAAGCAGATAGTAAATACGGCATGAGCCCACCCCTTATTATTCTTGATATGGATAATATACCCACAAGGACATTTTTTATGCTTCCTAACTAAATGACTACAACTTTTGTTGATCTCTTATATTTTTTCTTAATTCATTAAAATAAATAGGTAAAAAAACCTATTTATTTGGTAAGATAGAGAATAAACCCATACTATCGGAGGATTATATTATATGGAAAGCAACGCTGTTATCACAAAAGTCCTGAATGGAACCATTCTCGCTGTCAAATCGGTCCTTCCTTTCTCGTTGGATATTCAAAAGCCCTCTCTCTTTAGGCAGCCTTTCGAGCAGGAATCCATCAGCGTCCTCATCGGCATGACAGGCGATATTCGTGGAAGGCTGATCATTGAGGGCACAAACGAATGCATCAGTAAAATAGGTGAAAGCATGTTTGGCATGCCATTGGAAGGGGAAATGCTTGAATCTTTCGCAGCCGAGCTAGGCAATATGCTCGCAGGAAATATGGCAACCTCCTTGGCAGCCGATACAACGATGGATATAACACCTCCCACCGTCATAGTCGGCAAGACGAAATTATATGGCTTTAATGAAGCCATTAATCTTCCCATCTCATTGGATGGTGCAGGGATGATTCATTTCATCCTCATGATCGAAAAATAGCCATACCCAATAAAGCCCCCTTACCGAAGAAGTAAGGGGGTGCTTTCACTCTTCCTCTTTTACGGAAGATTGATTTTGTACCTGGATAATTATGCTTTGAAACTCTTCTTTGCCACAAACGCTGCACCTGAACTCCTGACTTAAAATGGTCCGACAATGAATGCAATATTTTTTCTCCATCTCTATCACTACTTTCCTGAACATATACTATCAATATATTCAATAACGGAAGATAGTTTCCTTTTATCTGATAAAACCATCATGCATCTTTAATGGTGCTGCATTTTTCCAGGCATAAAAATTGCCCCGAATTCTCGGATATTGAGAATTCGGGGCATGAAACGGCTGAATCTACTAAAACTTAGGCTGCCTTCTGGCCTTGCAGACCCGCTTGCTTTACTTTTCCCTTCGTTGGAATGATGTTGAAGACGATATTCAAGAAAATCGCTGTCAAACTACCGGCAACAATACCGTTTTCCGTCAAGATTTGAAAACTTTGCGGGATTTGGGCAAATAGCTCAGGAACGACCGTCACCCCTAGGCCCATGCCGACTGAACAAGCGATGATCAATAAATTTTCTTGGGAAGCAAAGTCCACTTTGCTTAACATCTTGATTCCGGCAGCTACCACCATACCGAACATCGCCACCATTGCGCCGCCAAGTACGGATGAGGGGATAATGGTCGTGAATGCACCAATTTTCGGAACAAAACCTATGAAAATAAGAATACCTGCCGTTGTATAAATGACATTCCTTGTTTTGATGCCTGACAGTTGAATCAATCCGACATTTTGTGAAAAAGCGGTATATGGAAATGCATTGAACAAACCGCCAATCATGATGGCTAGCCCCTCGGCACGGTATCCACGAGCTAAATCGTCTTCTGAAATCTCTTTTTCCGTAATTTCACCAAGTGCATAATATACGCCAGTCGACTCCACCAAGCTGACGATCGCCACCAAAGTCATGGTAATGATCGGTGTGATGTTGAATGTCGGAAGGCCGAAGTAGAAGAAATGTGGCATATGCAGCCAAGTGGCATTGACCACTGAGCTAAAATCCACTTTTCCAAGGAAGAATGCAACCAAGGTCCCCACCAACAGCCCTAATAAAATGGAAATGGAGCGTACGAATCCCGTTGAGAATTTATACATGAATATGATGAATAATAAAGTGCCAAACCCAAGGGCCACGTTCGTCAAGTCACCGAAATCTTCAGCCCCCTGACCTCCGCCGAGATTGTTGATCGCGACAGGAATGAGCGTGATGCCAATGATTAAAACGACCGATCCAGTGACAATGGGCGGGAAGAACCTTGCCAACTTCCCGAAGAATTTACTGATTAACACGACAATCAATCCCGATACTAAAATGGAGCCGTAAATGGAGTTGATTCCATATTGCGTACCAATTGCTATCATCGGGCTAACTGCTGTGAACGTGCACCCTAGGACCACAGGAAGCCCAATTCCAAAGAATTTATTTTTCCATACTTGCAATAAGGTTGCTATTCCACACATTAAAATGTCAATCGATACTAAATAGGTTAACTGCGCTGCGGTCAATCCCAACGCCCCACCGACAATCAATGGAATGACGATCGCACCTGCATACATGGCAAGAACATGCTGTAATCCTAAGGAAGCAACTTTTAATGGTGATTGATTAGACATGGATCGGAGCCCCTTCCTTTTCTTCAACGAACATTATCTCACCTAATTTCAATTCCGCGATTTCTGCAAGTGACTCCACCTGAAAGCCTTGTTCCCTAAGGTCCTTCCCGCCGCTTTGGAAAGCTTTTTCGATAACGATGCCGATTCCTGCCACTTCTGCACCAACCTGACTGCAAATATCCACCAGGCCTCTAGCTGCTTGACCGACCGCAAGGAAGTCATCGATGATCAATACCTTATCGCCCGCTTCAATATATTTATTGGAAACCGTGATTGTATTGGTTTCTTGCTTTGTGAAGGAATGGACAGAAGCAGTCACTAAATCCTTTGTCAACGTAAGCGATTTACGTTTGCGTGCAAAGATTAGCGGGACTTCCAATTCCAAGGCTGCCATCAATCCAGGTCCAATGCCTGAAGATTCAATGGTCAGCACTTTCGTTATTTCCTTTTGTTCAAAACGCTTGGCGAATTCTTTACCGATTTCTTTCATCAGCAAAGGATCCATTTGATGATTTAAGAATGAATCCACCTTTAATATGTCTTCAGATAAAGCTTGACCCTCGGACAAGATTTTTTCCTTTAATAGTTGCATGAAGGTTCCTCCCAGTCTTGGATGTTTTTTGACCCATAAACCGTGCCGGTTTCCGGACAAAATGAAAAAGCCCAGGAAACATTGCGGCACTTTGTTGGAGTGAAGCAATATTCCTGGGCATTTATGTATAATGAATCGGCAAAAGCAAAAGCCTCCCATTATGTATGCGACAGAATCTATTACTCACCCATAGTCGAATTATTTACGGCAATTCGGTAGAAACTTGCAGGCCATATCCCTGCGATTATACGAGTGAAACTTTATAATTTTATTAATATATGAATTATAACAACGCTTCTTTAATTTGAAAAGGCATTTTTGATAAAAACCGAACTTTCAATTAAAATGTAAAATGAACATTCGTTTTTTTGGAATATTATGAAATTTTACAGCCGGTTATTTTCCCTAATTCTCCAAAAAATGTGAAGACCCTGGCGTTTTCACCAAGGTCCCCTATATTCTATTGAATTTTATAAACTTTTTTGTATTTACTTTCAAGATACTGAATTAAATACTGGACATTCAATCCTTCCCCTGTCGTTTCTTCCAAAATCTCTAGAGGTTTTTTTGTTTTGCCGTATTTATGGACATGATCATTCAGCCATTTCCTGATTGGTTCCATGTTGCCGGATTCCAACAAAGCATCAAATTCAGGCAAGTCTTTTAGCATGGACTGCTTGATTTGGGCTGCATACATATATCCCAATGCATAAGATGGGAAGTAGCCGAAGCTGCCGTCTGACCAATGTACATCTTGCAATACACCCATTGCATCATTCTCAGGCACGATCCCCAAATATTCCTTATATTTTTCATTCCAGACCTTAGGCAAGTCCTTCACTTCAAGTTCTCCATTGAATAGGGCTTTTTCCAGCTCATACCGGATCATGATGTGTAAAGGATATGTAAGTTCATCTGCCTCAATGCGGATGAAAGATGGCTTTGATTCGTTAATGCCACGGTAGAAGTCATCCAGCGTCACATCATCGAATTGCCCGGGAGCAAATTCTTTTAGAAGGGAATATTTATTCTTCCAGAAGCTATAGTTCCGCCCGATGAAATTCTCGAAAAACAGTGATTGCGATTCATGGATCCCCATTGATGTCCCCTCATCAAGCAGCGTTCCGGTTAACTCTTCCGCGATATTCTGCTCATAAATGGCATGTCCGCATTCATGGATCGTACCAAAGATGGCACCCCTGAAATCATTCTCATCGTAGCGGGTCGTCACCCGGACATCGCCCCGATTGATTCCAGTCGCAAAAGGATGGACGGTTTCATCCAGCCTGCCGGCCTTGAAATCATACCCTAGCTGTTCTAAAACGGCAAGGTTCAATTGATGCTGTTTTTCCTTTGGGAACTTTTTATAAAGGAATGCCGTTTCCGGTTGATGTTCACTTGCAGCGATTTGCTTTACAAGAGGCACGATACTCGCACGGAGTTCACTGAATACCTTGTCAAGTATGTCTACGGTTATCCCTGGTTCATACATATCCAATAGGGTGTTGTATTTCTGTCCCTCATAGCCCCAATACTCTACGAACTTACGCGTATACGCAACAATTTGCTCTAGGTAAGGTTGAAATAACGAAAAGTCCGCTTTTTCCCTTGCCTCTTCCCAAGCACTTTCAGAGCGGGATTGCAGAATTACAAATTCCTTGAATTCATCTGCAGGGATCTTCCTGTTTCTTTCGAACTCTTTTTTACATTCTTGTACCATTTTATTGGTGGTAGGGCTCAGGCTCGCTTCCCCCATTGCAAGTCCTGAAATGAAGGACTCCATCTCTTTACTTGTGCTCATATTAAAAACCTCTGAGGATAAAACCCCAACAACTTCTGATCGCTGCTCTACTCCTTTTTTCGGTGCACCTGTGCGCAAATCCCAAAAAATCAGCGCCAGTGCCTCCTTATAGGCTGCAATTTTCTTGACATACTCTTTAAATTCCTTTTCTATCAGTTCGATACCCTTTTTATTCATTTTCACTGCTCCTTCCACCTACACTTTACCATATTATACTAAAATCATTCACCTCAGAACTATCGGCAAAAAAAAAGAGCCAAGGGAGCAAGCCCCCTTAGGCTCTAGACTGAAGTGCGTTTACAATGTAACAGGAAGAACGGAGACGATCTTATCTTTCACCTGTTCCGAAAGATTCTTTTCCGTCAAAATCTGAACGGTTCCCGAGTCATCGCTCGTCCTGATCAAGCGACCTATCCCTTGACGCAGGCGAAGGAGCATATATGGAAGATCCACTTCCTCGAATGCATCGACAACCGAATTCCGTTTGGCTTCAAACACTGGATCACGCGGCGGGAATGGCAAGGAGTGTATCACGACATTTTGCAGTGATGGCCCCGGAACATCCAGACCTTCCCATAAATGATAGGAGAACAGGGATGATTGCTCATCTTCTTGAAACTTCTTAACAAGATCACTGATTTCCGCTTCCCCTTCAAAATAAAAAGGATAAGCGGATTCAGGACAATGATCCTTGAACCAATGCAATTCTTCTTTTGAATGGAATAACACCAGCGTCCGTCCTTCATTTTCCTCAATCGTTTTCAATGTATACTGAAGCTTCGCCATTTGGTCTCCATTTTCAAAGACAGGCATGTTCATTTTCATAACTTCATCATAGTCGAATGGAGATTCCACAGAGAAGCTGTCATACTTTTCTATCCCTAAGCTATCAGCAATGTATTGGAAAGATTTATTATCCGATAATGTCGCCGATGAGAAAATGTACGGGATCTTTTTAGAAAATACTTGTTCGGACAGGATGTCCTGTACCAGCCTTGGCATAATGACCAATGTTTTCGTCATTTCATTTTCTTCAAACCAGGAAACGGCCTGCTCGTCCTTCACGAATAGTGAAAGCGAGTAGCCCAGCTGTTCTAAATATTCTTCCGTAACCTTTAGGTCATAATCATTGATCGTGTACATTTCCGCTTCAAAAACGAGGCTCTCCTCCAACTCTTCAACCTTTTTATGAAGCTTTTGGGCGAAGCTCGTTATTTGTTTGGACATCGGGATTTCATAGCGATTCGATCCGCTGACATGAATCGCTTTTTCATCGAGCAAATCAAAAAACTCTTCATTGATGTCAATTAAGTCTTCAATGATGTAAAGCGTTTCTTCACGAACCTGATTGCCTGTAAGCAATTCCAAAACAGAAGCGAGTGTTTGTTCGCCGACTTTGTACGTTAACGCCTTTTGAGCAGCAAATTCCAATAGATGGCCTTCATCAAAGACGACGCAGCTATGCTCTGGAAGTAAAGGTAATTGCCCTTCGCGCTTTCGTTTCTCTTTAGTCCATACATGCTCCATGAAAAAGTCATGGGAACAAATGATCAAATCACTTGATTTTCGATAATGATCCCGTGATAGGGTTTGGCCGCAGCGATGGCGTTTATCACAAGTAAAACAATTTTGAAGCTGATCCCAGCCGACTTTGGACCAATCTTCATCATTCAAATAGGGATATTGTTTACGGTCCCCGTATGCTGTATAGGCATTCATGGATGAGTTATCATGGACAAACTTCGGAAGTTCATCATAAAGCTGATCGATGCCTTCAGAATCTTCATGGTTGACCGCATGCTCCAATTTCTTAAGACAAACATATTGATCGTGGTATTTGGCAAGACGGACATCCACTTCAATACCTAACGCATTCTTGATTTTTTCAATGTCGCCTTCTTCTTTCACAAGCTGTTCAATCAATGTTTCATCTGCACACGAAATGATTGCCGGCTTGTTCGTATATCTTGCATAACAAATCGCATATAGTAAATAGACCAAGGTCTTACCGGTCCCTACACCAGCTTCAGCAAAACTTACATTCTTTTCTTTAAAGGCTTTTTCCAACTGAAATGCCATGAAGATTTGTTCATCACGCAGCTCAAATCCTTTTTCGGGAAGAATATCGTAAAAAACATCACCGATCCATTCTGAAAGCTTATCGTAAAAAGAATCTTCCTTTGTTACCGAAAAAGGCAGTGTTTTAAGCATCCTGGTCTCCCCTTTTATCTATCATAAAGTAAGTCAAATCCGCACCATAATAATCTTAAGCAAAAGTATATTATCCTTTATTACACTTTAATAGTCAAGGTATTTGCCAATATACCAGGAATGAAATGTTCAGCACATGCTTCCCTTCTATGTATGCTGTTCACAATTGGTCCAAGGAAAATAAAAGACAGGCTCTAAAAAGAGCCTGTCTGTAAATAATATAGGGTTGAATTAAGCTTTGTTTACGTTTGATGCTTGTGGTCCACGTTGACCTTGTTCTACATCAAATGTAACATCTTGGCCTTCTTCAAGTGTTTTGAAACCTTCGCCTTGGATAGCTGAGAAATGTACGAATACATCGTCTCCACCTTCACGTTCGATGAAGCCAAAACCTTTTTCTGCGTTAAACCATTTTACTTTACCTTGTTCCATTTTTGTTGCCTCCTAGTGTGTTTTCCACACATTATATTACTATCCTTGCTCATTGCACATTAAGGTATTCCTTAAATCTGAACAAAAATAATTCACTATTAGAATAACAGAAAAGGAAATGATAAGCAAGACTGGAACCTATTATGAATAAAACGTCCTGACTATTCAAAATGTTCCATTATATTGGACCTATTCCTCGACTCGGGGCTGTCTCGGCGGGCGTTTTCCCCAATATTGATAAAGATCGGCACGGATAAAGCCGTTGAACAACTTCCTTTTTTTAGTTGCTGGCTTCCCGTAATGCTGTTCGAAGTCTGGGTTGGAGGTGATCATGTATACGGACCAGGTATCAAGCTTCTTGAACGCCTGTCCCATTTCCCGATACATTTGTTCGACCGCTTTTTTCTCCCCAAGCCGTTCACCATACGGAGGGTTACCTACAATGACACCATACTCTTTCCTCGTTGATATATCCCTCACTTGCATTTGCTTGAATTCAACCAAATCCCCCAGGCCAGCTTCAAAACTATTGGCCTTGGCTATATCAACCATTCGATGGTCAATATCACAGCCGGTTATATCCAAATGCTGATCATAATCGGCCAAGTCCTCCGCTTCATTCCTCGCTTCATCCCAGACCTTACCGTCCATCCACGACCACGTTTCCGCAACAAATTCGCGATTGAAGCCAGGAGCTATATTCTGCCCGATCAAAGCTGCCTCGATCGGAATGGTCCCGGATCCGCAGAATGGATCGATGAAAGGTTTTTCCGGTTTCCAATTGGTCAGCATGATCAAGGCTGCTGCCAAGGTTTCTTTAAGGGGCGCTTCCCCCTGCCCGGTACGATAGCCACGTTTGTGCAAGCCTGCACCTGAGGTGTCCATCGTAAGCGTCACTACATCTTTCAAGATGGATACTTCAATTTTAAACAAAGGGCCAGTCTCGGCAAACCAGGATACTTGCTTATATTTGCTTTTCAATCTGTCAACGATCGCCTTTTTGACGATAGCCTGGCAATCAGGTACGCTGTAAAGCTGTGATTTAACGGATTTACCGCTAACAGGGAACTCGACATCGGCCGACAAATAATCTTCCCAATTCAAGGCCTTCGTTTTTTCAAACAATTCATCAAAAGAATATGCTTTGAATTCTCCGACTTTAATTTTGACTCTATCTGCACTCCGAAGCCATAAATTGGAGCGGGCAATCGCAGATTGATCACCTTTGTACATGATCTTTCCATTTTCGACCTGACAATCATAACCTA
The DNA here is from genome assembly GCF_002803435.1 of Bacillus sp. mrc49. NCBI lineage: Bacteria > Bacillati > Bacillota > Bacilli > Caryophanales > Bacillaceae > Bacillus > Bacillus sp. mrc49. Next base: position 171,847 of record NZ_PHNG01000688.1, on the reverse strand, counting down.
AATCCCTAACTTCCTTGGCAACAATGGATTCCAATCCCATTGCTGACGTCGCGATAATATCGAATTGTTTCATTAGTATTGCACCTTCTTTCCATTAATCCAAATCATGATCGCCCTGCTCCGCCTTCTTTTGGCAGGATGTGACAGGACGTCGATTTTAAGCAAAAAGTTTCCGTTCCTTTTAATCCGCTTAGCGTTCGTCGGAGATTGCCGTTTTTAAAAAGCTTACCCATATGCAGTCATCCAACGCTTGAAGCTTACACACATTCTATGTATCGACTGACCATGACCGCAATCGTTTTTTGGTGACATTCCGATACTCATGCAGCTGCTATTCACACCCACTCGATTGACGGATCCTTATATATAGAGGATACCCAGAATCATGGAATAGCGTAACTATCTCAGATTTTTTTTGGCAAGCAGGCAGTGGATGAAAATAATCCATCGTCCTACTGCTTCTACATTGATAATGATAGAACTTCGTGATTCGTGATTTACGTCAAGTACTTAGTTTAACACAGAGGAGTTTTGGATATCGATAAATAATTTATTAAAGGGCTGCTTCACAAACAAAAACTCTCCTTTTAAAAGGAGAGTTGTGCTTTTGATATAATATGATAACGTTCTGTAAGCCATGTTTTGTTCCTCAGTACTGCAAGCGACTCGCGTCTCGTACTTCGGCGGTAATCATCTATCTACAGAAGCATGGCTCCTGTCCTTCTCCTCGTTCAATTCCAAGGAAGAAAGCGCCCCTACCATTAATTTGGGTTTCTCGCTCGTGGGGTTTACCTCGTTCCACCCTTTACATTTCTGTAAAGGCTCCGTCACTGTGGCACTTTTATAGGTATTCATGCCATATCCAAGAGGACTTAGGCATTTTCCCAGCCGTCAACAGTCCAAGACTGCTGCCCAAGCTTATTTTTTCGCCAGGCACGAACACTACGGACATCGCAGTCCGTGCGAGCATGGACTTTCCTCTACTGCAAAGAATGCAGCAGCAATTACCCAAACGTTAACATAACATCATTGATTATACTCCATTACTTATCAAAACACAACACCAAAATCATTTTCCTTTTTGTAGAAGGAATTAATCAAAAAGCTTGTTTCCAAAAACGTGTTTTTCCAGATTGGATAACCGTTTCAGGATGTCAAAGTTAGTGGTTCCCGGAGTTGCACTGGGAGCAGGCTGATTCGGACGTTTTGTACTTTCTTCGGCATGTTTTTTCAATTTAAGATTTTCTTGTTTAAGATCCTCGATTTCCTGATGGAACACTTCATAATCTTTAATGATCAGATCCAGGAATTGATCGACATCTTCAGGTTTATAACCGCGCATGGCTGTTTTAAAATCCTTCTCAAGAATATCTTTAGCCGTTAATTTTATCTTATCGGATAGCATAAGACTCACCTCAATACTTTCGCCAATACAAATGACTTTTTATTATTTTTTCAAATCTGACTGGGTTTGTCAACGAAACACACTAACAAATGCATACTGTTTGCGTGCGCGCTATGTACTCCCATGAATCTCTATCTAAATTTCATCATAATATGAATGGCTTTCAGAAACAACTTTTAATCCATAATTATTTTCACACCGTCATTCTCCGGACCAGTTGCCCTCTTCCGCCGCCATTTGCAGGTCATCAAAGTTCACCTGATAGATGGGGTATTGTTGATTTTCCGCTTTTTTCAGCGCCTCATAGTATGGGTATTTGGCTGAACCATCTTTTTCGGCTTCAAAAATGATGAGCATCGCATCACTTTTATGGATCATATATTTGTTCTTGATTTTCAATTGTTGGGGCCCTTCATATGGTTTATTGAAAATCGATTCCACAAAATCGGCACGGGCCAATATCGACCGATAATACTCTTGATTGGTCTCGTTCCATGATTCCTCCTGCTTCAGGAAGGGGGTGAGAACGCCTAATTTAAGCTGATCATAATGCTTCCGCATGTCGAATACCACTTCGGCTCCCCAAAGCTCGGTTCCTAACTGTCCGGATATGATCACCCATTCCAGTCCATCTTCCACCAACGGTAAAAGACGCTGTTCAATCGCTTTCTTAATATATTTCACGGCCTCGTGGTCATTTTTGAATATCCCGAATTCAAACGCCTTGTAGCCAGTTAAATATAAAACCTTCATTGCTTGGCCAATCTCCCTTTTTAGTGATTATGTATGAAAATAAGGGCTTAATAGCCCTTATTAATCAGTATCCGTAATGCCTAGGTGGACAACACGGATTGTGCGGCTTTCCACAAATCAAGTTTTGGTTATAGCACTCATTCACCACGGATTGTGTATGTGGGAAGTAATGCTTATACGTGTTCACATGTTTGTTGACCGTAGTAGTATGTGATGGATGAACGACAGGAATCACTGTGTTCGATACATTCGTATTGACATATTGCTTGGTTGGGTTGACTTGGGCCGGAGCCATTTGAGATGGAAGTGTTTGTGTTGGGCCATATTGCATCGGTTGAGAATAAGCACCCATTACGTTGGAGTTATTATTGTTTGAAACGCCCATGACATTGTTATTGTTCGATACGCCCATAACGTTGTTGTTGTTCGATACACCCATGACATTGGCGTTATTGTTGTTGTATGCGCCCATTACATTGGCGTTATTGTTGTTATATGCGCCCATTACATTGGAGTTGTTTCCTCCACAATTACGAAAATTCATCTAAAATACGTCCCCTTTCGTCTGATAAGTTTAGTCTTACCATTACAGACTATGAAAAAAAGGGGAGACGTGTACTGATGAAATGACCTATTTATGGGGAATAGGCAAAAAACTCTTTGTGACAAACACCACGTACACATCCTAAACTATGGTTAACCCTTAATCATTTCCATTAAGGTGATGCTTTTTCTTCTTATAAAAAGGAATAGAAACTGCCTTTTAGTGATGTAAATAAAACAATCGTTAAACAAAGGACAACAAAAAATAGGAATAAAGTCGTTTTATGCATTTCTCCGCTCCGCTTTCAAATTTAAATGATGCAGGGAGTGAAATCAATGTCTCGGCGCTTCCACCCTCAGCTCTTCCCATTTTACACATAATAGTTGAAGGCTACAATATTTGTATTCTTTTTTTTACTCATTAATTGGCCCTGCGGATTTTCTTGCACCATCGGCAAGATCCTTGGATTTTTCTTTCTTTTCCAGGCGGCGAATCCTTTTTTCCAGCTCGATTTTCTTTTTTTCGGCAGGGAAGCCCTGCCCTTTCGCCATCATTTCTCGTTGTGCAGCTACAGCGCATTCAAGAGCGGCAGGTACATCCTTGAATTGATGCTCGAAAAGTTTTGCACATTCTATTCTTGCCGCTACCCTTAATTGGACATTCCCCTTCAAGGCAACCTCTTTCCAAATGTCCAGCGCTTCATTGTATTGTTTCTGCTTCTTTTTCTGAAAGGCTAGGGCGTGGCCAGCCATAATCCGTTCTTCTTCATTTCCTGCGACCAAGATTTTTTCATAGGCGTCCGCCGATTCTTGTTTCTTTCCTAGATAATCGAGCCAGCGTGCAATTTCCATGGACTCTTCCGTATATCCATCCATTTGGAGGATTTTCCTGGACAAATGGATATACAAAGTGATCAATGATAGAACATCCATTTCATTGTGCTTCATGATTCCGAATAAGATCTCGGGGTTCTTTCTCTCCACAAAATCAAAATAAATCATCGGTGCCAAGTATCCAGGAATATCATCCAACCGATGCACACCTAGAATGTCCGTTTCCACTGCAGATAGCTTCACGCGTTCCAATTTATTTTTCCATAGCCTTCTGGAAGCATGGTATAAATCGAAATGCCCGAATTCCGGGAGTTTCGGAACATGTTCCTTTATCAAGGTATGCCTCGTTTTTAACTGAGGCCAGTCAAATGACTTCCCATTATAAGTAACGAGCGTTTCATAATTAATGCTCTCAAGGAAGCTTTGGTAAAGCGGTATTTCACTGCCTGGCTCCCGCAGGATATGTTGCTTCACGACTACCTCTTCCCCTTCAATGTAGGCATAACCGAGTAGAAAAATCGTATTGCCGGCACCGCCGCCAAGTCCGGTCGTTTCGGTATCGAAGAAGAAGAGCTCTTCACTTTTTCTTCCCTTGGTGGAAAGCGGATGCGAAAGCGGCGCTTGGTTCCATTCCTTCACGATCTTATTCAGTTCGGAAAAGGCATATATTCCATGTTTATGATCCAAAGGATAGCGGACCTCCCTAATGAAGCAATAGTCACCATCGAAATGATAGGAAACGGTATCGTTCTCCAACCATTTTTCAAGATAAGGAATGTCCTTTACGACCTCGGCATTATCAGCAATTGGCGAAGCATGCTGAACCGGCTCTATATTCATATGCTTTTTCATCCGGTTCAATTTATTTTTCAAAGACATGAACAACACCTCCTTTCACCAATCACAGCACTCTATGATTGTTTTTCCTTACAAAATTGTCCCAATAACCTTCTGGCATCACTTTTAGCGGTTTTTGTTGCAGATTCCGTTCCAATACAGGAAGGACAGCCGCCATCACAAGAGCAATTTTCAATCATTGATATCGTTTCCTTAAGAATGAGCTCAGAATTTTCATATACTTTATCACTCAAGCCAATCCCTCCTGGATAGCTATCATAGATAAAAATCGTCGGTTTTTCATTGTGTGCCGCCTTAACCTGGGGATACACATGGATATCATGGGGATCGCACATAACATAAAGCGGAATCATGCAATTAAGTGCATGGGAGGCACCTATCATTCCTTGCTCGATCCGGTTTTCGTCCCATTCAAATATGTCCGGCTCCATTGAAAGCATCGCGGAATTGGTATGTAACTCCATTTCAGGGAGGGTGATCGGGCCTGAGCCAATATTTTCATGCGTCTCGAATTTGATCTTTTTGAAGATCGTCGGCATCGCCCGGATGGCCACATCACCAAAGGCCGCAGAGGTGGAAGCGAAAGTTCGCTGTTTATCCACTTCCAATACAGACAGCTGCACAGCCAGGTTAGCATCCGTATAATAATCCACGTTGACTTCACGTACAAATGCTTTCTTTTCTTCCCAATCCAGTTTTTCGACCTGAAACTGCGTGCCTTGGTGCAAATAGATCGCTTCGTCGTGAAGGAGGGTCATTGCACTGAATGTATCCATTTCTCCAATGACCTTATTGCCCGGGGCACTGGTTTGATCGATGATTACGACATTTTCCTGGGCAGCGGAACGAAGGCTGATATTGCTTGCAGGAAATGCATCGTTCATCCAATGCCATTTGTCTCCATTTTGATGCAATACCCTTTCTTCGGCAAGAAATTCCAATACCTCCATGATTTCTGCCTTTCCAAACGTGTCGCCTTTTTTAAACGGAAGCTCATATGCCGCACACTTGACATGATCCACCAAGATCAAAAGGTTATCCGGATTGATTCTTGCCGTTTCCGGATTTCTGTTAAAGAAATAATCAGGATGCTGTACGATATACTGATCAAGGGCGCTGGAGCTGCCGACCATGATGATCAGCGCTTCACCATGCCTTCTGCCTGCGCGGCCAGCCTGTTGCCAGGCACTCGATATCGAACCAGGATAACCGGTCATGATGCAAACTTGAAGCTGACCTATATCCACTCCCAGCTCCAGGGCATTTGTTGATATCACACCATATATGGAGCCGTCCCTCAAGCCTTGTTCAATTTCCCTGCGCTGAGTGGGAAGGTAGCCGCCACGATAGCCCCTGATTGCTTTCGGCCCAAGCTGCTTCGATACAAGTTCCTGCAAATACGTCAGCAGGATTTCCACACGAACCCTGCTCCGGGCAAAGACGATCGTCTGAATTTTATTCTTCAAAAACTCATTCGCAAGCCTCCTGACCTCCAAAACCGCACTTCTTCTAATATTCAACGGTTTATTAACGATTGGCGGATTATAAAAGACAAAGTGTTTTTTTCCGCTCGGAGCCCCATTATTATCAACAAGGACCATTGGTGTTTCCGTCAGCTCCACAGCCAACTCTTTTGGATTATTGATGGTTGCGGACGTACACACGAATACAGGATCGCTTCCATAAAACCTGCAGATCCTCTTTAGCCTTCTAATGACATTTGCCGTATGACTCCCGAAAACACCCCGGTAAATATGAAGTTCATCGATGATCACGTACTTCAGGTTTTCAAAAAGGGAGACCCATTTCGTATGGTGCGGCAGGATTCCGGAATGAAGCATATCGGGATTGGTGATAACGATATGCCCAGCCTGACGGATTTTCTGCCTAATATTAGAGGGCGTATCCCCATCGTACGTATAGCTATTTATGTGGGCGTCCATTTCGTGGATCATTTCGTTCAATTCGCTTTTTTGATCGTAACTAAGCGCTTTTGTGGGAAAAATATAAAGCGCCCTCGCTTTTTCATCTTCCAGTATTTTTTGAAGTACCGGCAAATTATAGCATAGGGTTTTACCGGATGCCGTTGGCGTGACCGCCACAAGGCTATTGCCGTTCACGGCATTTTCAAAAGCAGTTGCCTGGTGGGTATACAGCCCATTGATCCCTCTTTTGTTCAGTGCTTGTTTGATTTTCTCGTCCAACCGTTCAGGGAAAGGAACCTGCTTAGCCTCTTTTGCTTCAATCACTTGCCAATGTACGATATTTTCATTAAAACCCTCATTTGTTTTTAAATCAGTGATGATCTCTTGTAAATTTTTTCGCAGTTTCATATATCCACCTCATATTCCTATTCTACCGAATGAACGTTCTATGCAAAAGGGAAACTATTTCCTTTTCAAAAAAAAAAGCAGGAAACGGCAACATCCCGTTTCCTGCTCAGTCCATTGTACATTAATTCGATTCCACAAACCGCCTGATTTCTTCAGCCAATCTCCTTGGAGTTTCAAGCATCCCCATATGTCCGCTTCCTTCAAGGGTAATTTCCTGAATATGACTGCCTTTAACTGAAAAAGTTTTTTCTGGAGTTATGACTTTATCCTGCTCGCCTGCAACCAAAAGGACAGGCAGCTTCGTTTCTTTAAGCACGTGGTTCCTGTCCACCCTGTTCCTCATCGCATGCAGTGAGCCGATCGCTCCGCTTTCACTGGTTTTATATCCGATTTCCTTTGTTTGTTCAATGCGCGGGTCCTCGGATTGGGCGAACAGCTTCGGCACAAGACCATCAATAAAAGCAGGAATCCCTTTCGCTTCGATGGTTTCGATGGATTTTAATCGACCTTCCTTCCAAGCTTCATCATCTGGCAAAGCTGTGGAGTGAACCAATGAAAAACCAGACAATTTCCCAGGAAACCTTTCTGCAAACGCCAAGGTGATATAGCCGCCGAGGGAATGGCCAAACATATAAACCTGATCGATTCCCAGCTTTTCCAAGACCGATGCGATATCATTTGCCATATCTTCTATGGAAAAAGATGCTGCATTCGGCTCACTTTCACCATGTCCCCGTATATCGACAGCCACTATACGAAAATCATCTTTCAATTTTGAGACGATATCATTCCAATATTCACGGCTTCCGCAAAAGCCATGGATAAATAGCAACGTTTTCGTTCCCTTCCCCGTATCTATGTATGAAAGCTTGCTACTTTCTGTCATATTGATCCCTCATTTCCAATTATATTCATTCCCTAACGTTATTCCCCATAGATACCCATCTAAAACCCATCCTTGCATTCACAAAACTTCAGCCCCTACATAGCCTATAGGCAAAGGAATTTTTAGGAAGGAGCACCGTGATGACCTCTTCTGAAAAAAATAATAACAGGACTCGAATCGAACCATTCTCTCATTTCATCAATAAAATGGATCGGCTATTTTCCGAAAGACCTCCCAAAGGCATGCTGCAATCTTTGGATGAATTCTTCGGTTCCACAAAAGAACGCAGCTTTCCTGTTGATATACAAGAATCGACTTCGGAATATATCCTGACAGCGACCCTTCCAGGCATTGCACGCAGCCATATATCGATTGATGTTCTCACACAGGCTGTCACCATATCGGCGAGGCAGCCAGAAAAACAGCATAAAAATCCCGGCACACACGGATTGTTTCAAAAGGAAGGCTCCACAGGAAACATGTCCCGCACCATTACCTTTCAAAAACCGATTGATGATGCACATGTTACCGCACGACATCGTGATGGCATCCTCACACTGCACCTGCCCAAAATTAAAGGAAATCGAATTGAAATCAATTAGGCAAATTTAAAAGCAGACTTAGGAAAGTGGCTGGATCACTTGTAAGTCTGCTTTTTCTTTAATTGTCATCTAAACTTTAAAGAAGCCCCCTACTCCTTTTACCATTGAAGAAACTTGGGAAACCGTATTCATCATTTGTCCAGCTGTATTCATCATTTTCGTTATATCCATGGAGCCGTCTTGGGTTTTGAATTGGTTCATCACCGATTTGATGCCTGATGGCTGCGGCTTTTGCATGAATTGTTGCTTCGGATAAGGATTATGGGCCTGCTGCTGTCCTTGCGGCGGCCTTTTGGCTGGCAACAGCGGGTTGGCAAACGGGCTGAACGCTTGCTGCTGCGGATACTGATTGAACTGATTGGATTGCATTTGTGGGATGTACGGCATTTGCGGCGTCGGCGGCTGCATTTGCGGTGTCGGCTGCATTTGCGGCGTCGGCTGCATTTGCGGCATCGGGGACATTGGCTGCATGACACTGTTGCCCGGCTGCTGCATTTGTTGAAATGGATGATAGGCCCCTTGTTGATAAGGATCATGATATGGCATCATATATCCCTCCGAATTTTGGGGATATGGAGGAACGAAGGCTTCATGATTTTGATCATGCTGCATGGGATACTGCATGGGCTGCTGGTATCCACCCCCATATTCCGGAAACGAATGGGGGTACTGTCCTTGATTGGGGGGGACTTGGTTAAAACCGGATCTCATCATGTTCAATGAGCCCTCCTCTTTTTTCATTACATGGTTCTGATAATATATGAAAAAAGAGGCAATAAAGTGTAGGTGTTTTTTATGATAAGATCCGTGCGATTTCCGCTTTTACATTATGCAAAATAAATTCGACGGATTGGACATGGCTTTTGAATCGCTTATAGCTGGTCTTGGGGAAAAATGCCTGGACGGCTACATCGGAAAGATTATGGGCCGTTTGTTCAATTTGCTCGGGGAACAGGTGCCTGAATTCGATTTCCTTCATCCATTCCTTCATTCCAGCTTCCCATTCCATGCATGCTTCCCTTACCTGATCTGCAAATGGCTTAACTTCCGAAAAAAAATCTTTTTCTTTTCCAGCCTCTCGTACTTCCTCATAGGTATCATTCGCATTTTCCGTATATTTTATTAATTGGTCTGTTAATCGTTGCAGTTTTTCTTTTTCCACAATGGATTCCTCCGTACATTTTCCCCTAAGTATAATCCAGATCCTGAAAAAATGAAATTCTGTAACTCATACCTGCACTTCAGCCAAATAATTATGTTTATTCACCGATTTCTCCGTAACGAAAGAAAAGGAGCGGTCCTCCGCCGTATTCACCCAATAATCCTCGGCTTTCTCTATGGCCTCCTGGGCGTCATTCACTAATATATATTGTTCTGCCCATAATTTGCACCGTACTGTATTTACCGTTTCACCATATGAAAGTTCCAAGCGATCCAGGCTGGTACTGATCTCAGCTATCATCCTCAATATTTCCTCTGTTGCTACACTTTTATTGACCATGCTGATCCCTCCCATTCTTTACCTGTACTATTCTTTTTTTTATCTTAAAGCCCTTCATGCCTGACAAAACTAGAAGCGAATCGGCAAAGAAAGTGTAATTCACTTAATTTATTATGCCCTTCGACAACAATGGCAGAATGAAGATTGGACTTTTAAACAAAAATACAGATAGGAGGTGATTTCATGCAGTCGAATGACAGCAAAGAGCAAGAGTACGAAAAACGACAAAAGCCGCCCTCAAAAAAAGCCGGGACCGGCAATCCGAAACTTAGCGGGAAAAACCACCCCTCTACGTAACAGATGATGAGTAGCACCACGAACAGGGAAGGCTTGATAACGATGCCTTTCCTGTTCGCTTTCTAATGAAAGCCTAGCCACTCCTTCACCATTACGACTGTATGAAGCTGCTTCTGCTTATGATCATACCATTCGCTCAATTGCGGATTTTCTTCCCACTCCGGCTCGATCAACCAATCTTTTTTCACCCTTCTATACATATCCCACTGCTCTGTCTTCCCAATTTGATGGGAAATCACAGGATACACCTTCCGCAGCATCGGAGTTTCATGGCGCCTAGGTTTTTCCCGATATCGTTCATAATCATATCTTGCCCCGGTCGGCTCAGTCCTGCAGGAAAAGTCATGAAATTGTGAAAATAACTCTTCGGAAAACAGGAGTCCGGCCAACCTTTTCCCCAATTTAATCCTTTCATCGATATTTTTGAAATGAGACACGGATGAACCATACAGCTTTCCGGTGCAGGTGGGAAATAGCACCGTGCTAAAATGCATCCAGTCCTGCAGGAAAAATAATAAAGAATGAAAAACGAATGATTGTTTTTTTATGACCGGTTTTTCAATGATATTTTGTTCGTTTATGATGAGTGCCGTGACCAAGTTTTCACGATTTCCGCTTATCCAAAATGCATTCCATGCGTTTGTCATGAATTGAGTAATGAAAAAAAAGCGCCCTAAGTGAAACAATGGACGACGATATCTCGTCGAATAATGATAGAGAAGTAATTGCGGATATGCGTCTTGAAATATTCTCCAATTCGCTTCTTCGTATGTCAGGAACAAATGCCGCCTGTACTTGCGGCCAAGCAGCCGTGAAAACCAAACCCCTTCCAGATCACACATATTCCAGCCTGCATTCCTGGAGACCATTCCTGCCAGAAAAGACCATTGTATTTCAGGGTGTTCTCTAAAAAATTGTTCATATGCCTTGGTTCTTGATATATTATCCCTATTCGCCTTTGCTGTTCGTACTTTTATCGAATGGAGCAATCGCTTTTCCGTCCCTGACAGATGCATCATATGGAATCAGCCCTTCCCTGATCGTGTGAATTGTGGCATTTCATTGTACTTAAACCCTATCGTTCTAAGAAACAATTCTTTTTATTCACATTTTGGATTCTTTTTTTGCTAATATAGATAAGTGAAAAAAAGGAGGGGTAAAAGTGGCATTTCATTATCCCAACGGACGAAGATTTGTACCGCAGGCTATGGAAGAAAAGAAAAGCCCACTTAAAAAAATCAGTTATAGCAACCGGGGAAAAACATTGGAAGACGATTTAAACGAAACCAACCAATATTACTTGGCACACGGCATTGCCGTCATTCATAAAAAACCGACACCCATCCAAATCGTCGATGTCCACTACCCGAAGAGAAGCGCGGCAGTCATTAAGGAAGCCTACTTCAAACAAGCATCGACCACTGATTATAATGGAGTTTATAAAGGAAAGTACATTGATTTTGAGGCAAAGGAAACGAAAAACAGCAGTTCCTTCCCCCTCAAGAACTTTCATGACCATCAAATTGAACATATGAAACACATCGTCCAGCATGACGGAATTGCCTTTGTGATCATCCGATTCTCCTCAATGGATGACATATACTTAATGAGTTCTGAACAGTTGAGTTTTTACTGGCAGCGGATGAAAGATGGCGGACGAAAATCCATTACACTGAAAGAGGTTGAAAACAGTTCAAAGAAGATTACTCTTGGCTTTCAACCGAGAATTGACTATATTAAAGTAGTAGATTCGCTTATCACAGAAAATTTTTAGTTTTTTTTAGAAAGGCAGGTTAGCTGTAATGGCTGAAAAATATAATACTAGGGAAGAGCGCCGAAAGCAGGGGCAGTCTCAAAAAAAGGGGCCGAAAAAAGGCCCCCAGAAGTCAACCAACATGCTTAAGCGCGTTTTCCTTATACTCGTTACGATAGGGATTATCGGCTTGGTGACAGGAGGCGCGGCATTGGCTTATTTCATAAGCGATGCTCCAAAACTCGACGAAAAGTTATTGAAAGATCCCGTTACATCCAAAATACTTGATGAGAATGGTAAATTACTAGCTGAAGTCGGTACTGAAAACCGGGACTTTGTCAATTATGAAGACATACCCGATCTAGTCGAACACGCCTTCCTGGCAACGGAAGATTCCCGTTTTTACAAGCATCACGGGGTGGACTTCCTGAGATTGGGCAGTGCCGTAATAGCCAACGTCAAAAACGGATTCGGCTCCGAGGGTGCAAGTACATTGACCCAGCAGGTCATCAAGCGTTCTTATTTAACGCCTGATAAGACCATAAAGAGGAAAGTCCAGGAAATGTGGCTATCCATCCAGCTTGAAAGGAAATATACAAAAGAAGAAATTTTCGAGATGTATGTGAATAAAATTTTCTTCGCTAACCGTGCAAATGGGATCCTAACCGCTTCCCGCACTTATTATGGCAAAGATCTGGACGAATTGAAATTGAACGAAGCGGCGATGCTTGTCGGGTTACCGCAAAGCCCTAGCCGTTATGATCCATATAAATATCCGGAACGTGCGAAAGAACGCCGTGATATCGTCCTTCACTTAATGAATAAGCACGGATACATCACAGAAAAGGAAATGAAGGATGCGCAAAGCGTCGATATTAAAGAAGGATTGCAGGAAATCGATAAAAGCCAAATCGATACGACCGCTTACGATGCATTCATCGATTTAGTCATTGAAGAAGTCGGTGAGATGGGTGACTATAATGTCTTCACCGATGGTTTGGAAATCCAAACGACGATCGATAAAGATGCCCAGGAATATGTATACAAAATGTTGAATAGTGATGAAATCATCAATTATCCAAGCAAAGATCTTCAAGCCGGGATCACCTTACTGGATACGCAATCCGGTGAGATCAAAGCTGTCGGCGGCGGCAGGAACACGACGGTCAAACGTGGCTGGAATTATGCAACGGATGCCAAGCGTTCACCAGGTTCGACAATCAAGCCGATTTTGGATTACGGTCCGGCAGTTGAATACTTGAATTGGTCCACATACCAACCGATTAAAGATGAGGAATATTCATATAGCAATGGAACACCGCTTAAGAATGCGTCAGGGCGCCATTATGGCACGGTAACGATACGTGAAGCGCTGGCACGGTCATTAAATATCCCAGCCCTGAAAACACTTCAGGAAGTCGGATTGGACCGAGGCCGTGATTTTGCCGTTGAGCTTGGCATTCCCTTCGACAAGGAAATTACGGAATCCGCTGCACTTGGCGGCGGCAAGGACGTATCGACCCTTGAACTTGCCGGGGCTTACAGTTCATTCGGAAACAACGGGACCTATAATCAACCGCATAGTGTGAAAAAGATTGTTTTGCGTGACAAAACGACCATCAAAAACAAGACAGAATCGAAACCGGTCATGAAAGACTCCACTGCTTTCATCGTGACCGATATGCTGAAGAGCGTCTTGAATGAACCTTATGGAACAGGAAGGCTTGCGAATATACCTGGTCTGCCTGTAGCCGGAAAAACCGGATCAACCAATTTCACGCCTGAACAGCGTGCAGCAAACAATATCCCCTCTTCCGGTGTAAAAGATAGCTGGATGGCGGGTTATACAACCAATTATACAGTCGCGGTTTGGGCTGGCTATGATAATGCTTCAGGTAAGAAATTGGAATACCTCGGCGATTCTTCCCAAAGGATCCCTAAGGCGATCTTTAAGAATTTGATGGAACATATGGCACAAACAAAGGAAACGAAGGACTTTGATCAACCGGACAGCGTTGTGAAGGTTGGTGTCATAAAAGGTTCAAACCCAGCGGTAAAAGCCAATGCGTATACACCGAGCAGTAAAATCACTTATGAGTATTACGTTAAAGGCCATGAGCCGACACAAGTAACGACAGAATATGAAAAAATCGACAAACCTAGCATCAGTGCTTCATACGATCAAGAAGGTAACCAAATCAACCTATCATGGGCATATCCTAAAGGTGACGGAGATACTCAATTCGAGGTGAAGATGTCCGTTGATGGCGGTGCTCAGAGTGTGTTGAAGAAATCGAAGGATACTAGTTTGACAATCCCGAATCCAACCCCAGGAAGTAAATATACCTTCTCTGTGGTAGCATTGGCGGATGGTCAGCAAAGTGACCCTGCCAGCACCTCCGTTGAAATTCCTGCAGAAGCGGAAGAACCGGAAGGTACGGATGAGGAGATTGAAGATCCTGCCGAAGGTGAAAATCCAGATCAGGAAACCCCTGCTGAAGGCGATGAAGATAAGCAGGATGAAGACAAAAACAACAATGGCGATACTGATAATGGAAACACCGATAATAACGGCGATGGCAACACTGATAATAATGGAAATGGCAACAACCCGGATGACGGAAAAGGCAATACAGACGATGAAAATGTCGAGGATGGGAACACAGACACCGACCCTGGTAAGGTGGAAGAAGAAAAACCTGGTGAAACGCCCGTCCCTGATCCTGATCCGGAAAAAGATAAAGACCAGGACACTGATAATAATGGTTAACTAAAAAAACCCGCCTAAGCTTTTGCTTAGGCGGGTTTTTAGTGTGTGGACAATGACGGTCTCCCTTCGCCCTTCATATCGGCACCCATGCAACGTTCTACACAACCACTAAACTGTGGGAGATTGGAATTCCAGCTTTATGTTCACGCACAGTGGAATGGAATGCAAGGTGCGACACTCCTGCGGGAAATGCCTGTCTACATGAAACCCGCAAGGCTCAAAGGACCTCCCCGCTGAAAAAGAGCGCCTGCAGTGCATTAAAACAGTCAAAATACAAAACAAAAAAACTGCAGACAAATCTCCATTATTTTCGGGTTTGTCTGCAGTATGAAACGTCTAATTCGCTTAGACGTTTTTATTAGCATGCGCTTGTTTTATCATGTACTTGACATATTGTTTTTCGAATTCTTGGAACAACTCGCTAAGCTGTCTATATGAAGGAAAGAAAGCCGGTCGAGAAAGGATGAAAGTAAGCCTTTCAGCGACATTTACCGGAATTGTATGGAAGGACTCCATTTGCTCCTGCCAGGAACTCAGCATCACTGGCCTTCCATGCAACCAGAAGACCGCCGTTAAAAATAAGCTGATGCCCCGCTTCATGAGCCCTAAGGTCTGTCCGGCCTTCCGGTCTGAAAATAACATCCTGCATTCCGAATCAAGTTGCTTCCATTTTTCCAATACTTCCTTTACATGCACTGCCCCTTTTGTCCATGGAGTATAGGAAACCACCTCATTAAAATGAAGCACTTCATATGGAAAGTCCTGAAATGGAATTGTCCCGCTCCATCCTGCATACTGTTCTTTATCAAAGGCGATTTCCTTTTCAGGGAAAAAGAAAGGATGATCCAATTCCTTGGACACTTTTAACGATACGATCTGCGTCACATGGCCTCTTTCCTTTTCATTCGTTTTTTTCCTTCGCGGCATAATTCAAGAAGCGGACAGGTTTCACATTGTGGTGATTGGGCCTTGCAATGATAGCGTCCAAAGAAGATCAGGCGGTGATGCGTAACGGACCATTCATCCATGGGGATCTTAGCCATCAACGTTTTTTCAACCTCCAAGACGCTATCCTTCCACCGGCAAATTCCCAGGCGCTTGGAAACACGCTCTACATGCGTATCTACAGCTATCGCCGGCACATCATAAGCAACGGAAACGACCACATTCGCGGTCTTTCTGCCAACGCCTGGTAACTTAACTAGCTCATCACGATCACGAGGTACCACCTTGCCGTATTCGTCGATCAGCATGCGCGACAGCTTTTGGATATTCTTAGCCTTGTTACGAAACAAACCGATCGAGCGGATGTCATTTTCCAGCTCTTCTATCGGAACGCTTATGTAATCCTCAGGCGTTTTATATTTTTGGAATAAATCCTTCGTGACTTTATTGACCAATACATCCGTACATTGAGCTGACAGTGCAACAGCAATCACCAATTCAAATGGATTGGAATGATTCAGCTCACAATGGGCCTCCGGAAACATTTCCCCCATTGTATCCAGACAAAATCGAATTTGAGCTTTGTTCAACATTTGCGTTCTCCTTCATTTTGCATTACTGCTCGAGCCAATTATAAAAGGGCACATCTTTGATTGGTTGTGCAGCTTCTGTCTTACGTTCCCGCTTTTGATGGGCCCTGAACTTTTGTCCTTGCTCCCTGGCCTGAGCCAAGGTTTTTATTCCATTCTTTTTCCACTCGAATAAAATCCGATCAATGTAGCGGAAATTCAACTTTCCGGAAATGACTGATTCCCTCAGGGCTGACTTGATGATTTCAGGTTGATGGTCATCCTCCATCCACATTGCCAATGTCTCACATTCAAAAGGAGATAAAGGACGGCCAAATTCCTGTTCAAAAATCGTATATAAGCTCTCCTCCGCTTTTTGCACTTCAGCAGACTCTGCCTGCTTCAACGTTTTCAGGAAACAGTCCATCATTTTTTCATAAAGCGGCGCTAGCGAATATTTTTCCTGGCCGATTTCTTGATTCTCTTCAACCGCCATTTGCACGAATCCCCTCTGGACCAACCGCTGAATCAAGTACAGACATTCCGTTTCCTGTAATGTCATTCGATCGGATATTTGGGACGGTGCAGGGAAATGGTTACCTTTATCAATGAAGCTTTGCAATTGTATTAATAGGACCATTTCTTGTTCATTCAGTCCCATTGACTTATAGTTAGTCAGCAAAAAGGATGGAATCGTTATCGTTCCTTCCTTAAACCACGCATATAAATGTTCTTTATTCATGTTTTTGGACACCTCATTTTAAGTATAACATGAATACGGCTCACCGAATAAGTTTATAATTTTAACAAAAAACGGTTATCTGTCACAAACGACAAGATAACCGCTTCTTCACAAAATCAAGGATATAGTCGATTTAATAGACGCGGGAAAGGAATTGTCTCACGGACATGTTCCACGCCGCTTATCCAGGCGACGGTGCGTTCCAATCCCAAGCCGAAGCCTGAATGTGGTACGGAGCCGTATTTTCTTAATTCCATATACCATTTGTATGCGTCTTCGCTCAAGCCATGCTCATTTATTCTCTGTTCAAGCAGTTTTTGATCATGAATCCGCTCCGAGCCGCCGATTATCTCTCCATATCCTTCTGGGGCGATCAAATCTGCACAAAGAACGACTTCCTCCCTATCATGGGCTGGCTGCATATAGAATGGTTTGATTTTGGTTGGATAATGCGTGATGAAAACCGGCTTATCATAACTTTCAGCAATTGCCGTTTCATGCGGCGCTCCAAAATCATCACCCCATTGGATGTCTTCAAATCCTTGTTCATGAAGGAATTTTATCGCATCATCATACGTGATCCTCGGGAAAGGAGCTTGTATTTGTTCAAGTTTAGCCGTGTCACGGCCTAAGGTATTCAGTTCAAGCTGGCAATTTTTCAATACCGACTGGACTATGGAAGAAACGAACTGTTCCTGAACCTCAAGGTTTTCTTTAAATTCGATGAAGGCCATTTCTGGTTCAATCATCCAAAACTCGATTAAATGACGTCTTGTCTTGGATTTTTCAGCGCGGAAAGTAGGTCCAAAGGAAAATACCTTTCCTAACGCCATGGCTGCCGCTTCCATATAAAGTTGACCGCTTTGTGAAAGATAGGCATCCTCATCAAAATATTTGGTCGCAAACAATTCACTCGTTCCCTCTGGTGCGCTTCCAGTCAAAATCGGCGGATCGACCTTGACGAATCCTTCTTCATTGAAAAATTCATATGTAGCACGGATGATCTCATTGCGGATTTTCATCACAGCATGCTGGCGCTTTGAACGCAGCCACAGATGGCGGTTATCCATTAAGAATTCAGGACCATGCGCTTTAGGCGTAATCGGGTAATCCAACGATTCATGGATGATTTCAATATCTTTCACTTGTAATTCGAAGCCGAACGGCGAGCGTTCATCCTTTTGGATGACACCTGTTACGTACATGGATGTCTCTTGTGTAACCGATTTCGCCCGGGCAAAAATCTCTTCACCCACGTCGGCCTTCACGACCACTCCTTGAATGAAACCGGAGCCATCACGTATTTGAAGGAAGGCAATTTTCCCACTGGAACGCTTGCTGGCAAGCCAGCCTCCAATCGTCACTTCTTGATCGACGAACTTGCTAGCATCTTTTATTGTAATTTTCACGGAATTTCCCTCCAAAAATAGCTTAACTTACTAAGGAATTTACTCTACTTATTATACCCATAGCCCTCCTTACAAGCAAATAAATCACATGAATGAAAATCTCCCGCTCTCCATTAAATTTCAGAAAGCCGGCACGCGTATTTCTTGATAGATTACGTGATTACGAATGCAAGGATTCCGGGGGGGAGCTGTGTTTCCCTATCATTGACTTTTTCACATCGATTTCAGTGAACTGCTAACAGTTTCATACAGCCAATATTCAGGGGCATTTTTCTTTTGCATTTCTTTTTTTACTTTTATTTCATAATTATCCTTAATAATCTAAAAATGTTGAACTTCAACAATAAATCATATACGATATCATATATGATTATAAAATTTCCAAGGGGTGAGTGCCGTGATTAAAGCAAGGGTGAAGCTTAAGGATTCAGAGTTTTCGGAAGAAGTGGAGATTTCAAATCATCATATGGTAAGGAACGGAAAAAGCTCGGAGTTATCTCAAGTGAATCTGGATATTCCGGTTACAGGAACATTGTATGGGACCCTATTGAACTACAAAGGTTCCTTGGAGGCGCTGATGGAACAGGTCCACCATCCTCCTTATAATGAACCGCCTAAAGGGCCAGTGCTTTATATTAAACCTAGAAACACGTTTTCTGCTTTTGCAAAGCCCATTCCCCTCCCAACTGGGGTACCTGAATTGGAAATCGGAGCATCACTTGGAATTGTAATCGGCAAGACAGCCACAAGAGTCAAAAAAGCGCAGGCAATGGATTATATAGAGGGATTTACGATCGTCAATGATATTAGCATCCCTCACGAAAGCGTTTACCGTCCTGCGATCCGATATAAAGCCCGTGATGGTTTTTGCCCGATCGCCCCTTGGGTCGTATCCAAAGATTCGATATCAAATCCCGATCGTTTAGGGATTCGTGTGTACATTAACGGGGAGCTAAGGCAAGAAAATACAACGTCCAATCTAATACGCCCCATTTCCCGGCTCGTTGAAGATGTAACAGACTTCATGACCTTGAATGCCGGGGACGTCCTTTTAGTCGGAGTTCCGGAGAATGCCCCTCTCGCGAAAGCGAACGATCATGTAAAAATCGAAATAGAAGAAATTGGTTATTTGGAAAATCCGATTGTAACCGAAGAGAAACTGGCGATGGAGGGGATTTCATGAAGAAAGCGCGTGTAGCTTATGCCGGTGCCATCCATCAAGCATGCGAATCAAATGGACGGCTAAAATTAACAGATGGCCGGATCGTTGATGAGCAAGATGTTGTCTGGCTTCCCCCGTTGGAGCCCCGTACTGTGTTCGCACTAGGCCTGAATTATGCAGACCATGCAAAGGAACTTGCTTTTAAAGCCCCTGAAGAACCCCTGGCTTTCTTAAAAGGACCCAATACCTTCATCGGCCATCGCGGACAGACAAGACGGCCCCTAGATGCCGCATATATGCATTATGAATGCGAACTGGCTGTTGTCATCGGAAAAACGGCGAAGGCCGTAAAAAAGGAAGAAGCGTTTGAATATGTTTGCGGTTATACCATTGCCAATGATTACGCAATTAGAGATTACCTCGAGAACTACTACCGCCCCAACTTAAAGGTTAAGAACCGTGATACTTGCACGCCGATTGGCCCATGGCTCGTCGATGCCAGAGATATACCTGACCCGATGAACCTTACCATAAAGACATACATCAATGGAAAATTAACCCAGGAAGGCAATACAAACGATATGATATTCGGCATTGCCGAGTTAATTGAATACTTCAGCAGTTTCATGACATTGAGTCCAGGTGATGTGATATTGACAGGAACACCCGAAGGATTGGCGAATACCGCTGTAGGCGACGAAATCACGACGGAAATTGAAGGAATCGGAAAGCTCGTCAGCACAATCGTCAGTGACGATATCTTTACGAAAGGACAGGAACCGTCACACATAAAAATCAATAATTGATGGAAAGGATCAATCATATGCCTCATATCATTGTAGAATACACGGACAATATGAAAGATGAAATCCAGATTGGGGAATTATTAAAGAAAATGAACGATGTTTTGATTTCCTTTCCCACACTCTTTCCGATTGGGGGCATTCGTTCCCGGGCCATTGAATTGAAGCATTATCGTGTGGCTGATGGCTCTGAGGATGATGCCTTTGTTCACGCCATGTTAAAAATAGGCGCTGGACGAAATGAGCCTGATAAGACGAAAGTATGTGACAAGCTTTTCGCCGCGATGGAAGCCCATTTCGCCCCGCTCTTTTCCAAAAGGTATCTCGCCCTTTCCATGGAGCTTGTGGAATTCGGTGAGTCGGGCACATATAAAAAGAATAATATCCACAATCGATATAAGTGAAACTTAAAGGCCTTCCCGATGATCAGGAAGGCCTTTGATTATTCACTCGACATGTAATCAGTTGATTTCTGCGAGATGTTCGGAGCGGTTTAAAAACTCTTTGACGCGGTCCACATATTCCTGTTTATCATAGCCATTATATAAAGCGCTTGCCATCCTGATCGGATCTCCAAAAAAGAACCGTTCATAAAGCGTTTGTCTTGTGCCAAATGAGCTCATGCACACATCCCAAGCCAGCCGGTATAACCTGACCCTTTCATATGCCGGCCCATTGGCTGCCTGAAGATATTTATCTAAATCAGGCCGGAGTTCGGAGTTGAAATCGGCCTCATTCGGGATGGCCATTAAGCCGCTCGCACCAAGAAGCTGCATGATTTCACTGAACCTTGGATAAATTTTCGGATAATAATTACGGGCAATGTTCAGCGGGGTGAAATCTGGAGTCATTATTCCCCACTTATCCAATTTTGCATTTGCCTCAGAAGCTGTAATGAATGCCTTCACCGTTTCCAGTGCAATGATGACTTCCGAAATCTTTTCCTGGACATGCTGATATTGCCCAATGTTGATCGTTTCCACCATCAGTTGCAGAATCCCCAGGATGAACTCCGTTTTGGCAATATTTTTCGCTACCACTTGATGTGTCATATGTACCACGGCATTACTTTCATTATATGCCTGGTTACAAATCCCAACATCTCCGTAGGCAAATACTCGATTCCAAGGAACGACCACATCATCAAAAACGATGATCGTATCCATTTCCTCAAATCTTGAGCCAAGCGGATGGTCATAATGTGATTTGCCATAATCGAAGGATTCACGGCAGATGAACTTTAAACCCGGTGTATTATTTGGGATGGAGAAGGCGAATGCATAGGGGTTTTCTTCTTCGGATTGCTTAAGCAATGTTGACGGAAAAACCATGATTTCATCCGTTATGCCCCCCTGTGTAGCGAGTAGCCTTGCTCCTTTAATGATAAGACCTTCTGAATTCTTGCCCGCTATCCTGGCAGCGATGTATGGATCGGGAAGCTTTGCCGCACTTACACCCCTATTAACCTGCGGCTGAATCAGGGTATGTGTCAAGGACAAATCCTTTTCCCGGCAGAGCTCATAATACGTTTTCATATTTTTTGCAAATGCCGCATCTTGTGTGCCGAACATGTCCGCAGCCGAGCCATAGGCCATCATCCCGCTATTGATATAATCAGGCGACCTTCCCATCATGCCATTATTATGACGGGCCCATTCCTGAATCATATTTCTTCTTGTTTCAAGGTCTTCCTTCGTCCGCGGCTGCAAAAATGATGTCCCCACCCTATCATTCGAGGTTGGCGAGATATATGTCATGGTGTCTTGTTTATCGGGGTCATACTGAAGGTCATATAATTCTGCCTGGCTTTTCATGACCCCCATGAATGCCGGATGTTCACTGATCTTGCCTTTCACTTGCTCCCCATTGATCCATACATTCGCCTTTGCTTCGTCCACTCTATTAATATATTCTTCACCTGTTTTCGCTGGCATCTAGTATCCTCCTTTTATCCCGATGATAATGAAGCGCTTACAAAATACAGTTCTGAAAATCCCGAAATCTGCCGTCAGGCTTTTGAAGACCTTTTCCGCACCAATCGATATCTTAAAGCATCAGTCCTAGATCATGAATTCAGGCTTCTTTTTTTCAAGGATTGGGTCTTCAAGGGGAACTTCCTCGCGCGTGATGATATCAAGGACAACGGAAGCCTCATCGAACCATGAATCAGGAGCCTTGGCACCCCAGAAGGTTTGGCGCCTCGGGTCATCCAAATCCCAATGGATCGGTTCATTATCTGGATCGGACGTTAAATAATCGCCATTGTATAATTCAATTCTATGTCCATCCGGATCTCTTAAATAAAGGAAAAATGCGTTGGACAGACCATGCCTTCCTGGTCCGCGTTCAATGGATTGGGCATAACCGAGAGATGCCAGCACATCACAGGCATGGATGAGAGCGAGCGGATCCGGCAGCCAAAAGCCGATATGGTGAAGCTTTGGACCAACACCATTCATGAAGGCCTGATCATGGACCGTTTGTTTCCTATGCAGCCATGTGGCCCATAAATGCCCCGCCTCATCTACTGTATCTTCCGAGCAGGCAAAACCTAATTCTTTCACATAAAAGTCATGGGCTCTTTGCACATTGGGAACGCTGCAATTCACATGATCGATTCTCTGGACCCTTGATCCCTTGTGCAAATCGAATCGTTGCAGCAGTCTCTCCGCTTTATCCATTTTGTAAAAAAACTCCATTGGCAAGCCTGAAATGTCCTGAACACGGAGCGCCCTGCCTAGTGCATGCTGCGTCCCTTCTGCCATCCACTTCATTTTCATCCCTTTGGATTTAAATAATGTTTCCAATTCAATAAGATCTTCTTCTTTTTCAACCTTGTATCCAATCGCTTCCACGCTAGGCTTTTCTGCCTTTTGCAGGATCAGCGAATGATGGTGCGCTTCCTCCAGGCCACGTAAATAAATGTGAGCATTCGTTCTTTCCGTTTCAATAAAACCTAAGGCGTCCACATAGAATGCCCTCGATTTGTCTAAATCGGTAACATTAAGAATCGTTCTCGCAACACGAATAATGGAAAAGTTCATAGTGTTCTCCCTTTCTTAATCTCGATTATTTTTCGGCAGAAGAAACGGCATTCTGTTTTTCCACTCCGAATTTCGGAATGTGATGCTCCCCAATCGCAACATGGATTACTTGGGTTTCCGTATAAAACTCAAAGCTGTAATGGCCTCCTTCACGACCAACCCCGCTGTACTTCGAACCTCCGAACGGAATTCGCAAATCCCTGACATTTTGGGAATTCACCCAGACCATCCCGCTATCGACGGCTTGAGCGAATCTATGTCCGCGCCTCATATCATTCGTCCATACATATGCGGCTAGCCCATACTTTACATCGTTGGCCATTCTCAGGACTTCTACTTCCGTCTTGAATGGGATGACGGCCATCACCGGTCCAAAAATTTCCTCCTGTGCCACCGTCATATCATTCGTACAATTAAGAAGAAGCGTCGGGGCAATGAAATTCCCTTCCTTGAATTCTTCAGGGATGCTGCCGCTTACAATATCAGCACCTTCGTCTTTGGCTATATCAAGATAACGGGAGACATTATCAAAATGGCTCCGGTGGATAAGCGGTCCGATCTCCGTTCCAGGATCCATCGGATTGCCAACTTTGATCGAGTGAACACGCTGCTTCAATCTTTGGACGAATTTTTCGATGATCGATTCATGGACGAATAACCTGGAATTCGCTGTGCAGCGCTCCCCATTGAAAGAATAAATTCCCCAAATAACGGAATCAAGGGCCTTTTCCAGGTCGGCATCTTCAAAAATGATCGCAGGTGACTTCCCTCCGAGCTCCATGGAAAACCGTTTCATGGTATCGGCACCATTTTTTATGATTTGAGCGCCAGTTGTCGTTTCCCCGGTAAAGGAAATCAATTGGACGTCAGGATGGGCAACTAGAGATGCCCCTGCCGTTTCCCCAAAACCATGGACGATATTCAATACGCCCTTCGGCAAGCCGGATTGGTCAAATATGTGAGCTAATTTATTGGCGGTCAAGGGGGACCATTCCGCAGGTTTAAGTACACATGTATTACCTGTAGCAAGCGCCGGTGCTATCTTCCAGGTTTCAAGCATGAAAGGCGCGTTCCACGGCGTGATTAAGCCTGCAACGCCAATTGGTTTATGAATCGTATAATTAATGAATGTGTCATCCACCTGATACGATTCGCCAATCAGCCTGCTTTTCACCATCTCCGCATAAAACCGGAAATTCTCGGCTCCCCTTGCTGCCTGTTTTTTTGTCTGGCTAATGGGCAGCCCAGTATCAAGTGACTCCAAAAAGGATATTTCCTCGGCATGTTCTTCAATTAAATCAGCAATCCTGACCAAGTATGCCAATCTTTCTTCCATTTTCATCGATCGCCATGGTCCATTATCGAATGCTTCTTTTGCAGAAGCTACCGCTTGATCGATATCCTCTTTAAACCCTTCTGCGACATTGTTGATTGCTTGATTATTAAAAGGGTTAAGATTGACAAATGTTTTTCCTGAAATACCATCGATAAATTGCCCATTGATGTAGTGCTGGATATCCTGCACGGGAAAAGTTGGCATGATGAACCCTCCTTTAATCTAATTGGGGAAGATTATGAGATTCCGTTTTCGTTTCCATCTCGTAATCATGATTTGATGACTTGCTCTACCAATCCGTATGATTGGAGGGTTTCGTGCAATTCCCTTTCCAACGGTTCAGAAGGCGGACCCATTGGGGGCCTTAAGGCTGGATTGATTTTCCCCATCATTCCCATCGCCGCTTTCAATGGACCTGGATTTGTTTCTTTAAATAATACATCATTCAAAGGCATCAATTTATAATGAAGCTCGAGTGCCTTATCTACCTTCCCTTCCACCCAAAGGTTATAGAGATCGGCCACTTCTTTAGGGGTGATATTGGCTGTTGCGCTGATATGCCCCGCTCCGCCTATCGCAAGCATCGGGTAGCATAATAATTCAATGCCGGAATATAAGAGGAAATCTCTGCCACAATGCAATAAGACACGGTTCACATGTTCGAAATCCTTATTGGATTCCTTTACACCAATGATATTTTTACAATCTTCAGCAAGTCGCGCCAAAGTCTTCACTTCTAAATTTGTTGCCGTCCTGCCCGGAATGTTATAAACGACAATCGGAATATCAACTGAATCCGCAACCGTTTTAAAATGATCATAAAGTGCCTGCTGGTTTGGTTTATTGTAATAAGGAACGATAACCATTGCAGCATCCGCCCCCATTTCCTGGGCTCTTTTTGTCAAATGCAACGTTTCTTTTTGATTGGCAGACCCTGTACCCGGTGCAACCGGAACCCTGCCATTTGCCGTTTTTATAGCGGTCTCCATCACCAATTCCCGTTCTTCCACCGTTAATGAGCTGGGCTCTCCTGTCGTGCCGCATACCGAGATGCCATGGGAACCGCTTTCAATTTGCCAGTTTACGAGATTTTCAATTCCCTTTACGTCCACTTCCAATTTCTTGTCAAACGGTGTGATGACTGGCGCAATGGATCCCCTTAAACGACGTTTGATTTCCTCGTACATTTTTTTGACCACCTTTTCATTTTTTTAATATTCCGAATAATGAACATAAGAAAAAAGGCTTTGCTTTAATAGATAATCAGTCGACTATTATAAAAACGAAGCCTGGGTCATTAAAGTGCTTGATCGCGGTTCGTATCCGCCCTCTGCTTGAATGTACTGATGGCATTAAGCTTATGCTTTCTTACCAATGATTCAATATCTTCAAATGAAGCTTTTTCCTGCAGGAGCTTGATAATGCTTTCATGTTCACGGATCGATTGGACAGCACGCTGCGGTACCATGGTGAACATCGACTTTCTGACTCTATTCATTCTTTGCTGAGACTGCTTGATTTCCTCCATTAAAAAGGAATTGCCGCACTTTTCAGTAATTTCGGCATGAAAGCACTCGTTTAATTTACCAAACAGCTCTAATTCAAAGTTATGGAGTGCTTTTTCCATTTCTTTGTTTAAATTTATTAGATTGTCAAAATCCTGATCATTCATCGTTAAAGAACTTAACGCAGCAGCATAGCCTTCAAGCAGCGATAAGACAGAAAGCGTTTCAATGTATTCGCTCTCATTGATGCTTGTTACAACGGCTCCGCTATAGGGCTTGTAATGAATAAGTCCATCCGATTCGAGTTGCCTGATCGCCTCCCTGACCGGGATCGGACTTAAACGTAGTTCTTTAGCAATTTGATCGATGATGATGCGCTGTCCAGAACCGTATGTTCCATCCAATATCAATTGGCGCAGGTGTTCGTAGGCAATTTGCTTTTTATTGGTGTTTTTGTTTTTCTCTTCCATATTTTTATCATATATGAAATCATATATGATTGCAATTGGTTTTTACTGAAAATCATATACGATTTCGCCTTTTCACTATCTACTTAAGTAATCTGCACCGGTATCGGGCGTCCCGGACTCCGTTGACGCCCAAGAGCCTTGAACAGCCCTTCCAATTCCTGAGCTTGACAGGTAGAGCTCCCCGATTGTCCAATCGCTTAGCTTCGCTGGCGAAAGGAGTTTCATCATGACTGTTCTTCCTTCTTATCGATAGAACGGCTTCGATATTATCCATAAAAAAAAGCCTGCAGTTCGCTTTAAGCGGACAGCAGGCTTTGGAAGTATTATGCCAGTTTGGATGTAACAAATGAATGGATTCTTTCAATGGCTTTTTCAAGCAATTCCAATGAAGTCGCATATGAAAGTCGGATATTATCAGGTGCACCAAAACCTGAACCTGGAATGACTGCGACTTTCGCTTCTTCCAATAGTGCAGTCGTAAAGTCCTCGACATTGCTGTATCCTGTTAATTCTGCGGCGCGTTTAACATTTGGAAACAGGTAAAATGCCCCCTGAGGTTTAATGCAGCTAAATCCTGGTATTTCGACTAATTTATCATATATCTTATTCAAACGTCCCTCGAACGCTTGACGCATTTCTTCAACGGCATCCTGCGGCCCTTCGTATGCAGCAATCGCTCCATACTGTGCAGTCGTCGTTGGGTTGGAGGTACTATGGCTTGCAAGGTTCGTCATCGCTTTGATGATCGCTTCATCACCGACTGCATACCCGATTCTCCAGCCAGTCATTGAATGAGATTTAGAAACGCCATTGATGATGATCGTTTGCTTTTTCAATTCAGGTGAGATTTCTGCAATCGATGTATGCGTTGCATTACCATAAACCAATTTTTCATAAATTTCGTCGGAAACGATCAAGATATCATGGGCAAGGCAAACTTCCCCGATGGCCGCCAGTTCTTCCCTCGTATAAAGCATGCCCGTTGGATTGCTTGGAGAATTAATGATCACTGCTTTCGTTTTCGCGGTAATCGCCTGTTCTAATTGTTCCTTCGTTATTTTATACTGGTTTTCCTCGGTGCCGACAACATAAACCGGCTTTCCGTCAGCAAGCTTGATTTGCTCAGGGTAACTTACCCAATATGGGATCGGGACGATGACTTCATCGCCTTCATCCAAGATGGCTTGAAATAATGTGTAAAGCGCATGCTTGGCCCCGGAGCCTACCAAGATTTCAGAAGTCTTGTAATCCAAGCCTTGATCACGCTTCAACTTAGCTGCTATCGCTTCTTTAAGCTTCGGCAGGCCAGCGGAAGGCGTGTATTTGGTTTGGCCTTCATTCATCGATTGAACGGCTGCCTCTATAATATGCTTGGGCGTATTGTAGTCAGGTTCACCGGCCCCCAGACCAATGATATCAATCCCTTGGGCTTTAAGTTCTTTTGCTTTTGCCGTGATGGCCAATGTTGTCGATGGTGTCAATGACTGAACCCGGTTTGCTAATTTCATAAAAATAATCCCCCATTCTAAATGCTTCGATAGTACTTAAGCCATTCCCCAGTTTTAAAATCATAATAATCATAATTAAAACGCTCGGAATCATCAAGATACGTTACTTCCCAAAGAGGAACGTTCTTTTCCATGCCAAGCTTGACGGAAATGATCTTTTCTGGATTGAGCTTTTCCTTGGCAATGCTTAAGATTTCTTTTTTCGTTTTACCATCTTTATAATCTTTCACTACAATTTTCTTTTTTTTGTCCTCGGGAAGCCAGACTACTTTTTTTGTCCCTTTTTCTCCTTTACCTATGATGACGGAATATGAATCCTGTCCATTATAAAGGTAGAATTCGTCCATGGACCGAAGGCCGGCCTCTTCCCTTGCCTTCTTAAAAGCCGCATTGCCAGCTTCTTTTTTTGGCTGCAATGCTTTAATATATGCTCCGCCGACAAAACCGATAAGACAAAGGACCAGGATGGAAGCAATAATCAACCATTTTTTCAAAGCTGCTTTTCCCACTTTCTATGTACGATAAATTGTAAATATCGCTTTTTCTTGATCTTCGGAATCCAATGCCAACCCGAACATCAAGTCATCCTTTTTCAATGTTCGGTTCAAAGAATCCACAATTTTATACAAATCAGGTGAATGCTGCAGCCTGACTGTCGAGATTACTTCAATTTTGCTTTCCATGAAAACGCCCTCCATTATAAAATTGTCAACAACCACTGATATGAATAGGATTAGTAGGCTTTACCACCTTTCACATTATACCAGTTCGAAGGTTTTTTTTCTTCATAATTCCGTAAAATTTCAGCGGAATCCATCAATTATCAAAAAACTCATTATATCCATTCTTCTATCATCTCGGCCATCTCCGTGATGGATGCTTGGTGCCATTCGACCGCTGGAATGGCCTTGCGAAATTCCGGACCGTATTTGGCCGTGACGATGCGTCGATCCAGAACGACCAAAACGCCTTTGTCATTAGGAGTACGTATGAGCCTGCCGAACCCTTGGCGGAATCTTAACAGTGCTTCTGGTAAGGAATACGCAGCAAAGGGATTTCGCCCTTGCTTCTCGAATAGCTGGCATTTTGCAGCGGTTACCGGTTCGTCCGGTGGTGAAAAAGGCAGCCTGACAATCACCAAACAAGATAAATCCTCACCCGGGATATCGACGCCCTCCCAAAGGCTGGTCGTTCCAAAAAGGATGGCTTTCTCGAAGTTTTGGAAATTCCTGAGCAGCCTCATTCGGCTTCCGCCCGAAATCCCTTGCGCAAACAAGGTGAACTCGTCCAAAACCCCGGTGTCCTTGATGGAATGATAGGTGGCCCGCAACATCTCATGTGAAGTGAATAAGACCATCATCCTCCCTTGGGCTGCCTGTGCAGCTGCAATGATATGATTTGCTGCCGTTTCCGAGAACTCCTCCACGGATAAACCATTGATATCTGGTATATCATTGGGAACGAGAACCTTAACAAGCTCCTTATAAGGAAAAGGCGAAGGAAATCTTGCCGTTAGCATGGACTGGTTCTCTAGCCCAAGTTGTTCTTTAAAATATTGAAAGGAATCCTTCACAACTAGGGTTGCCGATGTCATGACCACACTTTTCTGGCGCCCGAAATAGGAATCCCACAGCCATTTACTTCCTGCAATCGGCTGGACCGTCAAAGTCACTCCATGCTGCGGTGCCGCATTCGTATAATCAAGCCAATAAATATTCTCTTCATGCGGCTTCATGAAAAATTCATGTAACGACTCCCTCGTATCCTGCAAATGTCCAAGGAGAACTTCAATATCGTTTAAATAAAATAGCGAATTCTTACCTAAAGGCGATTCATGATTCAATAAATGGGCCAATCTTTGCGAAAGCTCCGAGATGATATATCCCAATAAGTCAACCAATCGCTCGGCAACAAGGATTCCTTTCCCCCATCTTCCATCATCCACCTTGAAGGAGATCCGTTTCGGACCCATGGAACGTGAATATTTTTCCGCCTGATTGGAGAGGAAATGGAAAAGCTGCTCGAATTCGTAAGAGAAATCATTCAGCTTTCGATCTAGTTCGTGGCCATTCCTCCCATCTGCCAGTCCGTTATTTACGAGTAATTTGTCCAATTTATACAATAATTGCTTTTGGTCCGTTGTTCCTAATCGATTCAATATCGTTTTCACTGATATATAATTGAGCCGTCTCCCAAGCTGTTTAGAAGCCGCCTGCTCCAGATGATGTGCTTCATCGAGGATCAGGTAGCCTTTCTTTGGAATCAACGCATCTTCCGTCAGAAGATCGGACATTAAAAAAGAATGGTTTGTAATGATGATATCTGCTTTGACTGCCGTTTTTTTTGCCCGTTCGAAAAAATCCAACGTCTGCCAAGGTTGTTTTAAGCCCGCATATGTAAGACCGTCACTTTGCAGCCTATTCCAAAATAGCTGACCGCCGCTGGTGAGGTTCAATTCATCCTTATCCCCTGTTTCCGTTTCCGTAAGCCAAACCAATATTTGCATTTTCGTTAAGGCCGTTTCATAATTATCTTCTTTTTCACGCAAGGCCCGCTCGAACTTCGCCAAGCTTAAATAATTGCTTCTCCCTTTTAACAGGACTGCTTGAAAACTAAACGGCAGGATGGTTTTCAGCTTAGGAACCTCGTTTTGCAGAAGCTGATCCTGCAGTTGAAGCGTATATGTCGATACCACAACCGGCTTTTGATGCTTTCTTGCAAAATAAACGGCCGGAAGCAGGTAGCCCAATGACTTTCCGATTCCCGTCCCCGCTTCAATGATCGCATCTTGGTTCGATTCAAAGGAATGGTGGATCATATTCATCATTTCAAGCTGGCCGCTCCTTGCTTCAAATGCAGGAAAAGCATGGTTGAGCATCGCCATTTTAGCCTCATCTTCGAGCGGGAATTCCGACTCTTTGTCGTTACGATCACTTTCTTCCCCAGTCTTTTTAAAGGCAAGACCCCTATATGTGATAAGGTCAGGAGAATGCACTTCCGCTTTCGCTAATTTGCTTGCAATGCAAGCATCTATCAATTCGGAAATCTCACTTTGTAAGGAATAAGATAATCGATATAACTGTTTCAGCGTCATCACCGGCAGATTCAATAGCTTTTTCTTCAATTCCAGCAATAGTAGGGCAGTGGCATATGCATCACTATCCGCCTGATGCGGCCGCGAATGATCTAGGTTTTCTTCTTTAGCCAGCTGGTGAAGCTTATATCCATCCGATGTTGGTTTTAAGATTTTGGCTAATTCGACCGTATCAAGGGTGGACCCGTAAAACGGTTCATAGCCGCAGCGTACCAATTCTTCCTGTAAAAAAGATAAATCAAATAAAACATTGTGGGCTACAAAACAAGCCCCGTCTATAAGCTGGGCAATATTATTTGCGACATCTTCAAAGTCAGGTGCATGTTTTACCGTCTCGTTGCTGATCCCGGTCAATTCTTCAATGAAAAGGGAAATTTCCTGTCCAGGGTGAATGTATGTCGAATATTCATCGACAATTTGGTCATTTTCAATGACCACCCCAGCAAATTGAATAATTCTATCCCCTTTTTTCGGAGAATTCCCTGTTGTTTCCAAATCGACCACTACATATCGTTGCGTCATCAATGTACACCTCAAACTTTGCTTTCTCCACTTCCTGATGGAATTCTCTTATCTTTTTTATACCATAATAATCACAATAAAGGAAACAAGCCGTTCATTCCGTTTATGGAATGACTTATTTCCATCGAAAAAGGCCGGTCCATATGCACATATGGACCGGCCTTAGGCTTACATGATTGTAGCTGCAGGTTCGTTGGAGATCAATTCGATTATTTTGTTTTCTTCATTCATGATCGCTACCTTTGGCTTGTGATCATTAAGCTTCTCTTCAGCGACCAGGACATAAGATAGGATAATCACGATATCATCCGGCTGGACAAGTCTTGCTGCAGCCCCGTTCAAGCAAACGACACCACTTCCCCTTTCGCCCGCAATTACGTATGTTTCAAGTCTTGCTCCATTGTTATTATTCACGATGGCAACCTTTTCATTAGGGAGGATCCCTACCGCATCAATGATATCTTCATCGATTGTAATGCTGCCTACATAATTCAAATTCGCTTCGGTCACCCTTGCGCGGTGGATTTTCCCATTCATCATCGTTCGAAACATTCAAATTCCCCCTGAAAAATCATGATTTATTTAATGTTAATCGTAATATTATCAATAAGCCGAGCATGCTTGAATTTAACGGCAAGTGCAAGGATGATGTTTCCCGAAAGCGTTTCAAGCGGTTTAAGCGCCGGATATTGATAGATCTCAATATAGTCGATCAATCCATGCGTGTGGGCTTCGATATGCTTCCTTACCAGTGCCGTGACAGCTGCAGCATTCCTTTCACCTGAATCAATGGCGTCCGCCGCTTTCAATAAGCTTTGATACAACTCTTTAGCTTCCATGCGCTCACCATCTGAAAGATAGACATTTCTCGAGCTTTTCGCCAAACCGTCTTCTTCACGAATGGTATCTACGGCGACAAGCTCTATCGGGAAATTAAAATCCTTGATCAAACCATCTATCACCGCGACTTGCTGGGCATCCTTCTTGCCGAAGTAGGCTCGATCGGGAAGGATGATATTGAAAAACTTCGTTAGGACTGTCGCCACCCCATCGAAATGGCCTGGTCTTTTCCTGCCGCAAAGGCAATCCGTCCTGCTTTGGACCACTACCTTCACCGAAGGTTCCTCACCATACATCTCTTGGACAGTAGGATAGAAGAGATAATCCACACCCGCATTCGCAGCAACGTTTTCATCACGTTCCAAATCACGCGGATAAGTTTCAAAGTCCTCATTCGGCCCAAATTGCAAAGGATTGACGAATATACTTAAAACGACGATATCATTTTCTTTCCTTGCCTTTTCCATAAGGGTGGCATGCCCTTCATGTAAGTACCCCATCGTCGCTACATAGCCGATACTTTTCTGGTTGCTTTTTTCTTCGCGGAGCACCTGCTGCAATTCCCCTGCTGATGTAAAAGTTTTCATCTTTTCCCTCCGTAAAGCTCTGTTAGCTCCTCTTCCTTCATCGTAAATGTATGTTCTTGGGACGGGAATTGATTCGTTTTCACTTCATCGACATAGTTTGTTAGCGATTGCCCTATGAGTTCATTCGCATCTCCGTATACTTTGACGAATTTGGCCACTCGATCAACGCCATATTTGATCACGTCATGATAAACGAGAACCTGGCCATCCGTATCTGCACCTGCTCCAATTCCGATGGTCGGTATTCCCAAGTGATGCGTGACCAGCTCCCCCACTTGATATGGTACACATTCGAATACTATTGCCATTGCCCCCGCAGCTTCACACCTCTTTGCGTCCTCCACAAGCTGTGCAGCAGCTTCGGCGTCTTTTCCTTGTACTTTGTATCCCCCTAGCACCCCCACCGATTGAGGGGTCAAGCCAAGATGGGCTACAACCGGGATGCCTGCCTTCGTCAAAGCGGCTATTTTTTCAACGACTTCATCTGCCCCTTCAAGCTTCACGGCATCCGCATGGCCTTCCTGCATGATTCGTGCTGCATTCTTGAGTGTTTCATCCATTGAAAGGTGATAGCTCATGAAGGGCATATCCGTAACGACAAAAGTATCCGGCGCCCCGCGTTTTACGGCCTTGGTGTGATGAATCATATCATTCACCGTTACTGGAATCGTCGACTCATATCCCAATACGACCATTCCTAAAGAATCGCCCACCAATATCATATCCACTCCTGCTTGTTCGGCTAATATTGCGGATGGATAATCATAAGCCGTCAGCATGGCTATCTTCTCTTGATTCTGTTTCATTTTCAAAAAATCTCCGGACAATTTCATTACGTTTCCTCCTTTTTGATGGAGGAGATGAAAACATCAGTGTAAGTGAACTGGTGCCTCTACATTCATACGCAAAAAAAAGACTGACTAAAAAAGGTATCTGTTACGCGCGAAAAATAGCAAAAAAAGCCACATTTCGTTCAACAAACAGCACTTGTCTTTTAGTCAATCCTTTTGTTCCATCAGAAGTTTCATCCCTCCGTCCCCGTCCAATAATCTGGATCAAGGCAGATTTTCAAATAATTTGGCATTTATGGGGGTGCAGTTCACATGAGATACTGCCCACTTGCATTATATCAAGCAAAAATCAAAAATTCTATTTTTTTTTTACGGAATTGACAAAAATCTACTGAATCTCAATGTCTGCCGAATAAATCGAATGAACGGTTCCTTTTTCATCCTCAAGGAGCAACACACCGGCATTGGTTATGCCCAATGCTTTTCCGACGATGGTATCGTTGACGGTGCTGGCCCTGATAACCTGTCCAAGGCTGATGGCATAACTTTCCCACAGATCCTTTATCGGCTTGAAGCCTTCCTCCAGGTAGAGATCATATAAATTTTCCAAGCGCAATAATGCACGCTGAATGACCGTCGACCTTGAAATCATTTCTCCGCTTTCTATGAAAAGCGAAGAAGCCTTTTCCTGCAGCTCTTCGGGAAAGTCTTCCAATTGCTGATTAATATTCATTCCAATTCCGATGATGACAGAATGAATCCTATCCGATTCCGCCTGCATTTCGGTCAGGATGCCCACAACTTTCTTGCGATTCACCAAAATGTCATTCGGCCACTTTATTTGCGGTTTCAAATCAGTCGTATCCTCTATTGCCTGAGCCACGGCAACCGCTGCCAACAAGGTCAACTGCGGAGCCTCATGAACCGGGATCTTCGGCCTTAAGATGAGGCTCATCCATATGCCGCTGAACTTTGGTGAATGCCAAGATCTCATCAGTCTTCCTTTCCCGGATATCTGTTCCTCGGCAACGACCAATGTCCCTTCCTGAACACCTTCATTTGCAAGTTGATGGGCAATTTTCTGTGTGGATTCCACCGTCTCCTGATAGTGAATCATCTTGCCGATCGTTGTTGTTTCCAAACCAAGCTGTATTTCGCTTTCGGACACTTTCTCTGGTGCCGATATGATACGATAGCCTTTTTTTCTAACCGCCTCGACGCGATATCCTTCACTGCGCAGATCTTCAATATGCTTCCATACCGCTGTTCGTGAACAGCCAATATATTCGGCAATTTCCTGCCCTGATATAAATGCACCATCCGCCTTAGAAAGGGCTTCCATCAGCTTTGTTCTTAACTCAGATTGCATTTCACCAGCCACCTCATTATTTCTTCTTTATCATTTCTTAACTCTCCATCCAAGACCGCCTTCACGATCATTTCCAGGTATGCTTTGACCCAAGGTCCTGGTTTTTCTTGACGCCAATTCACTAAATCCGTCCCTGTTACGGCAAGTTCGGACATCGTTTTGATAGTCAGTGCCTCGTACTGATGTTGGCCGCTTTCCTCCGCCTCCATGACATTCCCCCCCGTCAGGGAAGCTTTGACCTTGGACGCCTGTACAGTCAAGTCATGCCCTGCCTGGAATACCTCAAAGGATGATTTTTCAAATGACGGTTCCTGCTTTATCAGCTGTACAATCCGCTGGATGTTTCGGATCGTTTTCAATGGCAGTTTCCATGCTCTTAACGCCTCTTCCATTTCGTCATCCTTTGTCTCGACCATGATCACGGACCATAACTCTGCCGCTTTTAAATGATGAAGCGGCAGATTCAGTACATTCTTTAAATGGTCCTTCTTATCCGAGAGCTGGGGCAGGTATTGATATAATCCGCTTTCCAGCAAAAGGGCGATTGCCCTCTTCTTATATGTGCCGGCCATTAACTTCTCGAATTCGACTAGAATCCTTTCGACTGCAATTTTGCCAATGATGGGGGCATTCACTTGAAGCGAGTGGAAAGTGTCTACATCCAGTTCAAAACCAAGCTGGCTGACGAACCTTAATGCGCGCATCATCCTCAAGGCATCCTCATGAAACCGTTCATGCGGGTTACCGACCGTAATGATCCTTTGCTCTGAAAGATCACGCTTCCCATTGAAAGGATCAATGATATTTCCGCCTTTATCCATGGCGATGGCATTCATCGTAAAATCCCTTCTTTGTAAATCCTCCGTCAAAGAGCGGACAAATTGGACGGAATCCGGTCTGCGGAAGTCCGAATAACCGCCTTCCGTTCTAAATGTTGTAATTTCATATGTACCTGACGGCGTAATGGCGAGCACCGTACCGTGGTCAATCCCGATATCCGCCGTATTGGGAAACACCTCTTTTATTTCCAGGGGGGTCGCGGAAGTGGCGATGTCCACATCATTAATCGCACGGCCTAGAATATAATCCCTTACAGAGCCACCAACGAAATACGCCTCGAATCCTGCTTGTTCAATCTTTTCAAGAATGGGCACCGATTTTAAGAATAATTCGTCCATCAGCATCCCCTCCCTATTTGATGGATTTAGCTTCTAAAGCTTCCAGGTAAATGGCTTCATATTGCGACATGATCGTATCTGAATGAAAATCAGTATTGGCCCTTTCCAGAGCAGCCTCAGAAAAACGTTCATGCAGGGCGGGATCACTTAATAGACCGACCGCTTTTTCGGCCACCGTCGCGACATCTCCCAGGTCACAAATATAACCGGTCTCCCCATCAACGATGACCTCCGGAATGCCGCCAATATCGGTTCCGATACAAGGAACTCCGCATGCCATCGCTTCTAAAAGCACCAGGCCGAAGCTTTCTTTTTCCGATAACAGGTATAGCAAATCACTGATTGAATATAATTCGGCAAGGTTATCCTGTTTTCCAAGGAAAAGGACCGATTCATCGATTCCAAGGTCTTTCGCCAAGGCCAATACGGTTGTCACTTCCGGTCCATCCCCAACGAGGAGAAGCTTGGCAGGGATTTTCTTTTGAGTTAAATAAAACGCCTGGATGACGTCTTTCACACGCTTGACGGAACGGAAATTAGAAACATGGATGACCACTTTTTCGTCATCCTTGATCCCATATTCATCCTTCAGGTAATCTGAATTTGATTTATGGTAATCCCTTTCATCAATAAAGTTATATACGGTTTTAATTTCCTTATCGGGAGCGATCAAATCATATGTTTGTTGGACAAGTGAATTAGACACACCGGTAACGACATCTGATTGCTCTATCCCGAACTTTATTAAATTGGTCAGGGAAGGATCATGTCCCAGCACGGTGATGTCTGTACCGTGAAGCGTGGTGACGATCTTCACTTCATTGCCCGACATTTGCTTGGCCAAAATCGCACAAACAGCATGGGGAATGGCATAATGAACGTGAAGAATATCCAGTTTCTCCCGTTTCACTACTTCAGCTAACTTGCTCGCAAGCGCAAGGTCGTATGGGGGGTATTGGAACACGGAATACGAATTCACTTCCACTTGGTGGTAATAAATATTGTGATACATCTTATTCAAGCGAAAAGGGAGGCTTGAAGAAATGAAATGTATTTCATGCCCCTTCTCCGCAAGCATCTTGCCTAACTCAGTGGCTACGACACCTGAACCTCCAACTGTGGGATAGCAGGTAATTCCAATTTTTAATTTCATAAGATTAGTTATCTCCTAACAAATCGGCATCAATCAATAACGGTTTCTTTGTCATGAATCCTTCAGCGTACGCGACACCGACTTCTTTGCCGAACATTCGCTCCCGTGCCTCTACCGTCTCGATATAACCATTCACAAGCGGTGTGTCCGCCGCTCCAGCCGTTTTGTCGAATTGGCTAGCATATGCCCTGAGGCTATCAAGCTTCGTCGGTAATGTAGAAGTGATGTCCACGACGAAGTCCGGCTTGTGAAAACCGTTTATCATATAATAATACATATTTTTGACACGATGATAATCGCTGCTGCCTTCTTCCATATACTTTCTCACTCCCGCAGAAAAAACTGCTTCTTCCACTAATTTTGCACAGTTTCCATGATCGGGATGGCGATCCGCTGAAAAAGGGGCGAATACGAGAGCAGGTTTATACTGGCGAATGACGGTAATGATTTGATTTATGTATTCCGCTTTCATATAAAGCCCCCGGTCGGGTAAATCCAAGGAAATTCTCTCCACTCCAAGGATGTCTGCCGCCCTTTTAGCTTCCTTTTGTCTTAATGAGATGGTTCCGTTCGATGACATTTCAGCCTTTGTCAAATCGCATATCACGATATGCTTACCTTGCTGTACATACTTGGCGATCGTGCCGCCCATACCGATTTCAACATCATCCGCATGTGCACCGAACGCCAGGATATCTATATTACTTTTGCTTATCATTGATTTCACCTTGTTTTTTTCGTAGTTTAAGCCAATCCATATACCCATGCTCCAAGCCTTTTACCAGTACTTCTGCCGTACCCATATTGGTGGCCAGGGGTATTTCATATACGTCGGAAAGACGGATAAGGGCCGATACATCCGGTTCATGGGGCTGTGATGTTAATGGATCGCGGAAAAATAAGACCATATCCATTTCCCCCCGTGCAATCATGGCGCCTATTTCCTGATCTCCGCCAAGCGGACCCGAATGAAAACGGTGAACTGTCAAGGATACTTCTTCCATGATCCGTTTTCCGGTCGTACCTGTGGCAAATAACTCATGCTGCTGAAATACAGTTTTATACGCTGTTACAAATTGAATGATATCTTCTTTTTTCTTATCATGGGCAATCAAGGCAATTTTCATCGTCAATCCTCCACTCCCTATTCAATAATATTTTCCAGACCGTATACAAGTATGTCCAATTTCATGACGGTATCTACTGCAAGTTTAACTCCTGACATGAAGGAAGCCCGATTGAAGGAATCATGTCTAATCGTCAATAACTCCCCATCGCTTCCGAAAAGCACCTGTTGATGAGCGACGAGTCCTGGAAGCCTAACGCTATGGATATGCATGCCGTCCACATTCGCTCCTCTTGCGCCCTGGATGGTTTCCTTCTCGTTAGGATGACCTTGCTGCTTCGTTTCCCTAACCGCCGCAATCATATCTGCCGTTTTCGAGGCGGTGCCTGAAGGGGCATCCAGTTTTTGATCATGGTGCATTTCAATGATTTCTACATCCGGGAAGTATTTAGCCGCCATTTGGGAAAACTTCATCATCAAAATGGCACCTATCGCGAAGTTTGGTGCAATGATGCAGCCGATACCTTTTTCCTTTGTCAATGATTCCAGCTTCGTTAAATCTTCCTTGGTAAAGCCGGTCGTGCCCACTACAGGCCTGATGTTGTGCTTCAGTGCGGTCTCGGTATGGTACATCCCCACTTCTGGCGTAGTCAAATCAATCAATACGTCTGCTTTCACCGAAGAAAAGCATTCGTTAATATCCGAAAAAACAGGCACATCCATGCCTTGAAAACCTTCTATGGAGGAAAGGCTTATCCCGTTATGCTTGTGATCGATGACAGCCGCCAATTCAAATTCTTCCGTCCTTTGGACGAGCTTCACCGCTTCATTTCCCATTCTGCCGCGCGGACCCGCTACAATTACCTTTACTTTACTCATCTTTACTTTCCCCCTCCGTATTATCTTCTTTTTTTGTCCATCTATCTTTATCACGGGTTGTAAACTTATGCATCACCTTATCATGTGAGCTTTGGAGGTCGATCCCTAATGAATTGGCAAAACAAATTAAAACAAAAAGCATGTCGCCCAATTCTTCCTCGACCGTGTTCTCTTCCTCCGTTGTTTTCTTCGGTTTTTCACCATGATGATGATTGACCTCCCTCGCCAATTCCCCCAGCTCTTCAGTCATGCGAGCGAGCATGGCGAGCGGGCTGAAATAGCCTTCCTTGAATTGTCCTATGTATTGGTCCACCTCAGCCTGCATGTGTTGAATCGTCTTGTGCTTTTCCATATAGTCACCCAATCTCGATTTTCGTTTACAAACTTCATATCTTCTCCATGTTAGCTAAAAGTGAAACAGATGACAACAGATACGTTCGCGAATCAAAATTGCCCATAGTTGGCTAATTAGTTATAATAAGTCAATTGATGTTTTACTCAACCGTTTGGAGGTATGGAGAATGCTTTTCGGCTTAAAACTAAAAAATACACTATTCATCCTATTTGGGGCTGGGATCTTTGCCTTTGGCCTCGTGCATTTTAACATGCAAAATAACTTGGCCGAGGGCGGCTTCACCGGTCTAACCTTGATTATATATCAACTTGTAGGCATAAATCCTTCCTATTCCAATTTGGTTTTGAACATCCCCCTGTTTTTAATCGGTTGGAAATATTTAGGTCGGACCTCCTTCCTATATACACTCATTGGAACGGTAGGCCTCTCGGTATGGCTATGGGTGTTCGAAAAGTACCAAATCAACATCGACCTCGGAGGCGATTTGATGCTGGTCGCGTTGTTTGCAGGGGTCTTTGTAGGCGTCGGCCTTGGCATAATCTTCAGGTACGGGGGGACAACGGGAGGAGTCGATATCATTGCCCGTTTTGCACATCGCTATTTAGGAATGGGCATGGGCCGGACCATGTTCATCTTTGATGCAATCGTGATCGGCCTTTCCATCCTCACCTACTTGAACTATCGACAAGCGATGTATACCCTTGTTGCCGTATTTATCGGGGCAAGAGTCATTGACTTCATGCAGGAGGGCGCATATGCAGCCAGGGGTGCGATGATCATCAGTGAAAAGAACCAGGAAATTGCTGAAAAAATCATGAAAGATATGGAGCGGGGCGTAACAGTCTTACGTGGATATGGTTCATTTACACGGAATGATCGGGAAGTTCTCTATTGCGTCGTTGCCAAAAATGAGCTGGTCCGTTTAAAAAATGCCATTACGTCAGTGGATCCCCATGCCTTCGTATCAGTAAGTGAAGTGCATGATGTATTGGGTGAGGGCTTCACCCTCGATGAGAATAAGAATCCGATTGAAAGATGATTCATCATTCTGAAGGGTTCCCGGAAAGGCTTACTTTCATAACAAGCCGTCTCCGTCTGTATAAGCGGAAACAAAAAAAGGGCGCCATCACATGATGGCGTCCTTTACCTATTAATCCTCATCCCTCGTCATGCCTGTATACATGAGCAAAAGGCGGACCAATTCAAGTACTGCTACAAGAGCGGCAGCAACATACGTCATCGCAGCTGCACTCAATACTTTTTTCGTTTCCCGCTCTTCGTCATTCCGGATGACACCAACGGAAACGAGCTGATCCATTGCACGAGACGAAGCATTGAATTCGACCGGCAGTGTAATCACTTGGAATACTACAGCCGCTGCCATGAATACGATCCCCGCCAGTAGTAATCCTGGAATACGAGCCAACATCCCGACTAAAATCAGGATCCAAGATATGTTCGATCCAAAGTTAGCGACCGGTACCAGTGCATGGCGGAACCGCAAGAATGCATAGGCTTCTTTATCCTGGATCGCATGTCCGACTTCATGCGCCGCAACCGCTACCCCTGCAACTGAATGGCCGTGATAGTTGTCTGTTGATAACCGTACCGTTTTATCCCGTGGATCATAATGATCGGACAGCATCCCAGGCGTCTCTTCCACCCTGACATTGAACAGTCCATTTTGATCCAAGATGGCCCTTGCCGTCTCAGCACCATTCATCCCGGAAGATGCCGGAACCTGCGAATACTTTTTATACGTGCTTTTCACTTTCATTTGTGCATAAATCGGGATTAAAATGATAATCGCCAAATATATGAAATACATGGTATCCTCCTATAACTATAATTACTCTTAATTCTATGGATAGAAGACACCCCTGTCAAATATAGTGTTCTCTTCCCTTCCGTTTTTAATCATTATGTTGTTTTCTTGGTTTTTCCCGATCTCCTTTATATTTTCTCCAGCCTACATAAGAAAGGGTCATGATGATGATGCTGCCTGTAGATATGATGACCCACCAAAGCGAAGGATCGGTATCATCTTCCCCCATATCTTCAAAAATGGAGGTTAGCTCGGTTTGTAAAGCGTCCAACTCCTTTTGACTTTCACCATCATTGATCACTTCCGGTCTGTACTGGTTAATGTATTGAATCCGAGTGTCCAATTGCTGCATCGTTTCCTTGGAAAGGTCCACTTTCAAGCTGGGATAGATCATTTCATATTGTGAAAGGAATAAGTTCAACTGGCTATTGAATGTAATCGCGTCTTGGTTGATGGCGGCATTCTTCGTCTGTTGGAAAGAACTCATCATCTGATCCTCCATCTCTGTCCAAAGGGGCTGATGTGTTGACTTGACCGCATCAACGACAAGGCGGAATTTCGTCACAGAATTAACCTTTTCGGAATCTCCCTTATTCATATCCTTTATCGTCATCAACGCCTCATTATGAGCTACAGTGATAATCCGAAGTTCGTCCATGTCAAGAATCTGCTCTTTCGCTGTCTCCTTTAAAAACCGGTCAGAAAAATACGTCAGCATCTTTTCCGAATCTCCATATCGCTTCAACTTGGTCATTTCCAAGGCTCTATCGGAAATGTTATCCAATTGCTCCAAACTTGAAGAGGATTCTGCATAGACAGGGAAATGTAAGACGACAAATAAAACAGCAATGGTTAATATGGATTTTTTTAACATGCTACTCGTCCCTCCTCATATCTCTACTAAAACGATATGAAACAATAAAGATGAGTAGACCTTGTTCCACATAAAAAAGTTAACCCCGCCTTTACAAAACCTGTAAGCGAGGTTAACTTTTCTAATGGATGAAAGAAAGTGTGATCCTGTTTTTCCTATACCCGAAGTACCAACCGACAAAGATGGAAAGGATACTGAGCCAAAAAGTAAAGTAGCCGATTTCATTCATATACATCAATAAGTCACGGTAGATCGGCATCATTTCAAAAACATAATCAATTATGTCATTATGTATCGTCCAAATTCCGGCGACAACCAAATGCCAAGGCTTTATCCGGTAAAATGGCGCATATAATATCCCTTGAATCGCCATGCCCAAATGGGAAGCCATTAACATATACCCTTCCCATGGTAAAGTACCCGTTGTCACAAGCGTCATTACATTCATGACAACTGCCCAGATGCCATATTTGAATAGCGTAATGATGGCCAAAGCTTCCATTAACCCGAAATTTCTTTTTAAAAGGAAGCCCCATAGTACAAAAACGAAAAACAAGCTGGCTGTCGGGCTATCCGGTACGAAGGCCAAAAATATGCCTGGTGTGTTCTCCAATTGCCCTCCATACCAATAATACCCAAATGCTGTACCAAGAATATTTATGATGAATAATAAAACAAGCATTTGC
The DNA here is from genome assembly GCF_002803435.1 of Bacillus sp. mrc49. NCBI lineage: Bacteria > Bacillati > Bacillota > Bacilli > Caryophanales > Bacillaceae > Bacillus > Bacillus sp. mrc49. The sequence goes on along the minus strand of NZ_PHNG01000688.1, from coordinate 128,600 downwards.
CGGCTGGCAAGCCAACCATATATAACATTCATTCCGTTAACCTCTCTTACCTCTTCAATTATTCTCATTTTACAGGTCTTGATCGTGAAAACCAAGAATTGATTTCAATTTCTTTTCATATTCACTTGCATTTACCAATAAAAAAGCCGACAACATGAGTTGTCAGCTTTCCTTTTCAGCTTTTGAAGGAAACTGGGCAGGATTCTTATTTTGCTGATAATCCAGATACGAATTCAGCTAATGTGTCCAATTCTTTATCTGAACCCTTAAACATGCCAGCTGGCATCGCACCTTGTCCTTTGCGAGCGATTTTAGCGATTTCTTCCGGCTTTAAACCAGTGTCAATCAAGCTTGGCGCTCCAGCCCCGCCAGTTAACTCAGCGCCATGGCAACTAATGCAGCCATTGGAATCCATCAGTTTGTATCCATCACTATCTTTATCGATGTCTGCACCCTCTACGATTGCCCCTTGCTTCTTGGAGGCTTCCCAATCATGATGGGCAGCGGACTCCCAGGTTAAATAAAATACACCGGCAATTGCCAAAAGCATGAAGCCCACAGCAAACGGACGTTTTGCTGGACTCCTCTCTGGACCACGGTCTAAAAAAGGCGCCAGGAGCAATGCCCCGAAAGCCAAACCAGGAATGACAAGAGCCCCTATTGCATTGTAAGGACCTGAGGCATACGTATACTTAAGTAATTGGTAAAGGAATAGGAAATACCAGTCAGGAAGCGGGATATACGCTGTATCCGTCGGATCTGCTATCCTTTCCAATGGAGATGGATGTGCAATTGTCAGACATAGGTAGCCAACAAGGAACACAGCCCCGACCATCCATTCCTTTAAAAGGAAATTAGGCCAAAATGCTTCAGTTTTACCAGGATATTCTGAATAATCTTTCGGAATATTCGGTTTACGGTTCGCAGAGATACGCGAGTCACCTACGAATTTCATACCTTTCCCACGATGCATTGAACAATTCCCCTCCTTTATGAAAAGGTTTTTTTGGTTATTGGTTCATAATTCTATTAAAGTGGACCTGAAATACCTTGTTTTCGGATCATTAGGAAATGAGCCGCCAGTAAAGCAAATAACGCTGCAGGCAGGAAGAATACATGAATGGCGAAGAATCGTGTCAATGTCTGTGCCCCAACGACGGTTGGATCTCCTGCAATCAAGGCCCTGAGTGCCGGACCCATTAACGGTACCGAATCGACAATTGTCAAAGTAACTTTCGTCGCAAATAGCGCTTTCATATCCCATGGCAGTAAATAACCAGTCAATCCTAGTGCCAGCATGATGAAGAAAATCAATACGCCGACCATCCAGTTCAATTCACGCGGTTTTTTGTAAGCTCCCTGGAAGAAGACACGAAGAGTATGTAAAAACATCATAACAATGACCAGACTTGCTCCCCAGTGATGCATTCCACGGACAATTTGACCGAAGGCCACTTCATTTTGTAAATAATAAACAGATTCCCAAGCGTTTTTAATGTCCGGGACATAGTACATCGTCAAGAACATGCCTGATAAGATTTGGATGACCGTGATAAAGAATGTTAACCCACCAAAACAATATACGAATGCGGAAAAATGATGTGCGGGGTTAACATGTTCAGGAACCTCATGGTCAGCAATATCCCGCCATAACGGCGTAATGTCTAAACGCTCGTCCACCCAGTCATATAACTTTGTTAACAATGTTTACGCCTCCCCGTGCGGTTTTAGTCGACCCAAGTAAAGAATTCCATCTTTTTCTTTCGTTTCATAGACATCCAAAGGTTTAACCGGAGGTGTCCCTTTCACGTTCACTCCATCTTTCGTATACCTGCCGTAATGGCAAGGACAGAAAAATTGATTCGGATTAGACTTATCCGTATTCCATGCTACCGTACAGCCCAAATGCTTACAGATTGGAGATAAAGCAATGATTTTACCATCATCCATTTTGTAAACCCAAGCTGTATTCGTTTCTTCGGACTCATACCACCCATCGACCTGCTTAAAACTAAAGTCAACACGAGTCGGTTCGGCAGTCAGTTCGCTTACCTTCTGCTTGGTTGCAACGAAATCCCCGCCTTTATCTGCAGATAATACAGGATCGATCGCAAACCTTACCATCGGCATCAACATACCGGCCGCCATAAATCCACCAACGCCAGTCAGTGTGTAATTAAGGAATTGACGTCGTGAAACATTATGCTTGCTCATGCGTTTTCCCCCCCTCTATTACTATACTGAGAGCCCAAAGGACCAATAAATAGCAACACTATAAAACTAGGACATTTCCATGATATCTCAATAATTTACCAAGGTCAATATTTGTAAAACCCAAAAGGTGGCAACTATGTGTCAAATTATGCGAAAAATCCTACTTTTTTTCATTTTTCCAATTATAAGTGAAAATATCAAGGATTTGGAGAACCTGTTGATTGATCATACCCCTGGCTTGTTCATTTTCCAGGCTTTCCAATGGTATGGCCGGGATCCATATTAGGTTATTTTCCAACTCCCGTTCATCCTTCTTCCACTCATAATCCGATGTTAGAAAAAAAATATGCCTGATATCATTTTCCTTCAGTTCAGTTGCCCAATGCTTCAAACGTTCCACCTTATCCATTTCATTGCTTATATAATGGAAGGATGGCATCAGCAGGATCCGCCCCTTCATTTGTTTTTCAATTTCCATGCTTAAAATGGTAAGAAATTCATTCATCGAGCCCGTTTGCTTCATTTGGCCTCCGAAAGAAAGGGGAACCAATGGAATCAAAACGGTATCCACATATTCCTTTGACTGACTATACATATCAAGTTCTTTTGCTGTCCATCTCATACTTTCTCTTCACTCCCGATTTTTCGAATCAACTCCTTATCATTTTACCATGCTTTTTATGTCATATTTACCATATACCCATAGTCTTTACAAAAATGTGGATTTTATCTATATTTTATGAAAAAACCTATCCTGAAAACCGAAAGGTTTTCTTGTATACAATTCTTAGTTTTTTTATATTTCACTGCTTCTTTCCGTTGCAAGCACTCGCCTATCCAAAGATGGTTAAACCGGCCGTTCACAAGTTTATTCGGCCGGTTCTCCACTTTTTTCGGCCGTTCACAAGTTTATTCGGCCGGTTCTCCACTTTTTTCGTCCGTTCACAAGTTTATTCGGCCGGTTCTTCACTTTTTTCGTCCGTTCAAAAGTTTATTCGGCCGGTTCTTCGCTTTTTTCGGCCGTTCACAAGTTTATTCAGCCGGTTCTTCGCTTTTTTCGGCCGTTCACAGGTTTATCCGGCCGGTTCTTCACTTTTTTCGTCGTTCGCAGGTTTATCCGGCCGGTTCTTCGCTTTTTTCGTCCGTTCACAAGTTTATTCGGCCGGTTCTCCACTTTTTTCGTCCGTTCACTCATTTAATCGTCCTTATGGCTACAAATAACAAATTACATTTAACAGTATTTGTTAAAGCTCTATTGAAGCCAATAAAAAAATCAAAAGGGTCCCGGAATGAATACATTCCGGAACCCTTTTGCCTACAGTCTGAAACCTTATGTCAGCCAAGTACTTTCAATTGATTCAATTGTTCAGTCAGGCTCTTGAATGCTAGTTCATCATGCTTATCCAATGCCTCATCGATTTCCTTCAGCAGGCGGTCCCTTTGAAAATAGAGCATGCTTTTTTCTAAAAATTGTTCTGCCAGCAACTGATCTTTTTCATTGGATGCCGTCGATTTTGGCATGAATGGGTTTTGCTCCAAAACTGCTGCATATTGGTAGGAAGAGTAAGCCGATTTGAAATTGAGTTGGATGTAAATATCTTCATCCCGGTTCAATCGAATATCGTGAAAGGATTTCTCTGCATCGGTCGTCATGATATTGGACTTATAAAACCGGAATGGGACCTCTTCCACACAATGTGTCGACATAATGAGTCCACGAGGGCAATATTGGGCATTTTCCACGAAGTGAACTTTTTTCATCAGTTGATCATGACTCATTAAATAATTCAATATCCAAACGCATTCTCTTCGTTTAAGTTGATAATGATTTAAAAACCACCGAATAAAATCCTTCTTCTCATTCACAGAAACAGGGGCAGCCACCATGAATTCCCTCCTCTGTCTTGATTTAGTTTGGTTACGCTAACTTACGCTTCATCCGAGCCTTCACCAAGCCGCTCCAAAATCATGGCATACTCATCATTCGCCGGGTTAATCTCAAGCAGCTTATTAAATACTTCTCTAGATGTGGCTCTGTCTCCTTCTTCAATTAAAAAGAAACCATAGTCTTCGAGGAAATCTTGATTGTTCTTGAATGAATTATATGCATTATGATAGCTGGTTAATGACTCTTTAAATTGTTCGGTGTGCTGGTAAGATACGGCGGCTATCCATTCAAACTGAGGATCATCCTCTCCGTATCTCCTCACTTCTCCGATGCACTCCAAGATATCTTCATACCTTTCCTGATGCATATACAATTTCAAGAGGGTAAGCGCCGCTTCCAGGTAGCCTGGATCAAGGGCAAGAGCTTGTTTAAATAGATTTTCCGCTTCTTCATCGAGTCCGCTTTTCAATGCTATTTTTCCGCCGAAGAAATAAAGCTCCTTATTGAATTCATCAGCCTTGATTCCTTCTTTGACCGTTTTCAAGGCATTTTCCAAATCCTCCAGATGCTCATAACTCTTTGCCAAGTATAAATACAAGGAATGATATTCATGATCCAATTCTTTCAGCTCGATAAATTTACGGACGGCCGTCTCATAAAGACCTGCTTGGAAAGCTGTAAATGCATACTCGAATAATGTGTTGATTTCAAGTCCATCCTCCAAGGCTTTTTCAAAATGCGGGAGGGCTTCCTCGAACTTGCCTGAGCTGCTTAATGCTTCAGCAAGCCGCTGATGTACATTGACTCCGGATATTTCCTGTTCATGTTCCAATACCTTTATGTAATTTGCAATGGCTTCCTGATCCCTGCCTTGATGGAAAAACAGTTCACCAAGCGCAAAATCAATGATGATCTCATCAGGCAGTATTTCCTTGGCTTTCAGTAGTTTTCTTTCACTGACCTCATCCATTCCCTGTAATTGGTAAAGGTCCGCTTCCAAAAGCAAAGCACTTGGATATACCTCATCATCTGCACGTACTTTTTCAAGCATCAACATCGCTTCATCTTCCTGGTCCATGTCAATCAAGATTTCAGCCAATGAAACCATCAATTCGCCTTCATCAGGATAGAGTTCAAGGAGATGTTCGAAAAGGTCTTTCGCCTCCTCCACAAAACCAAGCTGAAGCATTTCTTCGGCCAGCAGCAAAATGTCCTCCGCTGACTCCGATGATTTAATTCGATTTATATGTTTAAGAGCTTCTGTTAATTCCCCTTTTTTTAAATGTTGGATTACTTGTTCCACTGTGTTCATTGCGAATTCCTTCCTTTTGCAAGATAAACTGGTCTCTGATCAAACAATCTCACGCGATAATGTCATGTCCTTTTCCATTATGACAGAATGCCCATGTAATCGTGAGATGCCTTGTAAACAGTATTTCTTAGTTTACCATACTGCAGCCCTGTATTCCATTGATGAAGTCCCCTCCATTCTCATTAAAAAAAGGTTACTAGTTAATTCTCCATGCCAGGGTCAATCTCCTTTTTGATTCGAAGGCCCTTTTCGTAAATTTCATGACCCATTCACGCAAAATGTCAGCGCTTTCAACATTTCCAAGCACGTAAAAATGAAAAAAAAAGTTTACGGTCCTGGTCAAGGGCCGTAAACTCTTGGACATTCATTGTATTAAATGCGTCATATGCTCAAAGAATTCAGGATAAGAGACATCAATCGCATCAGGGTCGACAAGTTCAACATCCCCATCCGTTATCAATGCGGCGACAGCGAGCATCATTCCGATGCGATGATCTCCATGGCTTGTAACTTTTCCACCATTCAGGGTCTTACTTCCATTGATGATCAATCCATCTGCTGTAGGCGTTATATCAGCGCCAAGAATCGATAGCTCATTGGCCACCGTATCGATTCGATTGGTTTCTTTAACCTTCAGTTCTGCTGCATCCTTGATCGTAGTTACCCCTTCTGCCTGTGTTGCCAGAAGCGCAATGACCGGTATTTCATCAATTAAGCGCGGAATTAGGTCACCTGAGATGGTGATTCCTTTTAGGCGTGAACTCTTCACAGTGATATCCCCTGCCGGTTCGCCTCCACTCGTCTTCTTCTCGATCGTGATATCCGCTCCCATCGCTTTCATGACTTCGAGGATTCCAGTCCTTGTCGGATTTAGGCCGACATTCTTTAAGACGACTTCACTATTTTTTGTAACCGCAGCTGCCACCAAGAAGAAAGCGGCCGAGGAAATATCTCCCGGCACATGTACGGTAGTTCCTTTGAAAACCTGATTTCCGCCCACTTTAATGGTATGTCCATCTTTTTCGATTTTCCCGCCAAACGCCTGGATCATCCTTTCGGTATGATCACGAGTCTCTTCCGGTTCAACAATGATCGTTTCACCCTCCGCCTGTAAGCCTGCCAGGATTATCGCCGATTTGACCTGTGCACTTGCCACAGGCAATTCATAGCGGATACCCTCCAGCTTGCCTCCTCTGATGAAGATCGGGGTATATTCTGCTCCCTTACGGCCGTCTATGACCGCCCCCATCTGACGGAGAGGATTCACCACCCTGGTCATTGGCCGTTTGGCTATTGATTCATCTCCTGTCAGTACCGCCGAAAAATCTTGTCCTGCCAAGATACCCGTCATTAATCGAATTGTCGTCCCGGAATTTCCGACATCCAGCACTTCTTTTGGTTCGGTTAATCCCTTGAACCCTTTACCCTTGATACGGACACGCTTCCCTTCCTGTTCGATTTGGATGCCAAGCTGTTTAAAACACGAAATCGTGCTTAAACAATCGGCTCCCGGAAGAAAATTAGTGACGGTCGTTTCACCTTCGGCAAGAGCCCCGAACATGATCGAGCGATGGGAGATCGATTTATCCCCAGGTATGTCTATCGAACCGCGTAATGATTGGATATCGGTTTGTAATTTTTTCGTTTTCATGCTACCTTCCTTCCCCTGTCATCATGCCAGGATCGTTTCATAATCTGAATGTCTGGAGATACAATCCGCTGCTTTAATGCGGTCAACATCCGTTTGGAAGCTAATGACCAAAACACCGTATATCTCTTCCCTGGTTTCGATGATTCTTATGTTCGTAATGCTGATTCCTTCTTGCGCCAGATATCCGGTAATCTCTGAAATTATTCCCGCATAGTCCGGTATATCGATATATAAATCATAAAAGGCTGGTATGGCACCTTTGGCGTGAGTCGGCAAATCATCCCTGAAAACCTTGGCATCCGCAAAGAAGCGAAGGATTTCCTCACTATCTCCATCCTCCACCAAACCTTTTACATGCTCCATTTCAGCCAGCCAATCCTTCATTAACTCAAGTAACACATCCCGGTTATGCAACAGAATATCACGCCACATTTCCGGACTGCTAGAAGCTATTCTTGTGATATCACGAAAGCCACCGGCCGCGAGCCTGGAAATCAATTTGTTTTCCTTGCTATAATTTTCTGCCTGCTTCACAAGACCTGATGCGACAATATGTGGAAAATGGCTGACGACACCCGTCAGCTTATCATGCATGGAAGGAGTGACGACCAAAAAGTTCGCTCTTGTTCCTTTTAGCCATTCCTTCAGCCGTTCCACCTTTTTCTCCTCGATGGAGTCTCCCGGTGTAAGCAAATAGAACGCATGCTCAAACAAATGCAGCTTGGCAGCTCCTGCGCCGCTTTTATGTGAACCAGCCATAGGGTGCCCCCCGATGAAGGCCACCCCTTTATCAATCAATGGTTTTGCTGCCTTTACGACTGTATCCTTCGTGCTTCCCGCATCGGATATGAGGACGTCACTCTTTAAATTCATGTCAGCCAATTGTGCTAAAATCTTGACGGTCTCATTGACAGGCACAGCAAGAAGGATCAAATCAGCCTCACACGCCCCCGCTTCCAGAGTAGAAACGGAATCATCTATCGTTCCCAGCAGCATCGAGAGTTGAATATTCTTTTCACTGATATCCGTACCAATTATCACCGCTTCAGGATGTGCATGGCGGACAGCCTTGGCCAATGATCCTCCAATTAGCCCCAGACCTATTACAAAAACCTTTCCCTTCACTCTTCTCTCCCCCGCATCCTTTGAGGCTCCATAAGGTTTGATGCATGTTATAGCAGCGAATCAGATGGTGCCTCGACTTCATTCAAGAACGTTTTAATCGCATTGATCATTCCTTCGTTTTCCTCAGTTGAACCAATCGTTATCCTCAAGCTGGTAGGAAAACCGAAACCTTTCCCACTCCTTGCAATGTATCCGTGCTCAAGTAAATATTGGAACACCATATCGGCATCATGTTTAAAGTGGATAAAAATGAAATTGCCTTGTGACGGATAATACGCTAAATTTTCCTTGTCGCAAAATTCGTAGTACTGCTTGAGGCCTTTTTGATTTTCATCCTTGCATTTTTCTATGAAAGCTTGGTCTTCCAAAGCAACGATAGCGATATTCTGTGCGAATGTGTTGACATTGAATGGTTCGCGCGATGGGTCCAGCTTCTGAATGATATCCTCATCCGCCAATCCGTATCCTACCCTGAAGCTGGCAAGACCATAAATCTTTGAAAATGTGCGCAGTATGATCAAATTTTTGAATCTATTGATCCATTGATTCGTTCTTGGGTAATCCTCAGCCGTTGCATATTCACAATATGCTTCATCCAGTACGATAAGGACATCTTCAGGCACCTTTTCGATGAACGATAATAGTTCCTTTTCCGGGATGTATTTCCCTGTAGGATTATTCGGTGTACATAACCAGATTACCGCGGTTTTTTCATCTATCGCCTTCAGCATGCCTTCCAGATCATGCGCACCATCAAGATGGGGAACCTCCCTGACTTCTGCACCTTCAAGCGTAGCATTATGACGGTATTGCGAGAAAGTGCCCGTTGCCATGACCGTATTCTTTCCTGCGCCCAATAGGCTTCTGGAAATGATTTGAATGTTTTCATCAGAGCCATTCCCAAAGATAAGCTGAGTCTGCTTCACGCCTGTATGCTTCGCAACAGCTTCTCTAAGCATCGTTGCATAGCCATCCGGATAGATGGCAAAAGAATGGGTTGAATTCCTGACGGATTCCTTGACCTTTTCTGAGCACCCGAACGGATTTTCGTTAGACGCGAGTTTCGTGATTTTTTCGAGACCGTACAATTTCTTCACTTCATCTGTGGACTTTCCCGGTTGGTAAGATTTCAAGGAAAGGACCGCTTCATTCCATTTCATGTCAATCACCTCTATAGTTTTTATCACTTTAAAGCCAGAAAGTGTGAGAATAGTATATCATATTCCTGGGTTCGAACCGCCTTACCCCTTTTTTATCAAGTCCGGCCGTAATGCAATGGCCCCTTCCTGATAGATATGCTTTATTTCTTGTTGCGTTTTCGTTGTATTGACATGAATCATGACACGGATGCAGAATGGCAGGGAGTTGCTCACAGGTATCTCCCTCATGCATGTTACCGGTACATAGGTCCAGCCGTCGAATTTCCTCAAGGCTTTGGCAGGGAAAACCGAACGGATCTCATCCGTAGCTGAAAAAAATACGGAGGCAACCGTGTCAGGATCAATCTCATTGACCTGGATGATTTCCGCCATCAGCTTTTCGACGGCGGCGATCACTTCCGTTTCTGTGTCTCTTTCAATTGTAGTGGCACCTCTAATTCCTCTTATCACACACAGTTCCCCCTTTTCCTTTAATTTATTTCATTTCAGTCATTTCATCTATCAGCTCAGAGTCGGGTATATCTTTTAATATTGGTGACCCCACCTGATTTAGCAGGACAAAGGTAGCTGCTTCATTGACTGATTTTTTGTCCGTTTTCATTAAATGAAGTAACGCTGCAGTTTCAAGGCGGTCTGGTATGGTAATTTGGTAGCCTAATTGAGACACCCAATCAATGAATTCCTCAAGGTTAAAATCGAGACCCTCTTTTTTCATACTCAATTTAAGAGCATAAACCATCCCGATTAAAATCGATTCTCCATGTGTAAAATTCCCATAACCCATGGAACCCTCCACTGCATGTCCAAGTGTATGGCCAAAATTCAAAAACGCACGAATGCCCATTTCTTTCTCATCTTCTTCGACAATTGCCGCTTTAATGGCGATTCCTTTTGTGATCATTGTCAGAAATTGCTCATCCGTAATCTCATTCAAGTCCACAATATTCGACTTTAGCCAATGATAAAAGTCATTATCGGCAATCAAGGAATGCTTAATCACTTCAGCAAAACCTGACCTTAATTCTTTCAGCGGCAGAGTTTGTAAAAAATCCAGATCATAAATGACCGCTTCAGGTTGATGAAAGGCACCAATCATATTTTTCCCTGAAGGGTGGTTGATGGCGACCTTGCCTCCCACGGCACTATCGTGGGCTAGCAAAGTCGTCGGAATCTGGATGAATGGGATTCCCCTCATGAATGTGGCCGCAACAAACCCAGCCAAGTCACCGACTGCTCCGCCGCCAAGGGCAATAATCAATGACTTGCGATTGAGTTTCTGGGATAGGCAGTAGCCTTGGCATTCATAAAACACTTCGAATGTTTTTGCATGCTCCCCTTCAGGCACGATATGCTGCAGTACCGGTTTTCCGGTCTTGATCAATGCATGTTTCACGGTTTGCAAGTGCAGCTCAGCAACCTTCTCATCTGTTATGATCAAAATCTTGTTTAGGTGATTGAATTCAGCTGTTATTAATTCTGGCAGTTCCTGTATTGCCTTCTTACCGACCAAAACGGGATATTGCTTGGAGACCGTTGTTATTTGGATGGTTTCCATCTATTAAAACCCCTTTACGTCTTCCCGATACGACCTTATGTATTCAGCTAACTGTTCATAACGATCTGAAGGGAATTGATCGACGATGGCAGCCGCAAGCTCCCATGCCACTACTGATTCGGCAACTACTGCCGCTGCAGGAACTGCACAACTATCGGAACGCTCGACACTTGCTTCGAACACTTCCTTCGTATCAATATCAACACTTTTCAAAGGTTTATATAAAGTCGGGATCGGCTTCATTACACCGCGCACAACGATCGGCATGCCAGTTGTCATACCGCCTTCAAAGCCGCCAAGGCGATTTGTTTTCCGGTAATAGCCCTTGTCTTCATCCCAGGCAATTTCATCATGGACATCACTGCCGAAGCGATGGGCCGCTTCGAAACCAATTCCGATCTCGACCCCTTTAAATGCATTGATGCTCATGATTGCAGCAGCAAGTTTTGCATCAAGCTTACGGTCATAATGTACATAACTTCCTACACCAACAGGCATTCCTTCGACAATGACTTCAACGATGCCCCCGATGGAATCTCCCTTTTGTTTCGCTTCATCGATGGCATCCTTCATCTGCTGCTCGACGTTTTTATCGAAACATCTAACTGAAGATTCCTCTGTCACTTGCTGCAATTGCTGAATCGTTTCATATACCGGCGGTTCTGCCTTCACTCCGCCAATTTCCAGAACATGTGAGGCCACTTCAATCCCCAATAACGACAATAGCTTTTTAGCCACGGCACCTGCCGCTACCCTTACAGTCGTTTCACGGGCTGATGACCGTTCCAAAACGTTTCTCAAATCGCGATGTCCATATTTGATACCGCCATTCAAATCGGCATGCCCTGGACGAGGACGCGTGATTTTCCGTTTGACTCCTTCAGCTTCTTCCTCTGAAAGAACTTCACTTCCCATGATTTTTGTCCAATGTTTCCAATCGTCATTCTCCACCACTAATGCTACAGGTGAACCTAATGTATAGCCATGTCTGATCCCCGAGGATATGAACGCCTGATCTTTCTCGATCTGCATCCTTCGGCCACGCCCATGCCCTTTTTGCCGGCGTCCCAGTTCTTCATTGATATCTTCATTCGTAATCGGCATTCCAGCCGGTAATCCCTCAATAATTGTCGTTAGCTGCGGACCATGTGATTCTCCCGCTGTTAAGTATCTCATCTTCCAGCCCCCTTTTAGCACTTTAAAGTGTATATGTATCAATATACCACAATTTTATTCAATGTGGGTATATGTAAACCTAAAAACCTTTTTGTACGTTGAATTTATTCATTATTCATTTTATTTTACATCTTCTCCAACATTTTCGATATAGTTTAATCACTCTGATCTTGGCCCGCGGCCCCATCGGGCATATTAGAGCAAGCGAAAAGAGACTGAATGCGAATGCACGATCAGTCCCTTATGGATAAGTATTCACTTTTTTTGATAAAAAAATGTGTCAATCGTTTCAAATTGATATTTTCCAGGGGTGAATATTTGCTCCGTACTTCCGACAAAAAATACCCCCCCTCCAATCAGCGATGCACTGAACTTCTCATACAATAGATTTTTGGCTTCTTCAGTGAAGTATATCAACACATTACGGCAAACGACTAAATCGAATCCCTGCTCAAAGCGGTCCGAAAGAAGATTGTGCCGTTTGAATGTGACCCTCTTCTTGATTTCATCCGAAACCAGATAAAAATCCGCTTCTTTTTTAAAGTACTTCCTTTTTATTTCTTCTGGAACTTCATTTAAGGATCTTTCCGGGTACATCCCCAATTTCGCCCGTGCCAAGACATTTACATCCAAGTCCGTTGCCAAAATTTCTATTTGGCTTAGCGGGACGAGATTTGCTAGAATCATTGCTATCGTATAGGGTTCCTCACCCGTTGAACAGGCCGCACTCCAGATTTTTAATTTTTTTTTGCTCCCCAATAAGCCAGGAAGGATTTTATGCTCCAACACTTCCCATCTTTTCGCATTTCTATAAAATTCAGAAACATTGATGGTCATCCTATCCAAAAACTCGTTTAAAACGCCGGGATTGGCTTGGATGTCTTTATAGTATTCACCGAATGAATGATACCCTCTTTTTTCGTATAAAGATGTCAGTCGCCTTTTCATTTGCCCTTCCTTGTATAATGCCAAATCGATACCTGTCAGCATCTTGATATTCCGAATAAACGCTTCATATTCTTGAGGCATCCCCACGACTCCCTTGCACATATTTATTTTAAATAGTTCTTCTATATATATCGGAGAATGGCATTTTTTCTTTAAAGGCCCAAAATAAAAAAGCGGATTCCGTCGCATGAGGGCGATGAAATCCGCTTTAACATTCATTTGAATCTATTGATTAATAAACCCACTCGTTAACAAGTTTTGAATACTCAACAAGTTCTTCTTCTTTGAAGAATAAACCGATTTCGCGTACAGCGCTTTCAGCTGAATCAGATCCGTGAATGATGTTCTTGCCGACAGTTACGGCAAAATCACCGCGAATAGTTGCAGCAGCGGCATCTTTAGGGTTAGTGGCACCCATCATTTGACGTGCAGTCGCGATTACATTTTCACCTTCCCAAACCATTGCGAAGACAGGACCTGAAGTGATGAAGTCCACTAATTCGCCAAAGAAAGGACGTTCTTTATGCTCGCCATAATGTTGCTCAGCCAATTCCTGAGAAATGACCATCAATTTTGCCCCTGCAAGCAGGAAGCCTTTTTTTTCAAAACGGGAAACGATTTCACCGATTAGATTGCGTTGAACGCCGTCAGGCTTAACCATTAAAAATGTTCTTTCCATTATTGTCACTCCTAATATGTATCATTGTTATTTGCCTATATAAGGCAATCCTTTTAGAATATTACCATTGTTTGAGCAGTTTCGCAACTGCAAGTATTAAAACTTTCTTTTTCCGATGTTTTTCGCGATATCGGATAATGTTTTTCTCGCTTTTATGGCTGGCAAGCCTTTCAATTCAGTAAACGCCTTTTCCAAATACAGGTCACCGACCTTCGCTGCCTGTTCGATGGCACCGGAAGATTTTATCGCTTGTATGATAGCGCTCATTTCTTCTTTAGGCGTATCCTCACGAACCGTTTCGATAAGCTTCTTCAGTTTTGGGTCTTCCATTGCAATCAAGACGGGCAATGTGATGTTCCCCTGGATCAAATCACTTCCAGCTGGTTTTCCAAGTTCTTCCTCCGAAGCCGTAAAATCCAATATATCATCGGTGATTTGGTAAGACATCCCGACATAATATCCGAATTTAAATAGCTTTTGATGGATCTTTTCATCAACACCCGCTGAAATCGCCCCCAATTGGCAACTGGAAGCGATAAGCAATGCCGTTTTCCGTTTGATTCTCCTGAAGTATATCCGCCAATTTTGTTCGAAATTGTATTTATCTTTAATTTGTTCTATTTCCCCAAGGCATAATTCGACCATCGTATCCGCGAGAATTTGGTGCGCAAGGGGTGACTCGATCACTGACATCATTTCCAGTGCACGTGCAAAAATGAAGTCGCCTGTATACATGGCGACACGATTATCCCATTTTGATTTGATGGTTGCAGATCCCCTGCGCAAATCTGCATCATCCACAACATCATCATGCACAAGCGAAGCCGTGTGAATCAGTTCCAATGTCGCCGCAACATGCTTTACGATGTGAATATCATAATCGCCAAACTTGGCGCCCAATAGGACGAATACCGGACGGATCCGCTTTCCGCCGGATTGCAGCAAATGCAGGGAGGCTTCCCTTAAAACAGTGGAATCCGCTTCAATAGCGTCTTCCAATTCTTTTTCTATTAATTGCAAATCTGCATTCAAAAATGAATACATCATTTTAAATTTCATACATTCCACCCAGCTTTGTCCATTGCTATTATGCTTATTTTGAAGGCTTGTACCCGAAATGTGTTGCTGCAACACCGCCGAAATGGGACTTGTAACTGACATTTTCCATTCCTGCCTGCTTGAACATGCTTTCAAGCTTTTTCATGCCTGGGAAATCGCGTGCAGATTCCTGAAGCCAAGAATATTCGCTGTAGCTTTTCGCGAATAACTTACCGAACACAGGCATGATGAAGCGGAAGTAAAAATAATACCCCTGCTTGAAGCCGAGCGTGGTTGGCTGTGAGGTATCAAGGCAAACGATCATTCCCCCCGGTTTGGCGACACGGTTTAACTCTTTAAGCACTTGCATGTAGTCAGGAACATTCCGCAGCCCGAACCCGATCGTGACGTAATCAAAGCTATTATCCTCAAAAGGCAGTTCCATTGCATTCCCCTGCATCAGGGAAATTTGATCCAAATTGAGATCCTTCACCTTTTGCTCACCGATTTTAAGCATGTTCTTACTGAAATCCAGACCGACAACACTGCCTTCTGGTCCTACTTCATTAGCAAGCGCAATGGTCCAGTCCGCTGTGCCGCAGCATACGTCAAGGGCGTGGGCGCCTTTCGGGACATTCATGATGGCCATGGTAGCCTTCCGCCACTTAAGATGCTGCTTAAAGCTGATGAGGGAATTCATCTTGTCATAGTTTCCGTATATCTTCTCAAAGACATGATGAACTTTTTGCTCTTTAGACTGCTCCATGCTTCACCCTTCTTTCACATATGAATTTGCTATACTTGCTGTTTGTTCCATGAGGACCTTCACTCGTTCCCTTAGCTCATCATCCGTTTTCATCAGTTTTTGCATCGAACGCTCCAAGGATTTCCTGGCATCCCCCAAGCATTTCTCGAACCTGAACCGGACCTGTTCTTCCTTTTGTGGAGCGAGTTCTTCCAGATCATTGGAACCATCTGAAGGCATCTCCCGGAGGATATCGAATATGATCGATCGCCCCGTCTTCAAGTAATGCCCCTTTTCGGCATGAAGCCTGCTCAAAAGCAGGAAATCTTCCGAAACATCGATCCAGGCAGGCTGTTTATAATAAACCGCGAGTTTGTGGATCAGCGAAGCCTCGATCGCTTTTATCGTCGTTACAAGTGATCGAACATCCTTTATCGACCTTTGTTGATATAGGATGATTTTATTGTCATTTATTTTTTTTATGGCGCTTGAAAGTATACGGATCATCTCAACATTCCCCACACTGGCAAGAACCTGGTAGTACAGACCACTGTAGTAATCACCGGCAAGCACCTGTAATTGGCGGTTTTTCAATACTTCAGGCAATTCCGGTCCCTCAACCGAATTCGATACGATTTCGTGGGTGTCGAGGGCGATTTGCACGAGCATGGTCGAAGTGATGTATTGATCCCTTTTTTCGCTTTTAACGTCCAAATCGTTAAACAATCCCCAAAGCAATAGCAATTTATCTTCGTCCAAGCTTGGTTTTTGTATAAACTTCAATAAATATGGATGTTGAGCTTTCTTTTCTATTAATCGTTTTAATTGGCTTTTGTCGTCCGTTATGTTTAACAATTGAGACCACCCTTGCATCCCTGAAAGATATTTTTTTCATGCATATTGGTTTCTGTCTGTGTAAAATACACATTATTATACCATAAAAACAATCAGATGAAATGGACAACGTTTATAAAAAGAAACTTCCAATTATAAGGAAGCGGCCGCTTAGCTTCTAAAAAAAATGGATGCGGGGATTTTCCAGCTTGTTAAACGTCCTATCAGATATTTGAGTCAGTCTCAAGCAGTTGTTAGACTGGCTATCATTTTTCAAAAGAATTTTTTTTTGAATCACTTTCTATCTCACCGAATGGCGTATACACTTTGGCATGTCCCCGGATTTTGATTGCCGAGGTATGCTCCGTGAATTGCGCGATCATCACCTCGCCTGAGTCAAGCTTCTCCGAGTGATGGAACTTGGTATCCGTTCCCCTCGTCAATCCGATCACATTCACACTATCCTCAATGGCCTTAATTACCACAAAATCGTTCAGGATCTTTTTCTCATTCATTTTTTTGCCCCCTATCCTTAATCTTTAATGAACGCCAATACTTCCGCCCTAGTACGATGATCTTTTGCGAACGTTCCCCTAACAGCGGAGGTGACTGTTTTGGAACCTGGTTTTTTGACGCCGCGCATCGTCATGCACATATGTTCTGCCTCGACCACCACCATCACACCATGTGGTTCAAGCTTTTCCATTATCGAGTCGGCCACTGTTGAGGTGATGCGCTCCTGCAACTGGGGACGCTTCGATACAGCCTCGACCGCACGAGCCAATTTGCTAAGGCCCGTCACTTTCCCGTTTTTCGGAATGTAAGCTACATGCGCTTTACCGTAAAAAGGGACTAAATGATGCTCACAGACCGAGTAAAACGGAATATCCTTTACAAGTACGAGTTCTTCATGGTCCTCGCCGAAAACCGTATCGAAATATTCCTTTGGATCTTGATTAAGTCCAGAAAAAATCTCCTCATACATCCTTGCCACACGCCCTGGTGTATCAAGCAGTCCTTCTCTTGTCGGGTCTTCCCCTACAGCCTCAAGAAGCATCTTTACCGCTTCCTCTATCTTGGCATGATCTACATTACCCATTTATCCGTACCTCCTAAAAATTAAAAAAATCGTATGTATTCAAATAAATTTCAAGGTAATAACGACACCCTGAGATCCTTCAATCCTATCGTTAACGCAGCCGGGGCCCTTGCAATATTGTACCATTCCTGCACAGCCTTGTCAGAACTGCATTTTCCGTATGTTTATTTCATTCTTGCCTACAGCGTTCCTAAAATATTCACTGTCTTTTATATTATCACAGATGGAAATTAAGAAGCAAAAAAAGGACCGCGTTTGCACGCGGCCCTTTTCGGTTAAGCACCCGTATGTAATGGTAGAGTTACTTCACTGCATCTTTCAGTGCTTTACCAGGTTTGAAAGCTGGCACTTTGCTAGCTGCAATTTCGATTTCGTCACCAGTTTGTGGGTTGCGTCCTTTACGAGCCGCACGTTCACGAACTTCAAAGTTACCAAAACCAATCAATTGGACTTTATCACCAGTTTTTAGAGCTTCTAAGATTGTATCAAAAACAGCATCAACAGCTTTTGTAGCGTCCTTCTTAGAAATTTCAGTTGCTGTAACAACTTCATTAATTAATTCTGTTTTGTTCATGCCATTCACCTCCTCCCAAAAGGAATCTTTATAAAAAATCATTATTACAACACTATAATAGTGATTTGATATTAGTTTCGTTTCGAACATTTTCAATCCCTGTAAACCGGGGATGACCAAGCTGATTAAATTTCCAAATAATGCATCCGGAAATTTAAAATAGGTCGAAATCGCTGTTACAACGCGTTTTCTGTATGTAGATTATCACAAATCCTATAAGCTTAGCAAGGGAATTCAAAAAATAATGGGAATCTTTTCATTAATAATTGTATATATTATAAATTTTGTCTTTCGCTATTCATCATTTCCCGTTTTTATAGAAATTAAACTTATTATTTCACTGAAAATCGCTTAACCATGGGGTTTTTTCAAGATTTTCCTAAAAATGCGAAATAAAAACGGACTTCAGCAGGTTTGTTCCTGCCATGAGCTGCATGCAAAAAGACCAATCCAATGAAGGAGTTGGTCCAGCGTTTCAACGTTTTTATAAGATGATGGCAATCAAGCCCCCACTGCCCTCATTAATGATTCTTTCCAAAGTCTCTTTCAATTTGTAGCGTGCATTGTCCGGCATCATCGCCAATTTCACCTGGATGCCTTCCCTGACGTAAGAGCTCAGGCTTCTGCCAAAAATATCAGAGTTCCAAATGGAAAGTGGATTGTCTTCAAAATCCTGCATCAAGTATCGTACCAATTCTTCACTTTGCTTCTCCGTCCCGATGATCGGTGAGAATTCCGATTCGACATCGACCTTGATCATATGGATGGAAGGAGCCACCGCTTTTAATCTGACACCGAACCGGGCTCCCTGACGGATAATTTCCGGTTCATCCAGGCTCATATCATTAAGGGAGGGAGCTGCGACTCCATATCCCGTTTGTTTGACCATCCTCAGTGCATCAGCTACCTGGTCATATTCCGCTTTTGCATAGGCAAAGTCCTGCATCAATGATAATAGATGGTCCTTGCCCCGTATTTCCACACCGACGATTTCCTTAAGGATTTCGTCGTAAAGTTCATCTGGTGCATATAGGTCGATTTCGGCAACACCCTGCCCCATCTCAATACCTGCAAGGGCTGCACGATCGATAAAATCGAATTCATTGAAATGTCCGACCACCCGATCAACATCCCTCAGGCGTTTAATGTCCTTCACCGTCTCTTTAACCGCTTCCTGATAGCTTTCCCTTAACCAATGATCCTCTCGCAAAACCATTACCCAGCTTGGGAGGTTGACATTGACTTCAAGAACAGGAAATTCATAGAGGGCTTCACGGAGGACACTGTAAACATCCGATTCCCTCATTCCCTCGACACTCATGGCCAAGACGGGGATATCATACTTTTCCTGGAGGGATTCCTTTAAGGCCACCGTATTCGGATGGTGGGGCTGGACGGAATTGACGATCATGATAAACGGCTTGCCGACCTCCTTCAATTCTTCGACTACCCTTTCCTCAGCCTCTAAATAATCACTTCGTGGTATTTCTCCTATAGAACCATCCGTCGTAACGACCACACCCAAGGTGGAATGATCTTGAATCACTTTGCGAGTGCCTATTTCCGCCGCTTCATTGAACGGGATCGGATCCTCATACCAAGGTGTATGAATCATGCGCGGACCATTTTCATCTTCACACCCTTTAGCTCCAGGTATCGTGTAACCGACACAATCCACTAAACGAATATTCACTTCCAGACCTTCGGCTACGGAAATCGATGCTGCCTGATTCGGTACGAATTTTGGCTCTGTCGTCATGATCGTTTTTCCGGCAGCACTCTGCGGCAATTCATCCTGTGCTCGTGCACGGTCAGCTTCTGACGGGATATTAGGTATGACGACTAACTCCATGAATTTTTTAATAAATGTCGATTTCCCTGTCCTGACGGCACCGACAACCCCTAAATAAATGTCGCCGCCGGTCCGTTCAGCTATATCTTTAAAAATATCTACCTTTTCCAAGGTATCCCCTCCCGAATTAGCGTTTTGGGATTTCGTTTATCCATTTGTTTTTATTAGGACACTATATATCTATGATGTTGTCCTAAAAATTTATTCCAATTATTTCCCTGGTTCAATCCCTTCCTCCACCAGAAATTTTATATAAGGGTTGTTATTTTTATAAGTAAGATGAACTAAAGATAAAGAAATAACCCTTCCCCTACAATATATTTTGCAGAAGAAGGGTTATGCCTATTTTTCTAGAAATATTGGATTTTTTGTTTTTGCATCAATTGTATAAGGCAATGAATAAGCTGGAACGAACTCCGAGCTTTGTACAAGCAGTTCCCTGATATCATCACCCGGTTTGATTTTTGCCTCGTGTGTCTTCAAAACATCGATTAGATCAGGGGTATAATCAACAAAAATATTCCCACGCCCATCCACTACTAGATAGAGATCTTTTTGTGAAAAGGGACTTGTGACCGTGGGAGCTTCCTTCAGGCCCATCTTTTCATGATCGAGGGTAAAGACATCATCGGATAACCTTTCCTTGAATGGCGGGTATCCGTTGTTCTGCTGATAGGCGGTCAATCTTAATGAAACATCCTGAATCTTCTGGGCCATCCTGACATCCAGCAATTTCACAGTCGGATCTTTTTCAACATCGACTAGGATATATTGAAAAACACCTCCAGATTCATAGGCGTTATCCGGCGGTTCTGCCATGTACCTGGGAGAAATCTTAGAAAATTTAATGACATATTTTTGATAAAGCGGTGTCTCGGCATCTTTCGTAACGATTGGCAATATGCCACCTTCGTCCTTTTGAAATTGATCGACGGCACTTTGGACGGATTGTATTTGCTCTTTATAAGGCAGCTGATTTTGCATTTTTTGCTTCTCCGGATATAAACAGCCGGATAATGATGCAGTGATGGTTAATAAACATAATATTTTGAAAAAATTCCTCATCATTTCTCCTCACCTATCAAGTGGTTGGCCCGCTAAGAACAACGACAATGATGATCAAGCCGGCTAGTATCATAAGTATGTATGCGATGATTGCTGTCAAGCCTCTCCAAAAGCCTTTTAACTTATAGCGGCTTAAGTAGATAAGAAATATCGAGATAACCATAAAGCCCATGGCGATGAAGGATATCCACATTTTTTGCAGAGCGGGTGTCATATATTTATCACTCCTTTTTCCAGAAATTATTATAACATACCAAATTACGTTAAAGGAATTAAATCATTGTCCAAACTGTGCATTTGTCACCTGAACGGCTTGAATTTCCATCAATAATCGGGTTTCCCCGCTTTATTTCTTCATCTTGACCCGAGACCTTTCATGAGTTGATTGCGTATCCAAAATCGAAACCAAGCAGCACTGGTGGATGACTCAAACTGAATAATGACGGAGTTCAACGTCCAAATTGTTCAAGCCATAAAAAAAGTAGACAAACTCGATTTCCATCGAGTTTGCCTACAGTGTGAGGACGGCCCTAAGGCTGTCTTTTGTACAGATTCCGATTAAGCTTGAAGTGTTGGCAGCACTTCTTTAAACGCATTGATGACGGTATCGACTTCATCCAATTGAATTGTCAATGAAGGCTCAATCCTGATCGTTTTGGAATTAATGAGCGTACCTGCGACTAAAATGCCTTTATCAAACAAGGCTTTTGAAAATTCATAGCCCACTTCGTCTTTATGGAACTCAATACCGATCATCAATCCTTGGCCGCGAATTTCCAAGACCTTGTCTTGGTGCTCGTTTGCCGCTTCCCTTAAACCATTCAAGAAATATTCACCCACTTCTGCAGCACGCTCCGGTAATTTTTCTTCCAAAAGAACGTCGATCGTAGCTATGGCCGCAGCGCAAGCGAGTGGATTTCCGCCAAACGTCGTCGTGTGCATGAATGGATTGTCAAACCAGCTTTTAAATACTTTCTCATTGGCCACGACTGCACCAGCTGGCATCACCCCGCCGCCAAACGCCTTAGCCAAACAAATGATATCCGGTACAACATCATAGAGCTCGGAAGCGAACATTTTACCAGTTCGGCCCATGCCAGTCTGAACTTCATCCAATATCAATAATGCATCATATTCGTCGCACAATGCTCGAACCTGTTTTAAATAATCTTGCGGAGGCAGGATGACCCCGCCTTCACCTTGGATAGGTTCCAACAGCACGGCAGCGACATCTTCACCGACCAGTGCACAACTTTCAAACGTTTTTCTCATCATATCCACATCACCGAACGGAACATGGCGCACACCTGGAATCAGTGGGATGAATGGTTTTCGGAACATGCCCTTTGCCGTAGCCGAAAGGGAACCAAGGCTCTTTCCATGAAATGATTTTGTCGTGGAAATGATCGTGAAGCGGTCACTGTACATTTTAGCAAGCTTAAGCGCAGCCTCCACGCTCTCCGTCCCGCTGTTCGTAAAGAAGGAGTATTTAAGATCTCCCGGCGTGATATCGGCAAGAATCTTGGCTAGCATTGCCCGTAGAGGGTCAAGTAAGTCCTGGCTATGGAGGGCTTGCCTTTGCAATTGATCCGTGACTGCTTTCACGACTTTAGGGTTGCGATGACCAACATTATAAATCCCGAATCCCCCTAAACAATCAATATATTTCTTTCCATTTACATCCGTAAAGCAGGAATCCTGATCTGACCACTCAACAGCGGCGAATTGTGTGTCTTTTGTCACTGTCTTCCGATATTCCAAAAAACCAGGGTTTACATGATTACGGAAATTCTCGACCGTTTCCCTCGTGACCCATTGGGCATCCTCTTTTGAAATTTCCTTTTGTTCGATTAATTGAAGCACTTTTTTAATATAGTCTTGAGTTTCCGATTGGGTAGCTTGAGTTTTTTTGCTTTCAACATTAATAGACATGTAATAATCTCCTTTTTGATAACTGTAGTGGTTGGATCATTTTAAATATTTCTGGTGAGATGTTAATGCTTACCTCCCTTTTTGCTTATATATATATAATTAAGCAAGAAGCATGCCAAGTTAAAAATCCTATGGATATCGTCATTTAGGTTAGCATCCCCTCCGAAACTATGCGAAATTGCATAGCTCTATTTCAGTTTGCATAATCGCCTTTTTGTCGGCATCTTCAAGAAAAAAAGCCATTGGACAAGCGACTGTAAATCGCTTGTCCAATGGCTTTCATTTAATAGGCATTTTTTTCGATATTCCTGCTTTGTTCAGCCAGGACCTTTTGATACTTCCTGCTTACGGAGGATTGACTTATCCCTAGCGCTTTTGCCGCTTTCGTCGTCGTTTTGTACTGTTTCATGGCAAGCATGATCAGTTGCTCCTCGACATGATCCATGGCTTCCTGAAGAGGTAGGATCCGCGTAATGATTGGTTTCGTTTGTTTAAAACCGCTCCCGACAGGAATGAATCGTTGGATGAAGTCAGCATCGATCATCTCTTCATCAGCAGAAACAACCAACCTCTCGATCATGTTCTGCAATTCCCGGATATTACCGGGCCACGTATACACCTCCAGGATGTTCAAGGCATCAGGGGAAAAGTGGTAGTTCCGTTGATACCTTTCATTCAATTTTTGGAGAAAATGAAAGGCAAGCGGCGGTATATCCTCTGGCCTTTCCCTTAAAGGGGGGACATGTATCGGAATGACGTTCAGCCGATAGAACAAATCTTCCCGGAACGTTCCCATTTCGACCATTTTTTCCAATCCTTTATTGGTGGCAGCAACGATTTGAACATCGATCGGGATCGGTGTCGTACTTCCGATCGGAATCACTTCCTGCTCCTGAAGGACACGCAGCAGCTTGACCTGAAGATGGATCGGCATGTCACCCACTTCATCAAGGAACAAAACGCCTTTATTGGCCTGTTGAAAATAGCCGACTTTCCCGTTTTTATCCGCTCCGGTAAAGGAGCCTTTCGTATAACCGAACAATTCACTTTCAAGAAGGTTCTCAGGTATTGCGCCGCAATTTATCTTCAGGAAGGGCTGTTTCGATCGCCTCCCCATTTTATGAATGGCTTCGGCTATCACTTCTTTCCCAACCCCCGATTCCCCATTGATCAGAACGGTAGAGGAAAAATGAGCGATTTTCTTGATTTGGCTGATGATCTGTTCCATTTTAGGACTGGCAAAAATCAACTCTTTATAAAATTGGTCTTGCTTTTTGAACGAATCCAATTCTTTTCTCATTTCATTCAATTCCGATTTCAATTGCGTCGTTTCGGTAATATCCCTAGATGCAATCACGATTCGTTCGATTTCCCTTTTTTCATTGAATACAGGCGTTCCGACGGAAAGGACTTTTTTATTCATTTTCGTATCTTGGACAATCGATACTTTCTTTTTTTGTTCAAGGACAAGACGAGTTACAGAAGGATTGAAAATCCCTTCATCCTCCAACTGCAAGAGATTCTTTCCGATATAATCCTTTAAATCCTTACCCCAAAAACCGGAAATGATACTGTCACTATAGCGAAGCAGCTCCCCTTTTTGATTAACGACCAGGATTTCATCATAAATATTCGCTAAAATGGCATTCAAGTCTTTATTCGAACTTTTTATCAATTCTATTTCCATCGCCATTTCCTCAACCATCGGTAAATCCTGAACGATGATGATCAGGCCTTCCACTTCTTTAGCATGGTTCAGGATCGGGCTATAATCGACAAGTACACTCATGACATCGGTGATTTCCAGCTGATTAAGAATACCGCCCCCGCTTGCAAACACGCTATGTATATGCTCTTTATTAAAGATGGTCTCAGCTGGTTCATTAAGAACCTGTTCAGCAGGTTTCTTGATCATTTTCAAGCCCGATTCATTGAAGTTCACGATATTTTTTTCTTTATCCGCGACAAAAATCCCCATCGGAATAGAAGTTAATATGACCTTTAACAGGTCCAGGTTTTGTTTGCTGTCCTGCTTGAATAATTCCGCTAACACATCTTCCCTTTTGACATAACCGGTAAGCATGCCATCGTCGGTCTTGATCAGGACGATTGGTTCGCCAATAATTTGAAACAGAAGCGGCAAGGATATGTTCGGAGGCAATTTACAGACATTATCAATCGATAAGGCATACTGTAAAAGCTGTTCGACTGTTGTTATTCTTTCATTTAACGGCAAATCATCCATGCGGATATAGGCAAACACCTGATTATCCTTCATCAGAAAGAAGAAAGGTTCCTGTATCTCATGAATGTTTTGCTCTGAAAGTGCTGGCTGATCGATCGTGATCGTTATGAATGGTCTAATTTTATCATCCGGAATGGATAACACAGTTTCACTCCCCTTAAAGTAACCTAGTCTATATTTTAACATAATTCTGAATTGCTAGATAAAAAATAACCCTAACTTTTGATACCCCTTACACCTGTGCCTATTCAAGCCATAAGAAAAGGGCCATCCGCTGGCCCTTTTCCTCTATACGGACGACATTTTCAGTCTCCCTTTCCCACCGATATGGAGAAGGAGGTTCCTGCTGCAGCCATTATCACCCTACACGAAAAATCGTCATAATAATCAGTAAACTGTATCTTTGCGTCTAGGGCCAAAAAGTTTCTGATACAACCTGTTGCGACAAGTACCATTACCTCTACATGCATGCATTGAATCCGCTTACCAAATTATTGATCAAAAACGAATAGGACATTGATTTGACCGCTGCTTAACGTCTTAAAAGTGGTTCAGCTGCCTCCCTAATCATGAAAGTCGATTCACTGTGCCTCTTCAAAACTGAATAACGGGGGGGATTCCGTAAACCATTTCGTCCGGTATGAAAGATACACGATCCCTATTCCTGCCCAGACTGTCCCCAGAATCAAGGAGCTCATTTCAAGATTAAGCCATAGGATAAATACCGATGCCCCGCCAATAATAGGGAATAGCATATTGGCAAGAAATCCTTTGACCGTGTGAAAACTTTTGTTCCTGACTGCATGGACGATTACGCAAATATTCACGAAAGTGAAAGCCATCAGCGCTCCGAAATTGATCAGCGAAGTAGCCGTAACCAGATCAAGGAATAAGGCAACCAGCGAAATGGCTCCGACAAAGATGACATTAAAAAATGGCGTATTATATTTTGGATGGACAAATCCGAAAAGCTTTTTTGAAATCATCTGGTCGCGCCCCATCACATATAACAACCTTGATACACTGGCATGTGAAGCAAGACCGGAGGCAAGGGTACCGCATAGTGTGCCAGCAAGGAATATGGATTGGAATAGCTTCCCGCCTACGAAAAGCGCAATTTCCGGGGAAGCTGCTTCCGGATCATTGAAACGGGAAACATCGGGAAAGAATAGCTGGGTGAAAAATGCAGCTGCCACAAATAAAACCCCTCCGATGAGAGCCGTCAAAAAAATGGCCCGCGGAATCGTTTTGGCTGGATTGGGTGTTTCTTCCGATAATGTCGTGACAGCGTCGAACCCCAAGAAGGAAAAACAAAGGATCGTAGCACCCGCAATGAGCGTCGACGTTTCCAGATGAGGCCCGATGAACGGCTGAAGCGAGGAAACGTCTCCTGTACCTTCACCATTCATGACCCCCTTGATGACAAGTGCCACGAAAATGATGATTACGAGAATTTGAAAAAAGACAAGGAAGCTATTGAAGTTTGCAGCGAAATTAACATTGAATAAGTTAATTCCAGTCATTAACAAGACAAATGACACCACCCATATCCATGGGGCTACTTCCGGAAAAAGTGCCGTTAAGTATATTTTTGTTAAAATCGCATTCACCATCGGTAAAAATAAGTAATCAAGCATCGATGACCATCCGACAAGGAAACCTAAATGCGGATTGATCGTTTTTTGTGTATACGTATAGGAGGACCCGGCCTGAGGATAAATTTTCACCATTTTCCCATAGCTGGCTGCCGTAAACAGCATTGCCACCAAAGCAATGACATAAGCGGTCGGCACATGTCCTCCCGTTAATTCGGAAACGATCCCGAATGTATCAAAGACGACCATCGGCGTCATATACCCAACACCAAGCAAGACGATTTGCCATAAGTTTAAAGACCTTTTCAGTTTACCTGTTTGCATGTATCATGCCCCTTCCCTTTTTTTCGAGAATAATTGACCAACTTCTCCGTTCATTTCAAAAAATTTCTTGGTTATATTACACTCAGCAATTTTCATACCAAAAAAAATAGTCGATATTTAACAAAAAATAAGGAAATATAGAGAATGTTTCATGCAAACTTGAATAACCTATTCATTTTTTCATACCTTCAGGGAAGTTTTTTTCCACAAAAAAAGCAGAAGATATTAAGATATCTTCTGCTCATTTGACTAAATCCCCCGTGCCGAGGTCAAATTACTAGTTTACTTTCGTTGCATTGTATGCTGATACATGGCAAGACGCATCATCGAATGCCTAATTAATTGAAATTCTTTTATGAATGCAGCAAAAAAAGGGAAATCCTACTGCCTGTTATCCAAAATGTTGTATAGTTCTTCCATTTCATTCGTTTTTGAACGATTCATCAAAAGGTCAACTGCACTTTTCACTTCTTTTCCATTGAATAAAACATGGTACAGGGCTTCAGTAATCGGCATATTGACTTCGTATTTCCGGGCTAGCTGGTAGGCGGCTTTAGTGGTTCTGACCCCTTCGACCACCATTCCCATGCTTTCCAATACTTCATCCAGTTTTTTTCCTTTACCAAGCATATTCCCTGCTCTCCAATTTCGGGAATGAACGCTTGTACAAGTGACGATCAAATCACCAATTCCAGCTAATCCTGAAAAAGTAAGTGGATTGGCACCCATGGCCACTCCTAAACGGGAGATTTCTGCCAAACCACGGGTCATTAAGGCAGCCTTTGCATTATCACCATAGCCTAACCCGTCGGTAATCCCTGAAGCCAAGGCAATGATGTTCTTCAGGGCTCCGCCAATTTCAACACCAATCAAGTCGGGATTCGTATAAACACGGAAATTGTTGTTGATGAAGATGTCCTGAGCTTTTTCTGCCGCCTTCATATTTTTTGAAGAAACGGCAACTGTCGTTGGGTGACGGAGACTGACCTCTTCCGCATGGCTTGGTCCCGAAAGAACAACGATATCCTTTAGCCATTCCGGAGAAGAGACTTCTTCGATCATTTCAGAAATACGCAGCAGGGAGTCCGGTTCGATCCCCTTACTTACATGCACAACTGTCAATGGTTTATCATGGGCCGCTTCAACCTGCCCAAGAACTTCCCGGTAAGCTTTGGTCGGCACAGCCAAAATGATCATTTCAATTCCGACCAACGCTTCCTTGATGGAAGAATAGCCTTTAATCCCTTTCGGCAATTCAATACCAGGCAAGTATTTTTCATTCGTATGATGTTGGTTTATTTCTTCAATTTGCTTCGGATTATGTCCCCATAATCTCACTTCATGCTGGTTATCAGCTAATACCATCGCTAAAGCAGTGCCCCAGCTACCTGCACCAATGACTGCGATGCTTTCTTTTGCTTTCACCATTGTATGACTCCCTTTACTATTTTCTTTGGCGCCCAAAAATCCGAATTGGTGTTCCTTCGAAACCAAAGGCATCCCTAATTCGATTCTCTAAAAATCTTTCATAGGAGAAATGCAATAACTCAGGATCATTAACGAATACAACGAAAGTAGGCGGCTTGATCGCTACCTGGGTCGTATAGTAAATTTTCAAGCGGTTCCCATTATGGGTTGGCGTAGGGTTCATCGCCACGGCATCCATGACCACTTCATTCAATACGTTTGTCTGAACTCGAATGGCATGATTCTCACTAGCCTGATCGATGACCGGAATCAATGTATGTGTCCGCTTTTTAGTCAATGCAGAAAGATAGATGATCGGCGCATAATCCAGGAATAGGAAGTGGGCACGGATTTTTTCTTCAAAATCCTTCATTGTCTTTTCATCTTTCTCGATCGCATCCCATTTATTGACGACGATGATGACCGCCCTGCCTGCTTCATGGGCATAACCGGCAATTTTTTTATCCTGCTCGCGAATGCCTTCTTCAGCGTTCAATACGACAAGAACGACGTCTGAGCGTTCAATTGCCCGCAATGCACGAAGTACGCTGTATTTTTCCGTACTTTCATACACCTTCCCTTTTTTCCTCATTCCAGCGGTATCAATGATGACATACTCTTTACCGTTATATTTATAAGGCGAATCGATCGCATCACGGGTCGTACCCTCAATTTCACTTACGATAACGCGATCTTCCCCCAGCAATGCATTGACCAATGATGACTTGCCTACATTCGGCCTTCCGATCAAGCTGAATTTAATGACATCGTCAGCATAATCCTGGCCACTGAAATTAGGGAAGTGCTTCGCTGCTTCATCCAGCAAGTCTCCGAGTCCAAGTCCGTGTGATCCGGAAATCGGGAATGGATCCCCAAATCCTAACGCATAGAAATCATAAATTTGATCTCTCATTTCTGGATTATCGACTTTATTAACCGCAAGGACAACCGGCTTTCTGGACTTATAAAGAATCTTGGCTACTTCTTCATCGGCAGCCGTAACCCCTTCACGGCCATTCGTCATAAAGATTATCACATCGGCTTCATCGATGGCAATTTCAGCCTGTTGGCGAATTTGTTCAAGGAACGGCTCATCACCGATATCGATTCCGCCTGTATCAATGATGTTAAAATCATGTGTCAACCATTCACCTGAACTATATATCCTGTCACGTGTCACTCCTGGAACGTCTTCGACAATCGAAACCCGTTCTCCCACTATTCTATTAAAGATCGTCGATTTACCTACGTTCGGACGACCGACAATCGCAATTACCGGTTTTGGCATTGCTATTCACCCTTTCTGCTACTATATCTCTGTCAAAGTCACGAAATCCAGGAATGCATGCATTACTTGCATTGCATTATTGTTTTTCATTATTTCCTACTTCAAGGAAAAGACTGTATCCATCATCATATAAAGGAAACTTCCATCAGGACTACATGCACAACTGATGATCAGTTAAACGTATCAAGGATTTACAGGCAAGATCGTTCACTTTCTTTACATGAACCGACTGCATGCTAAAACATGATTATATACAGCCCAAAAAAATGAAGAAAGCTCTCAAGCGTGTGCTTCCTTATTAATTGTTTAGAGCACTTTACGATTTATCTACAGACCTCTAACTACCCTATAGTACCAAATTTCGCGCCAATCAACAATGATTGTATAAATAAAAGCCTCCCATTCCATATTACTCCATTTAACAGGCATCATTGGGATAAAACACGAGAAAGGATCTCCCCCCCCTAGTTCACTGATTGAAGTTTTCTTTTCTCTGTTTCGATAAAAATCTCGATTGGGAAGCTGCATATATATATTGGCCAACAAGCTCCAACATCCGCCAAAGTACGTTTGCTCCCAGAATCAGTGCTGCGTCATCATGCCAAGCGAAAGCCAAGGCCACATATGGGAAAGAGTGATAAACCAGTAAAACAGAATATATGATATCCCCCATTATTAAACCAATTAAAAGGGCAAACAAGCGATGTTTCCAATTTTTAAAAAGTAATAGGATAAGATAATTCAAAAAGAGGCACAAGAGGTAGGAGGGGTTGATAATGAGCCATATCGGGTCTAGCAAAGAAAAAAGTTGAAAACTTGCATAGGCGAGCGTAACGATAAGACAACCGCTGATCAACTCCATGATTTTGAAAATCGATTGCTTCCTGATATACACACACAGTATTAAGAATAGGTAGAGTCCGCTCACATGCATGGAAAGCAAGGAAATCTCCAACTTATATCCCGCTAATAGCATGACTGCCAACAGATGAAACAAAAAATCAAACCGATATGGCACCGTTTTCGGAATAAAAAACATGACAATGACCCAAACTATCCAAGACAACCAATAAAACAATATTCCATCCATGCAGCATCCCCCTCTAGGAAACATTATGGCTCGTTTTTTTAAAGAATAAACGTAATGTCCTGCAATTATTGGGGCTTTATATGCATTCATTCACATTTCCGCTCGGTCATTTTAAATTAAGGAGGTGGAAACATGGGCAAAGATCGCCAGGAGAAGAAGTTGAAACAAAGTAAGCGGGTGGAGTCCGATAGGGATCAATCCTTGGGTCATAAAGGGGCCACGAGTATGGAAGGTCCCGAAGAGGCACGAAAAAGGAATAGCTAGGCATATATGAACGAAAAAAAGAAGCATCTCAATGCTCATTCCAATTGAGGTGCTTCTTTTTATGGCTATCATCTTGCATAGGCGGAGCAATCGATTCCCCTTTGCGTTAACCAATGGTAGGTATTCCCTGAAATGACCATTTTCGATTTCCTTAATTCGCCGATATTTCGGCAGCCTAGTGCAGTCATGATGATTTTTATATCTTCATGTATGTAGGTTATTTCTTTAATTAATTGTACAAGGCCCAACTCTTTATGCAACTTGAGAAAATGACCGGCCAAACCGACCCCTCTCGCTCCTAAAGCGAGGCATTTTGTGATTTCCAGAGAATTACGGATGCCGCCGGATCCAATCACCGAAAGTTCAGGTGAAACTTTAACCGCTTCCACAATCGAAGCAGCCGTCGGAATGCCCCATTCATTAAAGTATCCAAGTACTTTCGCTCGTCTTTCATTCTCGATTTTAGCAAAGTTCGTGCCGCCAAAACCGCCTACATCAATGATTGAAACTCCGACGGAAAGCAATTGATCCACCGTTTCCTTACTCATTCCAAAACCGACCTCTTTTACAATGACAGGTATTCCGATGCTGCTAGTGATTTTTTCTATTCTTGACAGGGTTCCGGCAAAATCCCTATCTCCTTCAGGCATCGTCAGCTCCTGTATTGTGTTGATGTGAATCTGCAGGGCATTTGCCTGAATCATGTCGCTTGCTCGCTTCGCTTGGTCTACAGTTGCTTCACCGCCAAGATTGCCAATCAGCACGCCGTCGGGATTCTCCTGTCTGACCACTTTGAAAGACGCCTGCTGGGCAGGATCCTTGATGGCAGCCATCTGCGAACCGACCGCCATGGCGATTTTCGTTTCCCTTGCAGCTATGGCAAGATCACCATTCAATCTTTCCGTTTCAGCGCCCCCGCCTCCGGTCATGGCATTTATAAAAATTGGCGAACTTAATTCAAGTTCGCCAATTTCTGCTGTGAGGGTCACGTTATTCAAAGAAATTTCTGGTAAGCTTTGGTGAATAAACGAAATATCTTCCAGTCCGGAGTTATGCTGCTGACCTGTTTTTAGCGCAAATTCTATATGATCTAATTTTCGTTTTTCTCTCTCCAAGGCTATCACCATTATTATCTTATTTTAGTTTTTTCAATTGATCCCCAATCATTTCACCTAGCTGAAAACCCTTTGTTTCTTCAGGAAGTTCATAGTTTGATGTGTTGTAATTAGAGGACTGAGGTTCTTCAAGTTCTTTTATGCTCAATGATAAACGCTGTTCCGTTTCGTTGACATCCAAAACCTTCACCTCGACGGCTTGCCCTTCCTTCAGTACTTCCTGTGGTGTGGCAATATGTTTATGCGATATTTGCGAGATGTGAACAAGTCCTTCTACCCCAGGGAAAATCTCGACGAATGCACCGAAAGAAACCAGGCGCTTGACGATTCCCGATTGTGTAGATCCTTTTGCTGCCTTATCGGCAATGCCTGCCCACGGTCCTGGAAGGGTATCCTTGATGGAAAGCGAGATCCTCTCATTATCACGATCAATGGAAAGCACCTTCACTTGTACCTTATCACCTTCGGAAACGACATCGGACGCTTTGTCGACATGCTGGTGGGAAAGTTGGGAAATGTGGACAAGGCCGTCCACGCCTCCGATATCGACGAATGCCCCAAAATCGGTGATCCTTTGGACGACACCCTCAAGCACTTGCCCGCTTTCAAGATTATCGAGTACATTTGCCTTTTGTTTTTCCTTTTGATCTTGGACTACCGCACGATGTGAGAGAATTAAGCGATTCTTGTCTTTCTCAAGCTCAACGATCTTGAATGTTAAAGTTTTGTTTTTGTAATCAGAAAAGTCTTCAACGAAATAGTCTTCTACTAGAGAAGCCGGAACGAAACCACGTACGCCTAGATCCACAACAAGTCCGCCTTTGACGACATCTTTCACTTCTGCCTCAAATACGTCACCATTTTCAAACTTCAGTTCCAGGTCATCCCATGCCTTTAGTGCGTCGATTTTACGTTTTGATAGAATGAGAGCTTCTTCTTCCACTTTAATAACTTCAAGCTCCAATACATCCCCTTCCGAAACGGCATCTGATGCCTTTTCGACATGAAGGCTGGACAGCTCACTGATAGGGATGATTCCATCAGTCTTACTGTTCTCAACATCGACAATGACCTGCTTTTCTTCTACCTTTGAAACGGTTGCTTTCACTTGATCCCCAACTTTGTAATTGTTCACTTCTACCTGGTTCATATCTTCTGTCATTACTAACTCCTCCTTAACCCATGACTGATCAGCAATCTTCCTCTTCATCGGCCACATATTTTATTTAAGTGGTTCAATAAAAACACTTTCCTAATAAAGATAAAAAAACAGTTTTTTTAGAATAATCAGGTTATATTCCTTTTCATCGCCAATAAGGAACATTGCCCCCTATTTTATAAATTCCAACAAAATCGGAAAATTGTCAAGTATGAAGGACTATTTATGCTCGGAAATCAATTTCCCGATACGGTCCATGATGATCTTTGTTGCTTCATCGGCTGAAATCTTCTGTTCCCGATATTCGTTGAAATCGATGGGAGGGCCATAAACCACCTTCAATGGCCGTAAAAACCTATAGGGGCCGATGATTGCACAAGGTATGATCACGGCATCAGATCGCAATGCGAAAAAACCAGCACCTGCCAAGCCTTCTCCCAATTCACCAGTTTTACTTCTGGTTCCTTCTGGAAACAGCCCAAGGACCTTGCCTTCCTTCAGAAGCTTTAAACCCTTCCTGAGCGATTCCCGGTCACTGTTGCCCCGCTTGACCGGAAAAGCATTCACCCTAGGTAATATACCCTTTAAAACAGGCGCTTGAAACAACTCTTCCTTCGCCATGAAATGTATATCGCGAGGTGATGTCATGCCAACTACGGGCGGATCCAAATTATCAATGTGATTGGAGCAGATCAAGACACCGCCCTCTTTAGGGAAATGTTCCTTTCCTAAGGTTTTAACCCTATAAGCAGGCGTTAAAACGCCTTTTACAACGTTTTTGGCAAATGTGTAAAAATCCAATTTCATCTTTTCCTCTCTTCTATTAAAGACATGATACTTTCGGCCACCTCTTGAATTGATAAGGAAGTCGTATCGATTTCAATGGCATCCACTGCCTTTTTCAAAGGCGATACTTCACGTTCGGAGTCCAGCTTATCCCTTGTTGCAATTTCTTCCCTCAGCTTTTCAATATCGGAAGGGAAACCTTTCAGTAAATTTTCCTGGTGTCGCCGTTGGGCCCTTTCATCTACAGACGCAATCAGGAAAACCTTCACTTCAGCGTTTGGCAGCACATGTGTGCCGATATCCCTTCCATCCATGACGACGCCGCCGTTTTCACCAAAGATTTGCTGCCTGCGCACCATTTCTTCACGAATGCTCCGGTGCTTCGCCACTTCCGATACAGATCCAGTCACTTCATTGTTTCTGATTTGGGCTGTCACATCCTCATGATCCAAGAATACCAGCTGTCCCTTTTCACTCGTCCTTAATTCTATTTCCGTATCGATGAGCACTCCAAAAAGAGCTTGTTCATCATTGAGGCGAACCTGTTGATTAAGCGCCTTAAAGGTAAGGGCCCTGTACATAGCGCCTGTATCCACATATATGTAATTGAACTTTTCTGCGACAATTTTAGCAACCGTGCTTTTTCCAGCCGCAGCTGGCCCATCGATTGCAACTGATAATTTTTTTCCCATAAATCCTCCCAAGAATCCTACAATCATGCTGATTATTTATTACACTTTCATTTTATCACAACTGGCGGGAAAATCATTAATAAAAGGAAGCGTACAATCAAAATCCCCTTTGAATCATCCCACCCCAATAGTTTTCCGATCATCGTGACTCCTCATACAAAAAAAAAGCGGATCACCGCTTTATTTTGTAACCCCATTGAACGTTTCAATGATTTTCGTATAATTATTGCTGGTAACGCCTTCATATCTCGAAAGCTTGGTCAAATCAAAGATTTGGTCCTCCCTGCTTAACAGGAACTGGAATAAGAATAAGCAGGCCAATTGGATGAGAATCACTTTAATTAATATTCTTTCAAATGTTTTCATGCTCCGCCCCTTCCATACTGATTATATTAGCAGTATGGGTGGAATCGCCGTTTTTCATTCAACCCCGTCATACGTACAACCCTTTTTTCTTTAAATCGACCTGCTTTTCAAAAATGAATCGCATTAATGTTTGTACATCATTTTTTGACGGCTCAACAAATTGGACATGCAAAAGCATATTGCCATGATTTTTCTCCGTCACTCGGATGACTTTGCTTTTCAAGCGTAAGTAATGGATTTCCCCGGATTTAAGCGTTAGCGCCAGCCATAGGTATAACTGTGAAGCCGATTGGATGGTTGCCCCTTTCAAAAGCCTTATCGATGCTCCGCCGGCACTGATATCCTCCGTTAATGCACGAAAGGGGGTAAACTCGGCATGCTCAGGATGGAGGGCAGCATCAAGCGTTACATCCAGACGAACGTACTGCCTTCGTTGGATTTTCACAAACGTGTCCAAATGGGGCAGGGAAAGCTGTATCATCGGTATCCTGCCTTTCACTTTTCCCAGGACTTCAGAATCAAACACATAAACCGCTTGCTCCTCATTCGAAAACGTGACGTTCAGCTGAGTCCCGTCCATCAGGAAGGCAATTTTTCCAGTTTCTAAATGGATGGGGAAATCTATATAAACAAAACCAGGCTCCATCTCGACAACCATACATTTGAACTTTTCCTTCTGGGCGGAGTACTTTTGTTCGAGCATTAATATATCACCAATTTTAATCATCACGTTCCACTTCCTTTATGATGTAATGGAATTTGGTTAACGACATCCCATTGCCCATCAAATTCCCCATTTAATCCAAAAATCGTTTCTATTATTATGTCATGAAATGAGAAAAAGGGAAAGTGACTAGGCACATTTCCCCATTTAAAATTGAAATTAGAAATACAATCAGATTAAATTTTCATATACGGGCTCCGAATTCTTTAATTTTTCCACCTTTTCTTCTTGACCAGTATCGGCATTAATGAAAATACGGTATGTATCTTCCTTAATCGTGCCAAGAAATTCATAACAGAGAACCTCTTTGCCGATATCATTGATGATCAGCGCCTTACCCTCTTCCATGATCTTTACATTTTGATTGATTTTATCCCTGGCTTCTTTCTCGGGTATCTTTGGAGTTCCGATTTCCCTCGTTTTATGTGATCTTAAATACTCATCCGCCGAGAATCCGATCACAGCTCCGTCATCCAAGGCGATCTTCACCTTGACTGAATCCGGATAAATCTTGACCCCGTTCTCTGATGACACGAAATTCAGCAAAGCGATGTTATCATACTGGGCACTTTCAAAGAGGTCAAGCGAACTGAAGTCATGTTCTTTAAGAAACTCCGCCGCTTTTGTATAGGCTTGATTCAAGTCAATATTGGTTTTGTTCACATCCCTATTATTGATATACCAAATCGGGTAACCGCCTTTTTTTGTCAAATCCATATTTAATTCGCTATTGGAATCTTTATTCAGGATGCTGACGCTATAAAAGCCATAATCAGAACCTTTTCCATTTTCCTCCACATTGACTTCCACATTCCCGCTTTTTGAATGTGCATATCTTTTTGCAGTCTCGATCGCTTCTTTTTTAGTGATCGTTTTCCCCTGCAAATTCTTGAAGTTTTCATCCCGTTGTTGGGTTGAGGTGAAGGTCGGGTTCATTTCATTCGCTTCCCCATACCCTGAAACTTTTTTCTCCACGGTCTTTAGTCCATCAATGATCGTGTTATCCGAATTTTCCTTTCCGGTCGCTAGGGCCATCTCAACGTCCATCCATCTTAAATGGTTTTTAAGGACCAGATATTGAACCTTCCTCAATTCACCCTGGATATCTCCTGCCTGTGCATACAGGGATTGTAAAGTCGAATATTCCTGATCATTCAATGGTTCTTTTTCAAGGTCACGTACAGCTGTTTTATAACTGAAATCCGCAATTTTCGATAAAAATTCTTCCGTCTTATTAAAAGGAAGCAGGGTCAATGGCAGCTGCCCGACATCGCTTTGTGCTTCGGAAGTGATGCGCCATACATCCGTCAGGGCTGGGCTTAATGAATATCGTGAATTCATTGCCAATGTACCGCCTACCTTATCGTGCAATAAATCTACTTGGTAGCTTAAATCATGGAAGGCTCGCTGATAAGTGTTTTCCGCATTGATTAAGATTGCGTTTTTTTCCTTATGTTCTTGATAGCCCCAGAATGCAGTTCCTCCAACACCTACAACAAGCAGGGCAATGACTATACTTCTGATCATGTACCTTCACCTCTTTACTTACAAAAGATATGTTTTCCGATTTTTTTAATTTGCGGCCTGGACCAAATCCATTTGCTTGTTGCCGTTTCAGGATTAAAGTAATATTCGGCATTGCCGCTCGGGTCCCATCCATTGATGGCATCCACGACAGCTTCTTTTGCCCGTTCGTTCGGGGTCAGCCATATTTGCCCATCCGCAACAGCCGTAAAGGCTCCAGGTTCAAAGATCACGCCTGAAATCGAGTTAGGGAAAGCAGCGCTTTCGACCCGGTTTAAAATGACCGCTGCAACGGCCACCTGTCCGGTATACGGCTCGCCACGCGATTCTCCATAGACCGCATTGGCCATCAGCTGTATGTCATTCTGCGAATACCCTCCAGGAAGATTGGCTGAAGTGCCTGGCTTTGCAGGTTCCTTGCCTGCATTGGCGTTTCCTCCACCTGACTTGGATTCATTCCCATTGCCTTTCACCTTTACCTGCTTATCAATATCTACCCCGCCATAATAAGTGAACTCGTTCCCTTTATTAATCTGATCGTGGACGAATTGTTTATTGAAGTTGGAGGCATTCGTCAACTTCTTTTTTGTCGTGGTGCCTCCAAGGCCATCGACCGGCAGCCCGAAATCTTGTTGAAAGTTACGGAGTGCCCAATAAGTGCCCCATCCATAGACCCCATCAATCTTTCCATGATAGTAACCGATGTTTTGCAAGCGTGCCTGAAGTTCGATGACATCATCTCCAACCGCACCCTTTTGAATGATTTGGCTCGAAAAGGCATTTGTTCTTGTTTCCGGGTAAATTCCGAAACCTATTGTTATACACGAAAACAGCAAAAGCCATTTCCATTTTGACGAAATTCCTTTCATCAAAAACACTCCTCTTTTTCTTGAATTAATGTAATTCTATTTTCTTCTTAACTGTCTTTTTTATTCCAATCCATAAAAAAAAACGGAGCGGGCAAAATATGCCAGCACTCCGTTTTAATAATAATGGTCATTTACTTATAAATTGATTCCGGGATAGTTTTTCTGCATGGAAATCTGATAATAGACGAGCCTTTTTCACTTTTTTCATCCCTAACCACCAAAGGTAGATCATAAAAGGCATTATGAAGTATATCCAAAATTTTTGTGACACTAAAATATAGTCATACACGCCATGTAATGCTATCGGGACGATCAATGCCAATAATAAATAAAATCTATTATTTGAGGATGAGAATTTCGCCTTACCCAAATAGTACCCCATTATGACACCAAACAAGGCATGACTGGATACAGGAAGCACGGCTCTGATAAAAGCATGTTCCACTCCATTTGCCAGCAAATATAAGATATTCTCCATCGTGGCAAACCCCAGCGATACGGCCGCTCCGTACACGATCCCGTCATAGGGTTCATCGAAGGCTACATGCTGGTAAATAACATAAATGAGGATGAACCACTTGAAGAATTCTTCAAGCAATGCTGCCCATAAAAATGCATTTGCTAAGTCCGTATTCAAAATATGCTCCGTTTCAAGCACATACTGTATGAACATAATCGGCAAAACGAGAAAGACGCCGAATAAAAATGTTTTCACCACAACCGATATCGGTTCGGTTTCATATTGATCCTTCAAATAAAAATAGCTGAGAAGCGCCAATCCTGGCGCAATAGCCGCAGACAACATGACCAGCATTAGCTGACCCTCTTTTCCTCTTCTTTTCCTTAATCGTACCACGTAATGCCGAAAAACTGAATCCAAGAATCGAGTCTTCCAGCATTTATTTTAACGCGTCAGTACTTAAAGAAGGTTTCATCTACTGCGTTTTCACTTGCCAGCACGACAGCCAACTTGATTCTTGCCTTCTTGCTATCATAATCGGCACCCAAAATCACGCCGCGCTGCTTCAAATCAAAGGCGCTGCCTTCATAATCATAGGCTGGGTAAACCTTGCCTTCTTCTGCGCTTGTGGTCATGACGATCGCTATCCCTTGATCGATCGCAGATTGGATCGATTCCACCATCTCCGGCGTAACCTGACCCCTTCCCACACCCTCAAGAACGATCCCCATCGCACCGTTCTGGACTGCTGACTCGATAAAAATCCCATCGGCTCCTGTATGGCACTTGATGATATCCACTCTCGGAATACGATTTTGGGTCTGATAATGCTCCCTATGTAAAGGTTTTTGATAGATGCTGACGACATCGTTATCAATGATGCCCAAATAACCGTAGCCAAAGGATTCGAATCCTTGCAAATTGGAGGCATGCACCTTTTTCACATATTTTGCTGAATAAATCCGCTCGTTAAATACGACAACCACACCCACATCCTTGA
This sequence comes from Bacillus sp. mrc49, assembly GCF_002803435.1. Classification (NCBI taxonomy): domain Bacteria; kingdom Bacillati; phylum Bacillota; class Bacilli; order Caryophanales; family Bacillaceae; genus Bacillus; species Bacillus sp. mrc49. The sequence continues at coordinate 88,785 of NZ_PHNG01000688.1, read as the reverse complement.
GAAGCTCGCTAGCAGCACATAAAATCGAATTCCTTAAATTCGAATATACATCCGTTCCTACTTCTTTTGGAGAGCGCTGTGATCCGGTTACCACAATCGGGCGCCGATCATTATTCGTGATATCAAGGAAATATGCCGTTTCCTCCAATGTATCGGTTCCGTGAGTCACGACGATCCCGGTAACTTCCGGGTCCTCCAACTCCTTTTGGATGGCAAGTCTTAGCTGTTCCATTTTCCCAAAAGACATGGACATGCTCGAAATCTGGAAAAGATCAACCACTTTAACCTCGATATCGTTGGGTAATTCGCAAGTTGATGCCAATTCCTGCCCGCTTAACGCACCAGAAGCCAGCATTCCGTTTGTCGTTTCTTTACTGGCAATGGTTCCGCCTGTCGTTATTAATGATATTTTCTCCATGCTCCTGTAAGCTCCTTTTCATTCCGTTTCATTTCCTTTAACGGTCAAATGATTGGCAATCAATCCTCCATGGAATCTGCCGTTTTCAATGAAGATTTCGTTTGCATTATTGCCTGCTGCAAGAACTCCGGCAATATAGATTCCTTTAACGTTCGTCTCCATCGTTTCTTCGTCATAATCCGGCCTTCCCGTTACCTTATCAATATTTATGCCCATAGAAGCTAAAAAGGAATGGTCAGGATGGTATCCGGTCATCGCAAACACAAAATCATTTTTTATCGCCTTTTCCTCTTCTCCTACATGATATATGACGCGATCTTCCGTGATTCTGTCAACATTCGCACCAAATTCCATCTTGATTGTTCCATTGCGGACCAATGCTTCGAATTCAGGGAGTATCCAGGGCTTGATGCTTGGGGAATACACGGTACCCCTATAGAGCACTGTCACTCTTGCACCGGATTTGACCAGCTCAAGCGCCGCATCCACACTTGAGTTTTTACCGCCGATCACTGTCACATCACAATTAAAGTAAGGGTGGCCTTCCTTGAAATAATGAAACACTTTTGGAAGCTGTTCGCCGGGAATGCACATATAATTCGGGTGATCATAGTATCCAGTTGCGACAATTACCTGCAAGGCTGAATAGTCGCCTTTGGAAGTCTTGACGGAAAATTTCCCATCTTCCCGTTTCTCCACCCTTTCCACTTTTTCGAATGTATTGACACGCAAATCTTTCCTTCTGACAACCTCCCGATAATAGGCCATCGCCTGGCTGCGGACCGGTTTCCGGTTTTCGATAATAAAAGCAGTATCTCCGATTTCCAATTTCTCGCTTGAGCTGAAAAACGTTTGATGTGTCGGGTAACGATAAATCGAATCCACCACATTGCCTTTTTCAATGATCAGGGACTGTATTCCCGCGTCTTTAAGCGCGATTCCAGCAGCCAATCCACAAGGGCCCCCACCTATGATAATGACTTCTTCCACATTCATTTCACTCCACTGCCTTTCCATACACTTTGTAATTCGTTCATCTAAAATAAAAACTCCTATCAATACATGATAGGAGTTTTTACAAATCATTTCAATGATAAAGCAATGAATATGACTTCCTCTATGGGCATGCCTGATTGGAATCTTTTAGATCCAACCGCGGAAGCGTGAAGCTTCAGCCATTTTCCTTACACCGATCATATAGGCGGCAAGGCGCATATCAACTCGTCTTGATTGTGCAAGTTCATAAATATTGTTGAAAGATTTCACAAGGATTTTTTCCAATTTCTCGTCCACTTCTTCTTCAGACCAGTAGTATCCTTGATTGTTTTGTACCCACTCGAAGTAAGAAACCGTCACTCCGCCAGCAGAGGCCAGGACATCTGGAACAAGCAGAATGCCACGATCCGTGAGGATTTGTGTCGCTTCAATTGTCGTAGGTCCATTTGCTGCCTCGACCACGATTGAAGCTTTGATATCCGCAGCATTTTCTTCAGTGATTTGATTTTCGATTGCAGCAGGAACTAAAATATCACATTCCAGCTCAAGCAACTCTTTATTTGAAATGGTGCTTTTAAACAATTTGGTTACGGTTCCGAAACTATCTCTCCGGTCAAGAAGATAATCGATATCAAGACCTTCAGGATCATGAAGGGCACCGTATGCATCGGAAATCCCAATTACCTTAGCACCGGCATCATGCATGAATTTAGCTAGGAAGCTACCCGCGTTACCGAAACCTTGAATGACGACCCGTGCTCCTTTAATATCGATGCCGCGCTTCTTGGCAGCTTCATTGATGCAAATCGTTACGCCCTTTGCCGTTGCAGATTCACGTCCATGCGAACCGCCAAGGACAAGGGGTTTGCCAGTAATGAACCCAGGTGAGTTGAATTCATCCATGCGGCTGTATTCATCCATCATCCAAGCCATGATTTGAGAATTGGTAAAAACATCCGGTGCCGGGATATCTTTAGTCGGCCCGACAATTTGGCTGATTGCGCGAACATAGCCCCGGCTTAGCCTTTCCAGCTCTCGGAAGGACATATTACGAGGATCACAAACGATACCGCCCTTACCTCCGCCGTATGGCAAATCCACGATACCGCATTTTAAGCTCATCCAGATGGATAATGCTTTCACTTCACGTTCCGTTACATTTGGATGGAAACGGATACCGCCCTTTGTCGGCCCAACGGCATCATTATGCTGTGCCCTATAACCGGTGAAGATTTTTACCGTGCCATCATCCATGCGGATTGGCATTTTCACTGTTAATAAACGCAGGGGCTCCTTCAATAGCTCATAAACTTCCTCCGGGTAACCAAGCTTATCCAAAGCTTTATGTATGACAGTTTGAGTGGACCTCAGTACGTCATGTTTTTCCTCTTCATTTACATGGCCATTGCCTTTTGCCGATTCCATTAAAAGTACCTCCTAGAAAATCTCATCCATATATTAAAATATAATAAACAAATAGTCCTCTTCATGGCTAGTATACACCTTCGTTATATTTATGCAAGAGTAAAAACGGGAAAATTAAAGTTGGAAATATTCAAAAAATGAAACCGTTATCATGGCGATTGTTTCCCCAATCATTTCTCCATCCAGAAGGTGAGGCAAATAAGGCAAACCACTCGGTTTTCTTCGATGTGCCTTCCTTGCCCCCTTCTTTTTTCCATTAACTAAAGTGTGAAATCAAAACATCTATCGCTTCATTTTCGATGATACACGTTCCATACTCATTGATGCGACACAGAGTGAGAGTTGAAGCATGGCCATACTCGGCAGCTAAGGAAATGACCATGTCATAAGTCGTATCTTTGACATTTTCGATAAGTAAGTAATACCTGCCCTCATAATGATAAAGGTTACTTTTCAGTAAGCCTTGCATGGATAACCTATGAGATAATTGGACAATATCCTCAAACTCATCAAAAACATATAAAATATGGGGGAAATCGTCGATTTTCACCTGCAAATCCAAGAATTCTTCTTCGTCAGTCAATAATTCTTCTTCATCCTTCGTAACGATGATGATCAGTCCTTGGGCAGGCAGGGAAAAAATTTCGATTGCAATGGAACCACTCATTTTAAAGCTGAGTTCTTCGCACGCTTCTTCGACCATATCCTGAAACAGCTTGTGGACCTTTAAGGAATTCCCTAAAATATCTTCTTTGGTAATACCTCTATCAATTAAATCATCAAGGGTCAAAAAAATCTTGATTTTATTATTAGTTAATCGCTCCAGCTTCATAAAAAAATGCCCCCTGGTTACCATCTTCATACATCATATGAAGCCTTGGTCGCAGGGTGCATATCCATTATACCTAGAGCCATTCCTCCCAATCCGATTGCGTGTCACCCATCAAAACGCCGCAGAAGGCTGCACGCATTTCTTCGGGTATAAGGCTGAGCGCCGCTCCACCAAGACCGATCTTTAAATCCGGAAAGTCGCTTTTTAACGCCTCAACAAGCTCTAGTGTCGCTTCAAGGTTTTCTTGCTGTGAACATGACATGAATAGGTATCGGGGCTTTATGATATTCAATACCTTAAAAAGGTCTTTATCGGCAATGGATTCCCCCAAATAAATGGTTTCGTATCCCTTACGCTTCAAGAAAATGGTGAAGATCAAAAGACCGAACTCATGCTTTTCACCAGGAGCGCAAACAGCAAGCGCTTTTGGAAGAAAACCATTGGTCGGTATCGTATGCATGAAGGAACTGATCCTTGCTTTTAAGATGTTCGAAGCAAAATGTTCGTGAGCGGAGGTGATTTCTCCATTTTCCCACTTATCGCCTATTCGGACCAGTATCGAACCAAGGACATCCACTATCGTATGCTCGATTGTATACATACTGAAGGCTTGGCTAATCAGCATCTGGGCTTTCGTTTCATTGAAATTCAATAACGCTTCGATCAAGTCATCCGCTAGCTTGATCGTTTGCTCATCCTTCCGGCTTTCCGTTGATCCACTATCTTCAGACCCGGTGTTTTCAAGAAGAGAAACGGCTTGACTTATTGTGAAGCCTTGATTCGTTTTATTGATGAGCCATTTAAGGGTTTGCAGATGTTTTTCTGTATACAGCCTGTGGCCTGACTCATTCCTGACAGGTTCAATGAATTTATAACGCCTTTCCCATGCCCTTAGAGTCCCCGGCTGTATGTTTAGCAGTTTTGAAACCGCCTTAATATTATATTTACCTTCTTGCATGGTTGTACAAGGCCTCCAATTGCTGAACGTTCATTTATTGAAATTATAGTGGATTCTTTTTCGACTGTAAAATCCCGATATGCTGGCTAAACGAAACCTTTAATAGGTCTTTTCCGTCGCTTCGCCCATTTCAGTCCGTTTCCCCCTCTTCAAGGTGAACAGATGTGTTTCAGGTCTTGCCGCAAGCCTTAAAGGCACAGTGCTTGTCCCGTAACCATTGCTCGTCATATACAAACAGTTTCCCTCTTTTTTTATGCCGCCAAGCTGATAAGGTCCATAGCCGAATATACGGATTTGTCCGCCGTGGGTATGCCCTGACAGAACAAGGCTGATACGGTGTTCCGGAGTGAGCTGTTCCTTGACCAACGGGTTATGGCTCACCAGAATTCTAAATGGCTCATTTTTGCAATCAGAAAGGGCGAGGTCCAGCCTATCCCGTTCTTCAGTGATATCATCGATGCCCAGAAGAGCAATTTCGCTTCCTTTTGTAGATTCGAATGAAACAGCCGTATTATCAAGGATTTTCACTCCATGTTTCAGAAGCGTCGCATCCAGTTCATGGAAATCTCCTTCATAGTCGTTATTTCCCCATACAAAATAAAGGGGCCCAAGTTCTTTCAATTTCGAAAGGTTCTCTTCCACTCGAGCAAGAGGCACTCCACCTTCCCTTATATCGCCGCCGATAATCACCAAATCGACCCCGCCGCGGGCACCTGCAATCAATTGATCCGAAATGATCCGCCGATGTAAATCCGATATGAAAAAAATCCTCATGTCGCCAAACCCTTCAGGGAAATCATTGAAATATAAGTCTTGAATAATCAGCCTATCTTGCTTGGCAATTCGCCACATGTAAACGATCAAGGCAAATGCCAGCACCATGATGATAAAAAATAATACAGATAACCATAACATCTATCATTAAACCTTCTTTCCATCCTAAGCCTAAGAGTTACCTTCATGTAACCATAAAATCATGACACCCGCAATAATATATCGCCTAACATGCCCTCATTTATTTTCATGGTATAAATTAATATCAAAATTTTTCTTCATCATTTCAAAAACCTTATGGCGGCTCTTCCACTCATCCTCTTTTTCCCATAGCTGCTTGCTTTTATTTATGATTTCACAGCGAAGGAGCTGAAATTCCTTTTCCGCCTTATCCAGCTTCTTCTTAACCAATACCATATATCCATAAAGCCCAATCGCTGCAGCCAAGAATAGGAAATGACTGAAATGGTCGACGAAAACACTGAACATCGTGAAAAAAGAATAGGAATAAGGGACAACAATATAAAGATAAAGGTAAATAAAAAGAAAAGCGACAGCAATCATGGTAGCCCATAAAGTTTTTAGGTGCTTCCTTTTAAGCGCCTCGAATTTTTTTTTTCGGTCCACGACATTTTGCAACATTTGCTTTGTTGCTTGGTCCGTCTTTTCATCCAATAAAATGATAGTCGATTCCATCTTTTTTCCTCCTTCACTCTCTCCAAACATGATATGAGTCTGTCCAGGAAAAAATGATAAAGCGGCTATCCATCACATGTTTTTAGCTGCATATGAGAAAATAACACCCTGCCAATAAGGCAAGGTGTCATCATTATTTCTTGATCGGAATTTTCAAAACCTGCCCGTTGGATATTTCATTGCCATTCAGTCCATTCCACTTCTGGATAAGGGCAATGCCTTCCTGGGATTTGTAATAATTCATTGAAATCCGGAACAGGGTTTCCTGTGGTTGAACAGTATGTAAGACAACCTTATATTCATCCTTATCTGGCTTTGCGGCTTGAGCGTTTTGGGCTGCCTTTTTCTTTTCTGCGGCCTCTCGCTTGGCTTTTTCGTCAGCCAATTGCTGAGCCCTTGCCTTTTCTTCAGCTTCCTGCTCGGCTTTGACCTTATCTTCCGCCTCCTGCTCGGACTTAGCTTTTTCCTTCGCTTCCTGCTCGGCTTTGGCTTTCTCTTCAGCTTTTTTCTTAGCTTGTTCCTCTTCCTTAGCCTGCTGCTTTTGCGCTTCTGCCTCCGCTTTTGCCTTAGCTTCTTCTTTCTCTTTCTTCGCTTCGGCCTTCGACGGTTCTTTTTCATCATTGCCCTTTAAATCCTTTGCAGTTGCTGTAGTCGGAATCGTTTCCTTTGCATCCTCACCATTTTCAAAAACGATTTGGTCAGTTTTCGGATCTTGGGCCGGTAATTTCTGAAGATATGAATAAAGGCTGTAAAAACCAATCGGAAGTAAAATGAAAAACAACGCCAATGCCTTGATGATCGGAAACTTGAACTTCACCTTACTTTTTTTCTTTTTATTTTGGTGAATTTTACTGCGCTTAGGCAATGACTTAGCCTTATGACGTTCAATACGCGAACGAAGTTCACCTGCCTGATCGTTATCCTGCTCACCCTTTTGCACTCGATTCATTCAAGTCACCCCCCTTCTTACCTAACTCTTTTTGCTTTTTGTTCCTAATTAAAACACCCAGAATAAAGTCAATCAAAAAATGGGCCATGATCGTCACGATGATATTATCGGTCCATTCATATAAAAAACCGATAAAAAAGCTCAAAACCAATACATTTAAAAATAAGAACCAATTAAACAAGTAACGATAATGGACGGCTGCAAAAATGATGCTCGTCCACAGCAAACCAAAATGGGTTTGCAGCACTCCGCGAAATAATAACTCTTCACTTACCGCAACCACTGATGCAACGACAAAAATCATCGAATACGGCAAATGGCTGAAAATGCGTTCGTTGATTCCCCCATCATCCTGATAGGAAGGGGGTGTCACTTTCATCAATATAACATCCAATACCACGACGAGGACTCCAGCGGGAACACCGATCAGCAAAATGTTAAGGTCATTGAAGTTAAATAAGTCGAAAAATGCGGAACGGTCTTCAAATAAAATAATACCTAAAAAAAATGCTAACGTTAAGAGAATAATTTGTGTAAGAAATAAATTTTGGAGCAACTGCTTATCTGTCAGTTGCTTAATTAATTCAGCCTGCTTATTTTTCATTCCCATTTTCCTTTTTTAATAAAATGAAAGCCAGTTCCTCTTTCCATGTGGAATAGGAATGAACCTGATCATGCTTGACATCGGGCCATGCATCAACCATTCTTTGCGCGTCCATTCCACAGTAGTCACAGCATTGCGGGTTTACTGCTTGCTGCTTTTCATCAAAGTAATCCAATACTCCTAAGCGCCGGCATTCCTTTGCATGAATCCAATTCAAGAACTTATGCAGCTTTTCTTGATTGGCGGACTTTCGCTTTTGGCAATATTGCTTCATCTCCGCCATTTGGTGTAACGGGTTTTCATTGGCTGTCATGAGCTGAGTGAAAAAACGAAGCTGGATTTCGTTCAAGGAATAGGCTTGCGAGAGCTGTTCTTTTTCAGGAAGGGTGCAACGGGACAGCGTCAAGCCTGAAGCGCCCAAGTACGAGCATACCCCTTCAATTTGAGCATCGGTCGGCAATTGTTGCTCCATCAAATGCAGCGGAAGTCCTTCATCGCCATCACTATATAATAAGATGGCCACGCTTTGCTTCCGATCCCGCCCCGCCCTGCCTATTTCCTGAAGGTATGCCTCCATTGTCGATGGCATATGAAAATGAATGACATATCTGACATCCGCTTTATTTACTCCCATGCCAAAAGCACTTGTCGCACAGATAACTTTCAACTGACCGGAAATGAATTGCTGCTGAATCAGCATCCTTTGTTCCTGTTCCATCCCGCCGTGATAATAATTGACACTATCTATTCCATTTTCCTGTAAAAAACCAGTGACTGCCTCGGCCACTTTTTTAGATGAAAAGTAAATGATTCCACTGCCGCTGAATTTCCTCACTAGCTCCAATGCTCGTAGTTGCTTCTCTTCATAGCTGTGCATACGTTCGAGCAGTATCGTAATATTTTCACGGTCTACGGATGAAACAATTTCTTCTGCCTGCCCGATATTAAGCTTACTTACGATGTCCTGCCTGACTTCATTGGTTGCCGTTGCTGTCAGTGCCAGCGTTAACGGATCGTTCAGCTCGCGCCTCACTTCACCTAAATTCAAATAATCCGGACGGAAATCATAGCCCCATTGCGATATGCAATGCGCTTCATCAATGACGAACAACCCTATTTCGATTGATTTCAAGGATTGAATCACACCGTCAAGGCTGAGCATCTCAGGGGATAAAAAGATAAACCGGTAACTATGTAACCGATCAAATGCCATCCTTTTTTGGTTCAGCGTCAAAAAAGAATTGAGTGTCAAAACGCTTTTTTCACCATTCATTTTCAGCTGATCTGCCTGATCCTGCATTAACGATAATAACGGGGAAACAATCAGGACAGTTTTATTCAAAAGGTAGGCAGGCAACTGATAGCATAATGATTTACCAGATCCGGTGGGCAGCATCGCCAATGTATGGCGGCCGGCCAACAAAGATTCAATCACTTCTTTTTGCCCCGGTCGGAATTCATCAAAGCCGAATTTATTTTTGAGGTAATGTTCCATATTCATCATTGGTCACCCATCTTCGCGAGTACAAGCCTGATCTGGAAAAAGCTTATTTCTTTATTATCGACCATCTGCTTGATTGCCTTTAGCTTTTTTGTGCCAAGTTCCGTGATTGCTGCCGCAATATCACGTTCATCCTCGCGCGACACATAATCGGCTATCGGAAAACTTTTATCCGATAGAACGATTTCGACGAGATGATCTTCAATGGTATTTTGCTTCAGACGGCGTATTTCAGCGATCTCCCCCATGCTCCTTCCTTCCTGCAAGTATTGCAAGGTCGTTTGTGTAGATTGGGTCAAATGAGGGTTCCCGCCCCTTTTCCAATCAAATGTCAACGACGCCAAAAGCGGATGATCCGCTCCATCCCCCAATTCAGCAAGCAATTGATGCAACGAGTCAAGAAACATGAACCGCACGTATTCTTCTTCCGCTGCTTTCCTTTTGGCAATCTGTTCAAAAGTCAGGCCAATCCGGTTTACCCCCGTTAATTTGAGGATGAATATATCCTTTTTCAACTCACTTTGCGCTTCTAATAGCGAAACCAGCTCTTCATATAGATGCATCGCTATCAAGCCTCGGTCCTGACGATTCGTATGTAGGAATTCCTTTACGAAATATTGGATCTTAGGGCTTCGCTGTATCGGATAAAAACGTCTTTCATTGTGGACAATATGGGATATGGTTTGAATGAGCAAATTTAACCTGCCCCAGAAGACAGGGGTGATATTTTGATATTTCCAGCCATTCAGGTAGGTTGGAAACGGATTATCGAACAAATATCCGGCTAATGTCTCCTCGCCATGTTCACTAATTTCATAGGCATCCGGTTTATCCGTCGGATTAATCAGGCCATCGTTAATGAATTGTTCTATGTTTTGATTTAACTGCTGACGGGTAAATACAGGCATCGTCCCAAATATATTCGTTAATCCGAATAAATGGGCATCCTGAATCGTTTGTGACGACTTCTTCCCCTGCAGCATATGGTATATAGCATAAATGGAACGCTCGCCTTGAAATTTTTTTATCGCATATAGAATGATTGCCTGTAGATAATTATTCATGGGACTCACATCCTTATTTCATCGATCCGTAAACCCTATTGTAACAAAAAACAGCAAAAGTCGCCGTTTTTATTGCTTAATATAAGGAAGAAATTGTGACTATATGACGAAACAAGGCAAGAGTAAAATGAAATATTAGAATGTTTTCCATTGACATTCCGCTCTATGATAGTTATTCTCAATACAATTTCTATTGAAAAGTTTGGCATTGGGTCTTACAATAAGAAAGAGATAATAATCTGGATAAAAAGATTATCAGTTGTTAAACAACTTAGGAGGGGTTATATTCATGGCTAAATTTACGATTGTGGATAAAGAAACATGCATTGCATGCGGGGCTTGCGGAGCGGCAGCACCGGATATATATGATTATGATGACGAAGGGATCGCTTTTGTTACCCTTGACGATAACGAGGGAATCGTGGAAATCCCGGATGTACTTATAGATGACATGATGGACGCATTCGAAGGATGTCCAACCGATTCCATTAAAGTTGCCGACGAGGCCTTTGACGGAGACGCACTGAAATTCGAATAAAGGTACAAGCCATTTTCAGACGAGAATGGCTTTTTTTTATTTGCACCGCTTCCCCTTTTGGGAAAGCGAAAAAAACCGGATATCTCTGTGGTTTCAGTTTGTAGACAAAAGGGGTTCGGAATTAAAAAATTCCGAACCCCTTTTGAAATTCCCTTTGAATTTTCGCCTATAGTTAAAAGATTGTGGCTCTACGAGCCAACTATGTTAGGCCATTTTTGGACCTTGCCATGTCCAATTGCTTCTTTACATTCATGGCAGCGAAAGTAAGCATCGCCTGCATCGACAATTTTTCAAGTCCCCTTAAAGTAGTCCAACGCATACCATGCTTTTCTTTTGCATCTGCGAATACACGATCAATCGTTTCACGCAAGGAACGAATACCGAAGGTATGTTGAATGAGAGTCAGTTTCAATAATATAACGGGATTAATACTTGGGCGTCCTACCTCTGAATACATATCTTTCACCAAGTCATAAATGAAAGTGAAGTCCATTGCAGCCTCAATTTTATGAACCAACTGGTTCGGTCGCACCAGTTGATCTAACGTAATCATTTCAAGTTGACCTCGCAGAATAGAATCATGTTTAGAAAGCATCCTCATCACCTCAAGTTTTAATCCTTCTATTTTAGTACAAAAATGACTCTAGGCAAAAGTGTTCTAACTAAAAGGTAAAACAAAGTTGGTTGGAACGGAAGGTACGAGACTCCTGCGGGAAATGCGAGTCACGGAAGACACTGGAGGCTGAAAGCCGAGGAGGCTCCCGGACCGCCCGCGGAAAGCGAGTGCCTGGAGAGGAAACCAACGGCCACATTGTATAACTCATAAAAATAGACAAACTCGATTCTTATCGAGTTTGTCTACAGTCTGAAACCGGATATCTCTATCCGGTTTTTTTATCGTCAATGCCCTTAAGCATTTTTATATATGGTTTGCTTATTGATCCATGTCTGCAATTTAATGAACAGCAACATGAATACTGAGGTGATAAGCAAGCCCTTGATCACATTGAAAGGCAGGATTGCAGCCGTTACGAGCTTCCTTGATTCCGTTGCCGACATGGCATCCCATCCCATAAAGAAGGTGTACGCCGGTAAAAAAACGAAATAGTTCAGGACACTCATTACTACCGCCATGGAAATGGTGCCCGCAAGCAATGCGAACGTCATTCCTTTTTTCGAATTGAGTTTTTTGAACACATAGTAAGTCGGCAAAACGAACAGGATGCCCGCTAAAAAGTTAGCGATGTGCCCTATTGGTACAACTGTCAGCGTACCTGTCATGATTAAATCCAAGAGGTTTTTAATGAATTCAACCAATATTCCAGCGACCGGGCCAAAAATCAAGGCGGCCATCAATGCGGGAATATCACTAAAATCAACATTTAGAAATGACGGGAATCCCGGAAACGGGAAATTCAAAAGCATCAATAAATATGAAATGCTCCCCATCATGGCCAGTGTGACCGTTTTTTTCACTTTGCTCTTTTTCATAGTTCTCTCTCCTTCTTTTCCGATCTACCTGAAAAAGAGGTTTGGGTTCCATCAACATGCTGATGTGCAATAAAAAACCCTCTAATTCCGATTGAATTAAAGGGATTAATTAAAGGTTACATCAAACAAACGTTCAGCAAATGATTGTTGAAACGCAATCAGGAACCTCCATCTTCTCCCATCCAGACTATACTGTCGGCTTTGGAATTGCACCAAATCCTGCCCCGAAAGGCTCGCGGGCTTAGAAGAAGCTTTTTCTTCATCACCGCCGGTGGGGAATTGCACCCCGCCCCGAAGATAGACCTATAAAATTTTTTGTTTCCTTCCGTTTCCGAAAGGATTAAGTGGCTTTACATCGGTATTTTATGCGTATGGGGGATTTTATGTGTTTGTCACCAACCCCTTGAAAACTCATTTTTCCTGCAAAGTTTCCCTGCCCATAACCTACCGTTTTAATTCCACCTAATTTACTTGAGTTTAACATGTAATTGAAAAAATGCAAGAAATAAATTCCTGATTTCATCCGCTTTTTCATTCGATTCAACCCAATTTACTTAATTTGCTACCCACGTTTATTACTTTAAAGGGGAAATGACTAAGGGCTCATATACCTGCCTTCTTCCTCACCTGATGACTCCTTGAATTTCTTTAGGTTCCAGCAAAAATTCATTCGAACCGATTTCAGCAGTGAGGAGTTGTTTTGCAAGTTGATCGTTGATTTCCATTGCAAGCACTCCCTTTAGCGGGGCATCCAAAATTAATGAATGCAATTCTATATGCTTTTATAGCTTTCTATGTTAAAACCGATCATACGGCGTACGTAAGCTGCCAACCTAAGTGCTAACACAATTAATAATCCCAAATTGACATCCTCCATCGTTAAATTGTAAAATTAACTGAAATTTAAGATAATTATCCACTAGGAAGGTGTGTAGTCATGTATCGAATTTTAGTAGCAGATGCTATTCAACAAGAAGGACTCGGTCCGCTATCAGGGGCATCCAATATTCTTCTCATTCAAAAGACGGTAGAGGAAGCAGCAAACGAACTAGAACAGATTGATGCTATCCTTGTAAGAAGCGCAACGCAGGTCTCGGTAGATTTAATGAACAAGATGCCGAATTTAAAAATCATCGCCCGCGCAGGTGTAGGCGTGGATAACATTGACATCCCCGCTGCAACGAAGCGCGGAATCTTAGTGGTTAATGCGCCTGACGGCAATACCATTTCTACAGCTGAACATACTTTTGCCATGATGGCTTCACTTATGCGCCACATTCCTCAGGCAAACGCCTCACTGAAGAATGGGGAGTGGAAGCGTTCTTCCTATACAGGTACGGAACTCCGAGGCAAAACATTGGGCATTGTTGGATTTGGGCGTATTGGAGGTGAAATTGCCAAGCGCGCTAAAGTGTTTGGCATGGATGTCATTGTATATGACCCATTCCTGACCGCTGATCGTGCCAAGAAAGTGTCCGTAACATCCTTGCCCTTGGATGAATTGCTTCCTAAAGCAGATATCCTTACTGTACATACTCCACTAACCGCTGAAACGAGGGGGTTAATCAATAAAGAAAAATTGAACACTTGTAAAAAAGGCGTTTATGTCCTGAATTGTGCCCGCGGCGGAATTCTCGACGAAGATGATTTATACGAAATGATCGTTAAAGGTCATGTAGCCGGCGCTGCGCTGGATGTTTTCGTCGAAGAGCCCCCCCTTGGCCATAAACTGCTCGAACTTGATAGTGTCATTGCCACGCCTCATCTGGGTGCATCCACGAAAGAAGCCCAATTGAATGTGGCCGTACAGGTCGCACAGGAAGTATTGACCTATTTCGAGGGAAATCCAGTCTCAAGTTCCATCAACCTGCCAGCCATTTCCAAAGAAGTGTTTGAGAGGGTCCAGCCCTTCTATCAACTCGTCCAGCAAATGGGATCGATTGCTTCACAGTGCATGAAAGAAGGAATTCAAGAAATCTCGGTAACCTACGCAGGAGACTCACTCGACTTCGATACAGCGATCCTGACAAAAAGTTTAATTTCAGGTTTCTTCAAATCTAGGGTTGACGCATCAGTCAATGAGGTGAATGCCCTGCTGGTTGCAAAAGAGCGCGGCATCACAGTCGGGGAAAAAATCTCCACGGACCCCTTAGGATATGCGAACTTGATCAGCCTGAAGGTCAAGGGCGATAACCGGGAATTAACGATCAGCGGTACGTATATCGAAAATTACGGTTCACGGATCGTGAATTTGAATGGTTTCAAAATCGACTTTCATCCAGAACCACATTTACTGTATATCCAGCATACAGATAAACCTGGAGTAATCGGAAACGTAGGGAAGATCCTAGGAGATCATGAGGTGAACATCGCCACGATGCAGGTAGGCCGTAAAGAAGCTGGAGGGGAGGCCATCATGGTATTAAGCTTTGATGCCCCGCTCGAGGATAACCTCAAACAAGTCTTGATGGAAACGAAAGAAATCACCTTTATGGCCCGCATAGCCTTATAAAAAAAGCAAAAGTGCCTGCAACATGGGCGCTTTTGCTTTTTTTCTGATAGAAAATAGCCTTCGTCTTAATTCATTTGGTTAGGTGCCCTCGGCACTGTTATCTCGCCTGTTAAATCCAGATGCCCCACTTTTTCGATCGAAGCATTTTCGAACTTCACTGTTTCATAGCCAAAATCCTTTGCGATGAAAAGAATCGCTTCTATGGCTTGAAGATTCCGCTCACTATTTTCCATAATCATATTTTCTGCTAAATGAATGGTCACATGACTCCCTTTAGACTTAATTCGTTCCCATTCCAGGTCTTTTGGGATGGCAGGTGATATTCCTTTTAATTCGGACTGCCTTTTCCCGGCTTGCAGCGCTGCGGAAAACTCCTGATATTGGACAGTGCTTGGGACGAGCAGCTTTGGAGAGGATTGATTTTTTTGGTAAAGGTGGTAAGTTCGCCGTTTATGTTCGGGTATATCAAGCTTCTTTAAGAAACCTGCATGCAAAAACTTCGCCCCTTGCTTACCATCTGTAGCAAAAGTCATCTTCGTTATATTATTATAGGAAAGGCTCTCTGCCATGGAAGAGAGAAAAAGATCATCCTCATCCAATAGTGGACTACCTTCTCGAAACTCAATGTGAGCAGTCGTCCTATCGCTGCCTTCACTAATCGTTACATCAAGCGGAAAATAGTCAGATAAACCATATCGCTCTTCATCGACCTTGGACATTTGCTTGACCATCCGGTTCAGTGTATCCGATTCGTCAAAGGATCTAAACTTGAAGGAAACAGGGACGATGATATTCATTTGATCATCAGGAATGCCCAGCGTAATGACCGAGACATTTTTCAGGTCATTCTCGTAAATCGCATGTGTAAACGTTTTTTCCTGACTTCCATTAAAAGGTTCAATATCCAATTCCTCATCTTTGGCTTCCATTTCTGCATGGTTGCCCGAAAGCGTTTGGTTTTCCTGGATATCTCCCGAGCTGCTTTCTTTCGATTTAGCTCCATAATCTGCTGATTCCTTACTTTCAGTAACTGATAACTTCCGGCTGCCGTCACTTTTTTCCGGACCCACTCCCCCATCTTTTCCAGTCATCAATGCTGACGCCACAACAATCATCAGGAATAGGGAAGCAACGCCAGCCAATAGATGTAATGAGCGTTTCTTTTTCTTTTTATCATATATCCCCGCCATTACTTCTGCCTTGGTTCTGTCATCCTTCATTTTTGGAAGCTCGCGTAGCATGTCTTCAATTTCTTTTTCGTTCCAACGGGATTTTCTCAATGCCGCGCGCCTCCTTCCCTGATAGATCTTCCATCAGCTTTTTGATCACCTTGATGGCACGGTGCTGGGTCGTTTTTACCTTACCTTCACTCCAGTTCAATATCTCAGCGGTTTCCGTTATCGACATTCCCTGTATATAGCGAAGAATGATGACGGACCTTTGATTTGTCGTGCATCGGTTCAAGCATTGATAAAGGGCTTGGATATCATCATTCAAGATTGCCACTTCTTCAGGAATCGGCTGGGTATCCTCAATCGATTGCCGATCCCAATCAAAGTTGGCAAAAATTTTATCCTTCCATCCTTTTTGCTTACGGAAATGATCGATCGTCACATTTCTTGCGATGGAATACATCCAGGTTTTTTCACTGCTTTTACCTTCGAATCGTTCATACGCCTTCATGATCCGGATATAGACCTCCTGTACAAGATCCTCGGCCGTTTCTCGATTTTTAGTCATATAATAAATGAATTGATAGATTTCATGATGATATTTTTCATAAAGATCGTGGAAAACGGAATCCATCATTTCCCCACATCCGTTCATAAATATAGTCGTCAAACTTGAATGAAAAGTTACATAAACCCGCTTCATTCTTATTATAACGTTGAACCAATTTCCACATATCCGGCATTTTTTCTTGGATTACGCTTGAGAAAAAAAACAAAGGCAAGTTGGAATTTCGTCCACATGCCTTTGTTTTTCACCGTTTCTCATGAAACAAGATTTTCTGGCAAACTCTCCGTTAATCATTCAGTATTTTCCATGATTCGAGGCAGGATAAAACTGAATGTTGTCCCTTTATCCGGTAAACTGTTCACCGAAATGTAACCATCATGGGCATTGATGATATTTTTTGCGATTGCCAATCCCAATCCCGTACCTGACCGGCCGCGGGTCCTTGCTTTATCCGCTTTGTAAAATCTTTCGAATACGAAGGGCAAATCCTCTTCTGGAATACCCGATCCGGAATCCCTAACATCTATGACCAGCCCTCTTCGATCACTGGTCCTTTGAATGACATCAATGTTACCTCCTGAAGGAGTATGGCGGATCGCATTATCGATCAAGTTCGTCAAGACTTGTTCAATACGATCCGGATCGAAGTGCCATTCAATATCACTGTCTTGGAGGTTCGTGGATATGGAGATTCCCTTCTCCTTGGCCAGCACGGAAAACTTGCTGGTAATCCTTTTCAAGTAAGAGGAAATGGGCACACGCTCGTAGCTAAGATTCATTTTTCCCGATTCCAATTTAGCCAAGTCGAGTAAATCATTGACTAAACGTCCCATCCTCAAGGACTCATCATAAATGATGCGGGCCATTTCCATCTTTTCCTCTTCGCTGCTGGCTATGTCATCAACGATCGCTTCACTATATCCTTGCAACATGGAAATCGGCGTTCTCAGCTCATGGGAAACATTTGCAATGAAATCTGTTCTTAGTTTATCCATCCGCCTTTCATCACTCATATCCCGGATGATGGCCACAGCACCCCGGATATTGTCGGGATTGGTATATAGGGGACTCACAATCAAGCCCCAGTCACGGCCCTGCAACGTAATTTCCCCGACCTGTTCCTTATCCAGAGACTCGGATTCATCAAACAAGTTCATCAGCACCAACGGGACATTCACATTATCTTCCCGATTATAGCCCTTCTCGAAGTACCAGGATTGCAAGAACCTTTCGGCTGGCGGATTGGTCTCAAGGATCGTACCATCTTTATTGAAGGTGATGACCCCATCTGCCATACTGCTTAGAATGCTTGAAAGGTGCTCCTTTTCCTGGCTGAGCGCATTCATGTTGAATTTCAGCTGCTTTCTCATCTGATTGAACGCTATCGCCAGCTCGCCGATTTCATCTTGTGTCAGGATCGGAACCTTTGTATCAAATTTCCCTCGTGCGATGGCCAGTGCAGCTTCCCTCATCTTCACCAATGGAGCATTTATTCTGGTAGATAAAAAGAAGGCAAAAAACGTCGTCAAAATAATGGCGATTCCGGCGGCCAATAAAATGAACTGTGTCGTCGATTTTGTCGTTTCTTCCATGGACTCCAACGATTGAAATAGGAATACTTCGTCCTGCTCGCCATTCAACTCCAGCGGCACGCCTACAACGATTGCGGATAATTCCTGATCCTTATCGTCGGATAGCGCCATTTCCTTTTTCACGGTCTTCCTTTCCGTAAAAACTTTAAGCAATTCGGAGTCCGCCTTGATGGATTGCGGCGTTATTTCAACCTCGTTGTCACCAATGGATGAGAACACCATTTTATCATCGTTCAAAATGATCATTTTCGTTTCATTTCCTATCAGCTCCGAAGCTATTTGCAAAACATCCGCATGAGACCCTTGATGATCATTTGTCACCTTGATGATTTGTTCAGCCGTTTTCGTCAAGTCGTTCTCGATATTTTCAATTTGGAAATTCTCAAAGAATTCGACGAGCAGGACGGTCAAAACGATCAATACAAATGACACAAGTAATAGGATCGTCGCCCACAGCTTCCCTACAACACTGCCCCATAGCATCAGTCATTAATGACTTCGAACTTGTAACCGACACCCCAAACCGTAACAATCATCTTGGCTGCATTTTCCGATATTCGGTTTAGTTTTTCACGTAAGCGTTTTACGTGTGTGTCTACAGTTCGAAGATCTCCAAAGAATTCATAGTGCCACACTTCTTTTAACAACTGCTCCCGATCGAAAACTTTATCAGGGGATTTGGCCAGGAAATATAGTAATTCATATTCCTTAGGAGTTAAAGAAACCTCTTTGTCATCGGCAAGCACCCTATGGGCATCATTATCTATGGTTAAATGGGAAAAAACGATCACATCTTTTGCCGTCGTTTCCGTCTGAACGTAACTCGTGCTTGAAGAACGGCGCAATAAAGCTTTGACCCTTAACACGACTTCACGGGGACTGAACGGTTTCACGATATAATCATCGGTCCCCACTTCGAACCCTTGTACCCGGTTCACTTCTTCCCCTTTAGCCGTCAGCATGATGATCGGCGTCGTCTTCTTCTCCCTCAGCTCTCGGCAAACTTCGATTCCATCCTTACCGGGCATCATGATATCCAATAAAATCAAATCATAGTCATTTTCGAGGGCTTTCATTAATGCTACATCACCATTTTCCGCTTCATCGATTATGTATTCCTCTCTTTCCAAATACATCTTTAATAATCGGCGAATTCTTTCCTCATCATCCACCACGAGAATTTTAATCGCATTATTCATATGTAATCAGCCTCCTATCCTATATTCTACAAAATGAATACTTCGATGCCTAATATTATTTCCATCCAAAGTATGATAAAACGGCGATTCCGCATCACTACCACGGACATTTCACCATTTTGTCACATTAATCGGCTGCATGCATGCTTCGAGAAATGGTCATGCACTTCACCGCGTTATCCTTTTTTATTGGGCGCTATAGAAAAAGGGATCATTCTCTAGAAAATTCGATCATCCATCTTCTCGAATTTCTATCAAAAGATCCCCTTCAGCTACATATTACAATACAGAATCATGCGTATGAATGCAAACCGGCAATTACCAGATTAACGAATATCAAATTGAATATCATGATGGCGAAACCAATGACGGCAAGCCAAGCTGATTTTTCCCCTTGCCATCCTTTTGACATGCGCAGATGCAAGAATGCTGCATAAAACAACCAGGTTATAAGTGCCCAGACTTCTTTTGGATCCCAACCCCAGAACCTTGTCCATGCCACTTGTGCCCATATCATGGCAAAAACGAGGGCACCGAGTGTAAAGATTGGAAAACCGATAAGGACCGAACGGTAACTGATCTCGTCCAACAGGCTCAAATTCACATTTTTAACGATTGGCTTTATCAAGGCCGCTACCCTTCTGCGAGTTATCAATCTTATAAGACCGTAAAGAACGATCCCGGCTCCTGTAGACCAAATGACTGTATTCAGTTTTTTGGCATTGATGATCGCCGGCATGCTTACAAGCGGCTCAAGCCGATCCTGCTCGATCAGTTTCCCTTCATGGGGACCCACTAACGCAGGCAGGTTGAATTCCTGCTTGTCCGCTGCACCCTTTTTATCGATCCAATCGAAATTCGCTTTGTAATCCGTTGCTGCAAAGGTAGAAGTGATGATGACAAAACCGATGGTGCTGACTAACGTGAACATGATGACCTCAAGCCAGAACGTTCTTTTACTGGCATGTGTTTGATCGACGAATTTAACTAAATAGATGATGGCTGCCACGAAACTGATCGCAAGTATCGACTGTCCCGCCGCCGCAGTCGTTACATGTATATGAAGCCAATCACTCTGCAACGCAGGGATGAGCGGTGATATTTCCGTAGGGAACATACTGGCATAGGCAATGATCAATAACGCAATCGGTAAAGCGAATAATCCAAGTGCGGGTGTTTTATAAAGGAAGTAAATTAATATGAATGCACCGACCAGCATCATTCCGAAAAAGGTCGTGAATTCGAACAGATTACTTACAGGGGCGTGGCCTGCAGCAATCCATCGAGTGATGAAATAGCCAATTTGCGCAGCGAAACCAAGAATGGTGACGGAAATGGCAAGCATAGCCCATTTATTTTGTTTCTTTTCCTCCGCTCCCCGTTTATCCTTTATCGCCCCCCCAAACAAGAAAGTGGCGAGTAAGTATAGTATGAAAGCTGCATATAAAAAGTTACTGCTCATTTCAGCCATTTAAAACTTCCCCCTTAGTAGAAGATTTCTCCTCTTCAAGTTGATCTGTTGGTTCAGAAAGAGATGTCGATTCTATCGCTTTTTTGATATCTCTTTTAATGCCATGCCAGTTTTTGTTCGTATGGCCGGCCATTACTATCTCATCCTGTTTCCTTTTGATCCATATACGACGGTGATTCCAATACGAGCCTTGGACCACACCCACCATGAAGATGATTCCCCCAGTGAAAAGAATCCAGAGCGTTAAATCCTTCCGAACGGTCAAGGCCGTGACATCTTGTGTTTCCACACCGTTGAAAGCCATTTTATACGTGTTTTCACCTAATGGCTCGGCAGTCTCTTTAATCGCCACGAAACTGACTTCCCCCTCAGGCTTATCCGGTGTATGCATTTTAAAGATAAATGCTGGATTATTCGGAATCTTCGATATCGTCCTCGGTTCGCCTTTTTCATCAAACTCGAAATCAGGGAAGTAACTGATCAGATCTACGGAATAGCCCTCATTCAACTCGTATTTCTTTTGCGGATCATTCAAATCGATCTTCACACTGCCAAATTTCTCTTCCGTTTTTTTGTTGATCAAATTAAAAGACATCGTACTGAGCTCATCCAGCTTATAATCTACTTGATAGAGGGCGTAATGATCATGTTTCAGAGGTTCATTGACTTTGATTTTATAATCTTTAATCTTTTCAAGGCCGACGTTCTCCCCTGGTAAAGCATCTCCCTTACGTCCATAGAGCGTAACATCGGATTGATAGGTTTTGGCTATCGTACCCGTTTTATCGATGGCGGCGCTGTATTGCTCGTCCTCTTTGTTGCCTTTGTCATATACCTCTAAGGTGAATTCGTTATTCTGGAGATAGTATTCGCCATTCGTGCCGGGAATCTCTTTTCTCTCTCCTTCCCTGAGCCAAACGACTTTATCGATATACATGCCCGGGACAGAACGCAGTAAGGCACCCATTAAAAAAATGATAAGTCCGATATGATTAACATAGGGCCCCCACCGTGAAAACCTGTTCTTTTCGGCAAGTATATGACCGTTCTCCTCACGAATATGATAACGCTGCCTTTTCAGTTCAGCCTTTACTTTATCCAGATCGATATCCTGATCATCAAGCTTTGTTACCCCATATATCCTCTGTCGCTTCATGAACCCGTCATGCCGGGTGACCCCTTGTTTTTTTAATGAACGATATAAAGGAAAGAAACGATCGATACTGGCAACCAGCAGTGATATGCCAAGCATGCCGATTATGAGCAAATACCACCATGAACTATACAAATTATGAAATCCAAGTTCATAATACAGCTTTCCGAACCAGCCGTATTCCAGTTCATAATGCTCTGCCGGCGTAGCAGTTGAAGGAATATACATTTCCTGCGGTAAAATCGTTCCGATGGCTGAAGCGATCAAGGCAATGACGATGAGCGACACCCCCACCTTGACGGATGAAAAAAAGTTCCATATTTTATCAATGATCGTTTTCTTGTAGGTTTGCGAACGCCTCGCACTTCCTTCATAGCGCATATCGATAAGCTTATTTTCTTTTTCACTGCCAAGCACCATGCCGCACTTTCCACAAATCTCCGTGCCAAACGGATTTACATGACCACAATCGCATTTTACTTGTTTCATGTCAAAAACTCCCCAGTATTATGGTTTGATTCTCTCCATATGCTTTTGGATGCTCTCTTCTGTCAAAGCTCCGGTAATGATATCTATCACTTGTCCCTCTTTATCAATCAAAAAAGTAACGGGTAAAATATCCACGCGATAAGCATTTTCCACTTCCCTGCCTTGATCGATCATGACCGGAAAAGTAAGATCATGCTTTGTGATGAAATTATCGACAGCATAATCGGATTCCCCGACGTTGACCGCCAATACCTCCACACCCTGGTCTTTATAGTTTTGATATTGATGCTCCATATACGGCATTTCATATTCACACGGCTTACAATATGTACCCCAAAAATTCAGGAAAACACCTTTCCCTTTATAATCGGACAGTTTATGTTCTTTGCCTTCCATATCGGTCAAAACGAAATTGGGGGCATCTGATCCTTTTCTAAGACTTTCATTCTTATCTTTAGTGAAGTTCGTATAAAGGGCAAACACTAAAGCTGCACCTAACAACAGAAGAATGATGGTTCTGCTTATTAAGCGTCGCTTCTTTTTTTCCATAGAAATCCTCCTAAGGCAACACTAAATTTAACCCTACCATTATACCATTTAACACCATGTCATTTTTTTGCATTTCCGAAGGTTTTGTGACATTCATTACCGTAGGATGAAAGAAAAGGTATTTACAGGTTGTTTTCCACCACCCCTTCTTCACAGGGAAAAATGGGGTAGTGGTTTCAACCTAATTCTTGCTTACATCCTTCTTTGTTTAGGGTCTGTCGATGCCATGGTACGCATCAATTTGACCTCATGCGGAGTCAACTCCCGGGAATCTCCAGCGGTTAAGCCGTCCAAGGTCAAAAATCCGTATTGTTCCCGCTTCAATTTAATCACGGGATGGCCAATCGCTTCGAACATGCGGCGCACCTGTCTGTTCCTGCCTTCATGTATCGTGATTTCAACGATGGCCGTTTCCTTTTTCTTGTCGGTAGACAATACCCTGGTCTTCGCTGGAGCTGTCTTGCCATCTTCGAGCTTGATGCCTTTTTCTAGCTTTTTCAAGCTCTCACGAAGTGGCATCCCCTTCACTTTTGCCACATACACTTTATCCACTTCATGCTTGGGATGCATTAATGTGTTTGCAAATTCTCCATCATTGGTCAATACAAGCAAACCCGAAGTATCGTAATCCAACCGGCCAACCGGATAAATCCTTTCATTGATGTAAGGGAAATAGTCCGTTACGACCTTTCTATTCTTATCATCCGAAACGGCCGAGATGACGCCGCGCGGTTTATAGAAGAGGAAATAAACAGGAGCTTCTTTTTCAAGCGGGACTTCATTGACCTCGACCTTATCGTTGGGCCCCACCTTCACACCCAATTCCTTCACTAATTTGCCGTTCACTTTTACCTTACCTTCCAAAATCAACTCTTCTGCTTTACGGCGGGAAGCCAGTCCAGCATGTGCTATCACCTTTTGTAATCGTTCCATCTATCTTCACCTCATAGTTTAATCATTGGTTTGTCATTGTCTACAAATACACAATCATACAATTATTACATATGGAGAGACAAAAACAAAAGGTTTTTCGCGATAATGAACTTTTCTTTTCATATTGCACCAATAATGGAACAGTTAAATGGGTTGGTTTCCATAATGAGTGTAACATAGCTTTTTTTTCCATACAAAAAAATATTCCTTTTTGAGTGGTGTTTAAACTCATAAAAAAATAGGCCCGCACTAGGGATCATCTATCCGAAAAAAGACAAAAAAAAAGAAATGGGGCGCCCATTTCCTTGATCTTTAATTCATTCCGAAAACGAGTGTAACGACGATGACGGCGGCTATGATTCCGATTAAATCCGCCAAGAGCCCGACCTTCAGGGCATCGCCCATTTTTTTGATGCCGACAGCTCCAAAGTAAACGGTCAATACATAGAAGGTGGTGTCTGTGCTTCCCTGAATGGTGGCTGCTAGGCGGCCAACAAATGAATCCGGCCCATAAACCGAAATCAGGTCACTGGTCATGCCCAATGCAGCCGTACCCGATATGGGCCTGATTATCGCAAGAGGTAACACCTCTGACGGAAAATGCAAAAGCGCAAGCAAGGGGTTTACTAATTGGACAAAGTAATCCAAGGCACCAGATGCCCTAAACACCGAAATTGCCACTAACATTCCTACCAGGTAAGGAATGAGGGAAAAGGACATGTTAATTCCTTCTTTCCCCCCCTCGACGAAGGTTTCATAGGTCGGGACCCTTTTCAATGTACCGTACAGCAATACGGAGAGAATCAAAAGCGGTATCATCCAAATCGAAATGGTGGTCATCCAATGCAACATTCTATTCCCTCCCGTTCTTTTTTCTCCTGTAATAGAAATATCGATCGATCGCAATTCCTCCGATGGCAGAAATGGCAGTGGCTATTATCGTCGGAAAAACGATGTCGGTTGGTGAATGGGAATCGTAATTCATGCGGATTGCGATGACTGTCGTTGGAATCAACGTTACGCTTGATGTATTGATCGCCAAAAAAGTAACCATCGACCGGCTGACGGTCGCTTTACCCCCATTTAATTTTTTCAGCTGCTCCATGGCTTTTATCCCAAGGGGAGTAGCGGCATTCCCTAGACCGAATGTATTGGCCATCATATTCGAGAGGATATACCCCATGGCAGGATGATTGGGCGGGACTTCAGGAAATAACCATCGCATGAATGGCTTGAACAAGGTGGATAGCTTATCAAGCAGTCCCGATTCCTCTGCAATCTTCATCAAACCCAGCCAAAAAACAAGTATGCTCATCAGGCCCAAACAGAGGGTGACCGCTTCCTTTGCGCTGACAAAAAGGGCTTCATTCACCTGATCCATCGTCCCATTGATCATGCCAAATATAATCCCTATGACGAACATTCCACCCCAGATATAATTAACCATTCCGTTCGATTCCCAACACCGCTTCGAACATCTCAACCCAAGATGATTGGAATGATTGCTGCTTGAAGCTCTCTTCTGATTCCCCGTAAAAAATCGAGCGCGTACCTATTTTCTTTCCATCAAGATAAATGGAAGCCCTGCCGACCACTTCCGGAATTTTCCGTTTGTCCTCCCAAGCCTTCTTCGGCTTCAGCAATTTCATTTTTACCTTGATCAGGTCGCTTTCTTCCTTCGTCAGTGGGTACGTGAAATCGTTCTTAATGTACACATGCCCTTTATACGTTTTATTTTTCAAGTCCTTTACCGGGCCTTGCGGCAAGATTTCCGTCCGCTTGTACTCCTTAAAAGCGGATTCATACATTTGAATATGATCATTCCAATCATCGGGTCCATTCAATGTCACCGCAATCAGGTCATGACCATTTTTTGTTGCCGTCGTGACCAAGGTGCGTTTTGCCAGTTTCGTATAGCCGGTTTTCCCGCCTGTGCAAAACTCATATAATTGTGTAAGAAGGCGGTTCTTGTTCTTCCATACATAATCCCATTGTTCAGTTGAATTGGGGGCCCTATGCACCTTCGTACCGGCAATCTTTGCATACGTGTCATTTCGCATGGCATAACGAGTCAATATGGCCATGTCATAAGCAGTCGAATAATGGTTTTTCGTATTATCAAGTCCATGTGGATTTGAAAAGTGTGTATTTTTCATGCCAATTTCTTCCGCCTTTTGATTCATCATCCAGACGAACCCATCCAGGCTCCCGCCAACTTTTTCACTGATTGCAACGGCTGCATCATTTCCTGAACGCAGCATCAGCCCATAAACCAAATCTTCAAGCTTGATCTTTTCTCCTTCTTTTAAATAAAGGGAAGAACCCTCCGTCCCGAAGGCATTGCTGCTTACCTTTACTTTTTCATCCATTTCACCGGATTCGATGGCGAGGATCGCCGTCATGATTTTTGTGATGCTTGCTATGCGATTCTTCTCATGTGCATTCACTTCATAAATGACCCTCCCGCTTTCCTCATCCATAAGGATCGCACTATGGGCGCTGACGGCTACATTTGCTTTCGCGCTTTGTACAGGTGCCATGAAAGACAACAGGAGAATGACGATACATAAACTCGATAACCCTTTATATGGAAAACGCATGAGTGCCCCCTCGTCTCTTTACTTGTTTTTGTACAAGTTTATGCAGGGGGACAAGTGTTATGATTAAAAAGAACCGAAAGTGGATGTATAACTTCTTTTCAACAAACAGGCATACAAAAAAACGATAGGGGCCCCCCATCGTTTCAGACTATGGTATGCGTTGGACTGCTTTAGGACATGGCAAGGTCCAAAACTGGCCTAACAAAGAGGACTCGTAGAGCCCTGATCTTTAAAATTCAGGCGAACATTCAAAGAAAATTTCAAAAGGAGGACGGAATTTATCATTCCGCCCCCCTTTTATCTACGAACTGAACGATAGGAGCCTCTATCGAATTATTGTTCTATTATACTAATAATGCAGCAATTTCATCGATTTTCTTGGCACCGAATACGACTTCTTCATCATTGATGATCATAGCCGGAACGCTCATGACTTTATATTTCTTTTTAATTTCCTGGAAGTTATTGATATCGACCATTTCCGCTTCAACATTAGGGTTTTCGATCGCAATGCGCTGTGCACCGACTACAACATCCGGACAATAATGACACGCCAAGGAAACCATAACCTTAATGTTCGCTTTTTTACTGATTCCCTTAATGGAATTCAGTACGGTTGAATCCAAAGCCTGACCAGGACCAGCTAAGTTATAGATGGCCAAGATGAACGAATTCAACTCGTGCCCGCCTGGTACACCGTGGTATTTGACACCGCTGTATTCACCGCTCGCATTCAGGAGGGAAACGACAGGGAATTTATCAGCATTGATTTTTTCCTCGATTTCCTTATTCTCGCCCTTCGAATACAACTCAAGATGAAGCTTGTCACTTAACTCGGCAACATCCAGCAAGAAGTCACGCAATTCCACTGACTTTGGCAAACTTTCATCCACGATGGATACCAATGTGACGTCGCTCTCCATCTTGCCGAAGATTCCTTTCAATTGGCCGCGCAATGCATCACTCAATAATGCGCTCTTCCCAGCCGGGACGGCAGCTTGTTCCTTCTTCGCCGGTTTTTCCACCTGAGGCTCATCCTTGATGCCTAAGCGATCTTTTTCCTCGGCAATGTACTTGCCCGCATCCGTTGCCGCAATCGCACCGTCAGATACGGCCGTGATTATCTGGCGCAGGGATTTTGGCCTTAAGTCACCAGCCGCATATACCCCATTCACATTCGTCTTCATATCATCGTCCGTAAGAATGTAACCTGCATGGTCCATTTCGATATGACCGCGGAAGATTTCCGTTTTCGGCTCATACCCTATGAATACGAATACTCCGAATGTATTATCTTCTTCTTTCGCCATATATTCAAATTCCACTTTGGTCTTATTATTGATGAAGCGGGCACTCTGAATCATCCCGTCTCCATAAACGCCAAGGATTTCCGTATTGAATTTCACTTCAATCTTATCATTTGCCATTACTTTATCCACGATCGACGGGGCACATGTAAAGCTTGATTCCCGGGCAATTATGGTAACTTTCGTAGCAAAGCGAGTCAGGAAGATGGCCTCTTCGGCAGCTGCATAGCCAGCACCGATAACGAAAACTTCCAGCCCATCAAAGAATTCACCATCACACGTTGAGCAATAAGCTACGCCGCGTCCTGTAAATTCCTCTTCACCCGGAAATCCAAGTGTTCTCGGTGAAGCACCTGTTGCGATGATGATCGCGCGTGCTTGGTAGTCTCCGCCAAGGGTTTTAACGACTTTTACTTCACCGGAGAAATCGACGCCCGTAACGTCGGCTTTTGCGATTTCCACGCCAAAGTCTTCATTTTGAAGCTTCATTTCTTCCACTAACCTCGGGCCGGAAATATGGCGGATACCAGGATAATTGGCTATTTCCGATGTTGTTGCAGCTTGTCCGCCCCCAGTCCCTTTTTCAAGGATGATGGTCTTCAATTTGGCTCTCCCTGCATAAACGCCAGCTGAGAGGCCTGCAGGTCCGCCGCCAATAATCAATAAATCATATATGTTTTTCATTTTTGTGCTCCTTGCTGTAAATTAATTTCGCGTCAATCCGATTATATTGAAAAACAAAAGGCACTTATTTTAGGTAAGTGCCTTTTGCTTTAATGCTGGTTCGTCCCGTTAAAAATTAAAGTTTTCCTACTAGGTCTAAGCTCGGTTCTAATGTATCTTCACCTGGAGTCCATTTAGCAGGGCAAACTTTATCTCCATGTTCAGCTACGAATTGTGCAGCCTGCACTTTTCTTACAAGCTCTTCTGCATTACGGCCGATTCCTAGGTCATTGATTTCGTATGCTTTGATTTGTCCTTCTGGGTTGACGATGAAAGTCCCGCGCAGTGCCAGACCGTCTTCTTCAATCAATACACCGAATTGACGGGATAATACGTTTGCTGGGTCAGCTAACATTGGGTATTGGATTTTACCGATTGTATCTGTAGCATCAGCCCACCCTTTATGGCTGAAATGAGTATCTGTGGAAACGGAGTATACTTCACAGCCGATTTCCTTGAATGTTTCATAGTTATCTTGAAGGTCAGCTAATTCTGTTGGACATACGAATGAGAAGTCAGCTGGGTAGAAAAAGAATACAGCCCATTTCCCTTTAACATCTTCAAGTGTAACCTCTTTGAATTCTCCTGCATGGTAAGCTTGTACTTTAAAATCTTCAACTTGTTTGTTAATCAATGACATATTGAATTCCTCCAATGGCTTTTTTTTATCTGCTCCTATTTATAATAATTATTAAATAGAAATTAGTCAATAAATATCCCTTAATAATTTTCATGTTCACAAATTAGTCACAGTTTATATATTGATATACATTTATTGAGTTTATTTACCCAGTGTACATAAAACAGGCTCATTTTCTACATTCCCAATACTATCTCAAGGTAATATCGAAACTCAAACTCATTATTTTGAAAGTTGCCACTGCCTCCTTTTCAAACTAATATCCTTTCCCAAATGAGAATCAATAGACCCACCAATCATATGAACCGGCCAGGTCATTCTTTTATACCCTTCCCATTTTCCCCACAAATGATTCGAAAATACCCAAGCAAAAAAACCGAACCATCGCGGCCCGGCTCCTTCATTTGCTGACTCCAGCTTCCTTCATGCTGTTTCCGCTATTGTTTTTTCCAGATAAGCTTCTTCGCCTCGGAGAACCTTACCGCCGTTTGCGGCCAGTTCACCACATCCCACCATTTATCCACATAGCTCGCTCGATCATTTTTATATTGGAGGTAATAGGCATGTTCCCACACATCAAGAACTAGGATTGGAACCGTATCCCATTGCGTCAGGACCATATGCAGCTCCGATTGTAGAATTTCAAGCCTCCGCGCCCGGGGCGCCCAGACTAAAATTGCCCAGCCGACACCTTCAACCTGTTTGGCCGCTTCACTAAAATGGCTTTTAAAGGCCGCAAAGCTTCCAAAATCCTTCTCTATCTGTTTAAGTAAGTCCCCCTTTGGCTGCCCGCCTCCTCCTGGAATCATCTCTTCCCAAAATAATGTATGGAGATAATGACCCGACCCATGAAAGGCTGCTTCCTTTTCCCAATGCTTCAGCAAGGCATAATCTTTCGTTTCCCTCGCTTTTTCCATCATCAGCTCCGCTTTATTCAAACCGTCAACATAGGATTGATGATGCTTATCATGATGCAGCCTCATGATTTCCCTCGAAATCGTCGGTTCTAACGCTTCATAGGGATAAGGCAATGGCGGGAGTGTATGCTGCCCGATAGGGACGGATTGCCTTTCCTTGCTCCTGAATTCCAAAGCGATTTGTTCAACTTCTGCATAAACGCGTGACATTTCTTCTTCAATCTCGACCATATGCTCATAATCCATTTCTTCCTCATCCAAATCCTTGGTCCACTGGGAAAGCCTTTCAATATTTGATAGCAATGAAGAATCCGTGATATCGATTTTTTCGAGGTATTCCATGATTTCATCAATCCAATCACTTACCTCTTTGGCATACTCTCTTACTTCAGACATCTTTGCGCCTCCTTGTAGCCTTATTGCACATAAATCATCAACGTATTTTATGTTTCGATTAGGCGGAGATTCCATTTTATGAATAAAAAAAACAGCAAGGGCTGTAAGCCTTGCTGTTTTTTATCATGACTGTAACATTTTCGTGCGGTAATCCGTTTCATAAAACTCCAACTCTTCACGCATCGACTGGAAACCGCCCTCTAAGGCCTTCAGGATCGATATGATGCTGTCCGGTACGGTTTTGTGGAATTTTATCGAATTCTTTCCTGTGTAAGCCGATCTGCTGTCCTCGAACCAGCGATCTGATTTTGGGGAAAAGTATTCTTCGATACATTGATGATAGACTCGATAAAGCGTTTTTTCGGCTGCAGCCTTATTGAAGTTTTCATTTTTCAGGACGATTTGGCAGGCTTCCAAGCCCTCTTCACAACTGACAAGCATTCTTCTTAAACTAGAAAGGACCCCTTTATAGTACGTTTCATCGCCGCTTTTTTCCTCTTGCAGCTTAGAATAGGTCGTCTCATTCATAAATTCCTCTAGCTGAGCCACTGTCACTTCTAAAAAGCTTTTTACATCCTCAAGCTGAGATTTTACCAATGTATTCCCCAACCGTGAACCCTCCTCAAAATGTTTAAGATTGAATATAATAATCAACAGGTGTTTCTATATCATATGGTTTAGCTTGGTCAATCGATATAAACACTTTCTCCAATTTTTGAAAATCGATATTTTCGAAGTAACCAGCTAACTCTTTTTCTGAATTTATATACATCCGTTTTCGGTTCACCAAGCTTTGGTCTCTGAGTAAGCAGACCAGGGCGATGAGATCAGCCATGAAAATCTCTCTTTTTGGGGTTTGGAATACGGGATTGGCATGATAGGGCGTCCATTGCGTGACCATCTCGTCAAAATAACGGAGATAAAGTACATTCAATGCCTTTTCTTCTCCATCCTTTATGTATTGTATAACGGATCGATTAAAAAATTCCTCAGGCGAATTCGACTTTTCCTTTTCAAGCCTAAATCCATTGCATGCAACAATCCTCACCTGCAATCCCCCCGCATTCATTTTTTTCTATATTATCACAATTTAAGGGAAAATGTTATTCGATTGTTTGCTGAAATTTTTCAAAAAATAAATCCGCTTCACCATTTTCAAAGCTTTCATCGGATGGATCGGCAAGAGACGGCAGCTCATCAATGGAATTGAGCCCGAAGTAATCCAAAAATTCCTTTGTCGTACCATACAAATAAGCCCTGCCCGACCCTTCCGCACGGCCGACCTCTTTAATCAAGACTTTCGTGACCAGTGTATGGATCGGACGATCCGTTTTCACACCGCGAATTTCATCGATTTCCGCCCTTGTGATCGGCTGTTTATAGGCAACGATCGCGAGTGTTTCCAAAGCTGCCTGTGATAAGCCTTGGGTGCTTGATGTTTCTACTAGTTTCTTCAAATAATCCGAGTGTTCCTTTTTTGTCGTCATTTGATAAACACCTGCGATTTCGATTACCTGGATCCCGCGTACATCCGCTACATATTCTTCCTTCAACCCTTCAACGATGTCCGTTGCTTGAAATTCCGTTATATCGAGAACAGAAGCAATCTGTTTGACGGAGAGTCCTTCATCTCCAGCAGCAAACAGCAATGCCTCAAGAATCCCTTTCCAATTAATAACTTCCAACTGTCTCTACACCTTCCTTAGCCCCAATCATGATTTCGGAAAAATTATCTTCCTGTTCAACGATGATTTCATTCAGCTTCATCAGTTCCAGCACCGCCATAAAGGTGATGACGATATGTTCTTTAACCGGAACGGGGAACAGTTCGAAAAAGCTCTTCTTCCCTTTGATCGATTGTAGCTCCAACATGATTTCATCCATCCGCTTTTCTATCGATATCTCTTGTTTTGTCACTTTCGTGTAAAGCGGCTTTTGTATCTTTTGCCGTCGGAGCAGTTTTTGCAGGGCTCCCAGCATATCATATAGACTTATATTCAATTCCTGTTTATCGCCTTCAGCCTCCTTGGCATATACCGATAAATCACTTGGAGGCTTCGTGAACATCAAGCTGCGTTCTTCCTCCAGCTCTTTGAACTCTTCTGCGGCATGTTTATACTTTTTATATTCTAATAGTTTCTCCACAAGCTCATCCCGTGGATCTTCTTCAAATAGTTCCCCATCTTCATCGATCAACTGTTCATCTTCATGCTTTGGCAGCAGCATTTTACTCTTGATGGCAAGCAGCGTTGCAGCCATTACCAAGTATTCGCTGGCGACATCCAATTCAAGATGCTGCATCGTATGGATATAACCTAGGTATTGATCTGTAATATCCGCCATCGGAATATCATAGATATCAATTTCCAGGCGATTAATCAAGTGCAGGAGTAAATCCATCGGACCTTCGAACGCATCAATTTTTATATTATAACCCATTAAATTACCCCATTTAAATCTAATTGGCCTAGATCAGGCTATTTTCTTTTACTATTCAAGTATAGTGGATTGCCGGCCTTTATCCAATAATAATAATTTTGGTACTTAGAAAGTTCTTAAACGGATTTGAAACAATTGGGTCTATGCCCAATCACTTTCTTAAAACCAACATAACCTAGAAATGTAAGAATAGCAGAACACAAAGGAGGTACTCATTATGGGTGCAGGTGGTTTCGGAAACGGCGGCGGATTCGCGTTTATCGTAGTATTGTTCATTTTGTTAGTTATCGTCGGTGCTTCTTGGTGTTAATGGAAGGCTGATGAATCAAGCTGATTGCTTAGCAATCGGCTTTCTTTATTTTCCAAGAAAAAATTCTATGCTACACTTAGACAGATACTTCGAGATTGTTATGCTTTGAAACTGGCATCATGTCCTTATGTGATTCATCAAATAAAAGGGGGGCTCCTAATGAATTACGCGGAAGACTACGTTTCTTTCCTGGTCCATTTCCACGGTTCAAGGGATTACTTCGAATGTCATGAAATTCTCGAGGAATATTGGAAGGAAACCGCCCCAAAAGAGCGTGACTCCCATTGGGTCGGCCTCATCCAAATAGCCGTTGCCCTGTACCATGATCGAAGGGGAAATAAAAAAGGGGCAGCTCGGACAATGGCAAAAGCGATCGCAAATCTCCATGCTAAGAAGCCTGAGCTCCTCACCTTGGGACTTGATCCCGAAAAGCTGTTGAAGATGCTCGGCGCTATCCATGAACGGATGCTATCCGGAAGCCCATATGAAAGCATCAGCCTTCCGATTGCCGATCTTCGGTTGATCGAGATATGCCAGTCCATGTGCGTGAAGGAAGGATACATATGGTGCAGGAAAAGCGATATGGGTAATGCAGCTTTAATCAATAAGCATCTGCTCCGTGATCGTTCGGATGTCATTTCTGAAAGGGCCCGGCAACTATCCCTGCGACAATCAAAAACGGAGGACCGCCCTTAAAGGCGGCCCTCCATTCTCACTTTCCCATTCAGACCTCTTCACACCGGTCAAGAAAGCTCTCCGTAAATTCGTTTGCCTTTAATTCCTTGTCAGGATATTGCTCCTTAATAGCCCTGACCATCGTTTTACCGATTCCTTGCTGCCGAAAAGATGGATTTACAGATATATGTTGTATCTCAATGTGGTGTTGAGAAATTTCTATTCCGATCAAACCTGTAATCTCTTCATCTTTCCATAAGAACAGCTGTAGATTTTCAGCTGTTTCATAATTCTTCATGGTATTCCGGAGCACTTTTATCTCTTTTTCATTTGGCATGAAAGATAATAATCCCATGGCAAACTTCTCATAGCTTTTCTTATACTTAATCAACATAATATCCCTCGTTACTAAATAACGTTTTTATTATCTACCTGATTCGCTTTGAATTTATAACATTTCCATCATACATAAAAACCTCGTTCGTTTCAACATCACTTTCAGCACTTGATTTATGGATATGCCTTGTGCTATGTACTACACGATAAATAGCCAATAAACGATCCCCCAAATTAAAGCGGTTGCAAGCATCATAAGTAAAAGAGTCCTATTCCGTTTCGTCATCCCATACTC
The DNA here is from genome assembly GCF_002803435.1 of Bacillus sp. mrc49. Taxonomy (NCBI): domain Bacteria; kingdom Bacillati; phylum Bacillota; class Bacilli; order Caryophanales; family Bacillaceae; genus Bacillus; species Bacillus sp. mrc49. The sequence goes on along the minus strand of NZ_PHNG01000688.1, from coordinate 54,263 downwards.
CTTTTATGAACGGTACAAATTTTCGAATACCGAATTCATTTTACTATAACTTAACACAATCTGACAAATATCCCTTGCAATCTTGCTTCGATTTTACTACATTGATAAAGTGCTCTTCGTTCATATCGGGCATGCTGGGGACAAAACCTACCGCCGCGTCTTGAGAATTCATTGGCAGGCTTTTGGCTAGAGAATATTTTTTTATGAAAATATGTATCTTTTTTGTCCTTTGTTTCGTCCATTACTATGAATCTTCATATAAAGCGCATCCCTTTACATGAAGATTTGAATTCAGCAGGAAAATGTTAAGGAGGATTACGATGAAAAAAATGAATAAATGGGTCATTTTGACCATATTGCTTTGTCTATTATTGCCATATAAGGCTTTTGCAGATGCAGCTGTCGGTGAAATGATCGTCACTCTTGGAGAAAACTTGTCAAATGAACAAAAGAATATGATTTTGTCGGAAATGAAAGCCCCCAAAGATGTAGAGGTTCTAACCGTTACGAATGCGGAGGAACATGAATATCTAGGAGATTATATCGCCAGCCGGTTAATCGGTATAAAGGCGATTTCCTCTTCCGCCATTACATTGGAGGAAAAGGGCACTGGCCTCAAACTCGAGTCGAAAAATATTAACTGGGTCACCGATGAAATGTACATTAATGCCTTGGCCACTGCTGGAGTGAAAGATGCTACCGTTTATGTAACGGCGCCGATTCCCGTTTCCGGTACAGCAGCTTTGACAGGTGTCATTAAAGCATATGAGCTGTCTTCCGATAAGAAGATTCCGGAAGACGTGAAGCAGGCCGCCAATGAAGAAATGGTGAAAACGGCTAAATTGGGGGATGAAATCGGTACAGAGGAAGCATCTGCACTGGTAACGAAAATTAAAGAAAATATGGCTGAAAATCCGCCAGCCAATACCGAAGAAGTGCGCGATGTGGTTGAATCTTCGGCGAAAGAACTTGGAATATCCTTGAATGATGCCCAAATTCAAAGTCTTATTGACCTATTCAACAAGCTAAAAGAATTGAACATTGATTGGAACGCGGTCGGTGATCAGTTAACAGCAGCAAAAGATAAGCTATCCCATTTTCTTGAATCCGAAGAGGGTCAAACATTTTTGGATAAACTGAAAGAAGTTTTCAGCAGTTTAATAGACGCTATCAAATCACTTTTCAACTGATTTTAACCAAATGAAAAAAACTGCAGGAAACCCATTATCGGATTTCCCAACAGCTTGAGAGGTTGGCTTTTGCCGCCTCTTTTTTATTCTTTGTTCGTGACAGCCGCTTCATGAAGGGCCAAATCCAAATGAATAAGATCCTCGAAGGTCTCACGTTTGATGACAAGCCGGGCTTCCCCATTTTCAACGAAGACGACAGCCGGTCTTGGAATTCGATTGTAATTATTGGACATCGAATATCCATATGCCCCTGTACAAAAGACTGCCAGCACATCCCCGCGCCCAGCTTTTGGCAAAGGTAAATCCCAGATCAGCATATCCCCGCTTTCACAGCATTTACCAGCGATGGACACGGTTTCTTCTACAGGATCAAGCGGCCGGTTCGCCAAAATGGCATCATACTTGGCTTCATAAAGAGCTGGACGTATATTGTCACTCATGCCTCCATCAACCGCAATATATTTACGGACATTGGGCACTTGCTTTTCAGAGCCCACTTTATATAAAGTCACACCCGCATCCCCGACCAATGACCGGCCGGGCTCAATCCAGATTTCAGGCATTTGCAAATCAGAATCAGCAACCAAATTCTGGACTTCCCTAACGATCTCTTCAACATATTGAGAAGCCGGAAGCGGGTCATCCTCTTGTGTATAGCGAATCCCGAAGCCGCCGCCGAGGTTCAAAACCTTGGGCTGATACCCTATCGAGCCATGCCAGCTATCAAGCTTGCCGATGATTTTTTGTGCAGCAAGCAAGAAGCCTGTCGTTTGAAAGATCTGCGATCCAATATGACAGTGCAGACCCAGGACCTCCAGCCATTCGCTCTGCAACGCTTGTCTAAGGGCTTCTTCCGCCTGGCCATTAATGAGATCGAAACCGAATTTGGAATCTTCCTGCCCTGTCAAGATATAATCATGCGTATGGGCCTCGATTCCCGGTGTAACACGAAGAAGGATCTTCATCTTTTGTTCACGGTTTGTACAAATCTCTTCTAAAAGGGTCAACTCTGAAAAATTATCGACTACTATACAGCCAATTTTATAATCCAAAGCCATATGTAGCTCTTCTTCACTTTTGTTGTTTCCATGGAAATGGATGCGTTCAGTCGGGAATTCCGCCTTGATGGCCGTGTACAATTCCCCTGCCGAGACAACATCGAGAGAAAGTCCCTCTTGATCTGCCAACTGGATCATGGCAATCGAAGAGAAGGCTTTGCTTGCGTAAGCAACTTGTGCTGAAATCCCCAATTCTTCAAAAGTCCTTTTGAATCCCCTTGCCCGTTCACGTATCAGTTCTACATCATAAACATATAATGGCGTCCCGAATTGCTCGATCAGCTCGATCGTGTCCACTCCGCCAATCTCCAGATGCCCCCGCTCATTGACACCGCTGGTTCCGTACAAATGCATGATAGCCTCACCTTCCTGACTTAGAAACTAAAGATTAACAAGAAATGAGGCAGCCTCTAATAAAGAACCCCTTATGCACGTGTAGGGTCCTCCATATCGACAAGCCTCATCCGAATCAATCGATCATCCCATTTAAGTATTGTTATCTATGACTGCTCAGTAGTTCGAAGGGAAAGCCAGATTGGTTTAACGTCAAAGAGTCATGAAGGCTCTATCTGTCTGTGAAACCTAACTTTACCGCTTTATCCGAATAAAATTAAATTACCACAACTTTTCGACAACATCAACCTTAAGGTTTTCTCGGCTGCCTATATTTATCCTGGGGATGCACAATACTTGGACGCTCCACTGATCCTGGAAAAGGTCTTCTGAATATTATATGTGACAGAGCCTTCGGTTGAAATGGGATAAGCGGCCATAAATACGGTGTATTTAAAGCTTTAATGCCCGTCAATAGAATAATGTAGAGAGTGATGCCAATGACTAGGCCAGGCACTTTAAACAAAGCGACCAACACCAGCAGGAACAGACGGGAAATCTTATTCGCCACACCGAGTTCCAGGCTCGGGGTGACGAAGGTGCCGATTGTCGCCACGGAAGCGTAGAGGACCACTTCTGGGACAAATAGGCCGACATCTATCGCTATCTGCCCAATGAGCACAGCCGCAACCAAGCCCATTGCCGTCGAAAGCGGCGTCGGAGTGTGGACGGCTGCCATCCTCAGGAACTCGATCCCGATATCGGAAATGAAGATTTGGACCACAATGGGAATATGCGTTTTTTCGTTCGGTCCGATAAACTCGAACTTATCCGGCAAAAGCGACGGTTCCAAACAAAACAACAACCAAATCGGCAGCAAATATAGCGAAACGAAAATTCCGAAAAAACGTGTCCAGCGTACCAGCGTTCCAACAGCGGGTGCCTGCCGATACTCCTCGGCGTGCTGCATATGATGGAAAAGAGTCGACGGGGTGATAATGACACTCGGGGAGGTATCCACATATATCAGGACGTGCCCCTCAAGTAAATGCGTTGCCGCAACATCGGCACGTTCGGTATACCGGACGAGCGGATATGGATTATATCTTTGCTTGACGATGAATTCTTCGATCGTTTTATCAGCCATCGTTAATCCATCGACATCAATGCTTTCCAATTCCTTACGAACGATATCGATCAAATCGGGGTCGGCGATCCCTTTAATGTATCCAATAGAAATATCCGTTTTGGAGCGTTCGCCAACGTGCAGCATTTCAAAGCGCAATCGTTCATCCCGGATTCTTCGTCTCGTTATTGCCGTATTGACGATGATGTTTTCGACAAAACCATCCCGGGAACCGCGCACGACTTTCTCGGTATCCGGTTCTTCGGGCTGTCTTCCAGGATAACTCCTGACATCTACGACCAAGCCTACTGGTTTACCATCGACAACGATGACGATCAAACCGGATAATACTTGATCGACAAGCTCATCCATCGTGCTTATTTCTTCAACGGATTGGTGAACGAGCAACCCTTTGACTACATCAAAAATCTTCGTAGTCATGATTTCCGTGTTTTTATTATGGATCAACGAGTCAAGGATCTCTATGATGTACTCCGTATCGGTCAGACCGTTTATATAGTAAAGGTGTACATCTTTTTTTAAGACTTTGATCTTTCTTACGCCCAAGTCAAAGCTGACGCCAAGACCCACTCTCTCTTTCATGTACGCGTCTACTTCCGCTACCTTATTCGGAATCGGTTTCATGTTTTGCGGTTTTTCTGAAGACATCATGACCACTCCTTTCCAATATGATTTCCACTGCTAGCTTCGTGATCGGCGCACCCCTTTTGCAGTCATCCTGGCGGGACATTTTACCGATATCCCCTACCCCCACTACGATCGGGACATGCAAGCCATCAATGCAATACACCGTATCTCCTGTAATCTTTCCCAACTCGAATTCCTCCGCACCGAACTTATCGACGCCATTCGGTGTCAAATTCCCATCACGATCGATACAAACATCGACCTTGGTCCATTCTTCCCTTCTAGTCTTTGAAGCGACCGCTATCACTCCAAGGACATTCATATCGGGATGCCCGGCAACCACCTTCATCGCCTGTTCACCGGATCCTTCCCCGATAAAGCCGCTATCATCAAACATGACCAATACCGGATCATACTTCGCCTTTTTTATCAATTCAACTAGCTCCAAGCCCGTATATCGTGATGGATTACCTTGGGACATGGAGATACATCGCCCCCCAATTTCCTTGGCTACAATTTCCACAGCCCTTTTCGCATATTCATCTCCATCCGTAATCAATATCACATTTCGTTTGGTCACCATCTTGGGCCTACCTTTCATCCGGAATAGTTACTTGAAAAATTTACATATCGACAAAATAAATCCACTGAAATAACGACCCGGCTATCTTTCCCAAAACGAGTGCCATCAATAGATAAATGATTTTCTCTTGAATGCCGATTCGCTTTGACAAAACGGGGAAAACGTTGAGAACCTCGGTCAGGGCGGCTGCCAGCATCCCATTGAAGACCCCGTCAGCCAAGCCGATCGGAATCAATAAGAATTGCGGCAGGAAAAACTCCGTCTCTTGTAGTCCGAACCATGTGCCCGCGACAACACCGGCGATGATGGCTCCTTCATAGTAATGGATCATTTTCATTGTTTTTGTCAGCTGAGTCAGTCTCGGAATCACGCCAAGTACAGTTAAAAACGCTACAAAACCTGCACCTGTCGCGAAACCACCTGCTAAACCGGCAAAAATCCCAAAGATAATTCTACCTGTCATCAAGATGACGCACGTTCTCCTTGTTTTCATTCATGGTGACATAACGGTCCAAGTCCTGCTGATAGTTGAACATTTCAACCTCGAGCGGACTAGGTTCCTCATTGAAGCGTTTTTTAAAGAAGTGATTGAAAAATAAAATCATCCCTATCCCAAGACCAAAGCTATATGGAATTTGGATCAATAACGGTTTTTCCTCCACTTTCCCCGTAATGATCGTAAAGATTTTTTGATGCACTTCCCCCATGCTCACATCCACATGAAAATTCATGATGGTCATCGCACCGCCGATGAACAGCAAGAACCAAACTAGCGCGAATGTGAGAAATGACATTTTCTTCTTCGTGAGAATGATTTCGATGATCGTTTGGGATGGCCCGAAGGTTTCCACTTCAATGGATGCATCCACTTTTCGAATGGCCATGATGACTTGGGCCAGATCGATGACGATGATATTCCTGTCTTCCTTCTTGACGGTCAGTAACAAGATTTCTTCAATCATTCCAATCTCATCTTCAGGCCCGATTATCCTTGCTATATCTTTTATCCTCACCGTCTGATTTCCCTTTACTTGTACACGGTTCCTCATCCTGATATATACAACCGCCACGTTCATCACATCCCGACCTTTTATTTCCTTATGCTAGTAGTATGGATTCCAAACAGAATGAAAATGCAGGAAGTGACGCATGTCCATATATTACTAATTACAAAAAAAAGACACGCTGCAATGACAGCATGTCTTTTTCGTAATTAATGAGTAGGGAAGAAAATGAGTTGCACCATAAAGATCACTCCAAAAATATAAATGAGCGGATGAACCGATTTCCCTTTTCCGCTGAAAAGCTTCATAAGGGGATAGGTAATGAACCCAATTGCAATCCCAGTCGATATGCTTGACGTAAGCGGCATTGTCAAAATGATCGCAAACGCCGGAAATGCCTCATCGAACGTTTTCCAATTGACTTTCGCCAGACCTTCCATCATGAAGCATCCGACGATAATCAAAACAGGAGCCGTGATCGCAGCAACTGACGAGATTGCAGATATAAGAGGAGAAAAGAAAATCGATGCAGCGAACAGGATTGCCACGACTGTTGCCGTTAAACCGGTACGCCCGCCTGCAGCCACACCCGTGCTTGATTCAACGTAAGCAGTCGATGGGCTTGTACCAAACATGGAACCCACTGTCGTTGCAATTGCATCACCCAAAAATGCCTTCTTGGCACGTGGGATTTTACCGTCCTTCGTGAGCCCAGCCTGCTCCGTCACACCAATCAAGGTACCTGTCGTATCAAAGATCGTTACAAGCAGAAAGGCAAAAACAACCGAATATAAAGAATGGGTGAAGACCCCAGCAATATCGATATCAAAAAATACCGGTGTCGGCGGCACCGATAAGACGCCATTGAAATCGAGCAATCCAATGAAATAGCCGATTACGGCCGTAACGATCATCCCAATGAAAATGGCCCCTTTAATATTGCGCGCCATCAAAATCAAAGTAATGAACAAGCCAGCTAAAGCTAAAACGGTTCCTCGCTGATGCAAATCACCGAGAGTCACCATCGTTGATTCATTGGGGACAACGATCCCTGCGTTCTTCAATCCGATGAACGCGATGAATAAACCGATTCCGGATGTGATGCCATACTTTAAAGAATTAGGAATGGCATCAATGATCATTTTACGCAAGCTCGTCACGCTGATTAATAAAAATAGCAGGCCTGCGATGAAAACAGTGCCGAATACCGTCTGATAGGAGAGGCCCTGCGCTCCCACAACACTAGCAAAATAAGCATTCAAACCCATGCCCGGCGCTATTGCAATTGGATATTTCGCGACCAGCCCCATTAAAAGGGTACCTATCACAGCTGATATGACCGTTGCCATGAAAACTTGTTCAAACGGAATTCCGATTGAAGACAGCAAAGCGGGATTCACAATCAGGATATAAACCATAGTCAAAAATGTCGTAACACCCGCCATGACTTCCGTACGGATATCCGTCCCATTTTCTTTCAGGGAGAAAAACTTTTCCATAAACATATTTAGACCTCCAGATCTAAAGGAAACACCGACAACCGTTTGCATGCAAAGACTTGGTGCCCTAGAATTATACTGCAACGCCGCTTTTGCTGTTGAAACATTCTTGAATGAACGAAAAAAACGAATGAAAAGCGCGACCTTTACTATAATATTCGTTTTTAATTCTAAATTCAATAAAAAAATTTGATGGACAGCGATAATTTCATATTTTTTTATCCTTCCCGGATGAAAGGGAGTTAATCACTTTCACTTTCTTCCAAAAACGAGATTTATCTCCATAAAAAAATGAAAAACCACATGAATCATTGATTCATGTGGTTTTTCATTTGCTGAAGAATCTTTTTTTCTAGCCTAGAAACTTGAACTTGCGATATTCCAAGCCTCGCAGCCACTTCCGATTGTGTCTGGTCCTTGTAATATCTCAGGAAAACGATCAGCCTTTCTCGTTCATTCAATTCATGGATTGCTTCTTTTAATGCGATCTGATCGAACCATGATGTTTCATTATTATCGGCAATCTGATCAAGAAGCGTAATCGGGTCCCCATCATTCTCGTAAACCGTTTCATGGATGGATGAAGGGCTCCTGCTTGCTTCCTGGGCCATGATGATTTCCTCAGGCGATAGGTCGAGGTGTTCCGCCAGTTCATTGACAGTCGGGACACGGCCATACGTCTTGGAAAGTTCTTCTTTCGCCCTGCGGATTTTATTCGCCATTTCCTTTAAGGACCGGCTGACCTTTACAGTTCCGTCATCGCGGATAAAACGTTGGATTTCACCAATGATCATTGGCACAGCATACGTTGAGAACTTCACTTCAAACGATAAGTCAAATTTATCCACGGACTTCAACAGACCAATACAGCCAATTTGATAAAGGTCATCCGGTTCGTAACCTCGATTGAGGAATCTTTGCACCACTGACCATACAAGCCTAAGATTGCTATTGACGATCAGGTTTCTTGCGTCTTGATCACCGCTTTGGCTGCGTTGGATTAAACTCCGCAATTCCTCATCTTTTAAATGGGGCTGGCCTTTTTTGCTCTTCTCGTTTTTAACCTCCACATCCATATGCAAGTCTCCCTTAATTGCACAAAGCTCTGCTTGTAGTTAAGTGCTTTTTTAATCGAATGATCGTGCCTTCGCCCTTATGGGATACGATATTGATTTCATCCATGAAGTTTTCCATAATGGTGAATCCCATGCCAGAACGTTCAAGCTCCGGCTTCGTCGTGAACAATGGTTGTTTGGCTTCTTCGACGTCCTCAATGCCCAGTCCTTCATCCCTTATGGTCAACTCGACGGTATCGCCTTCGATGACCGCTGAAATGTATACCCAACCTTCCGGGTCACTCTCATACCCATGAATGATTGAATTCGTAACCGCTTCAGACACGACCGTCTTGATTTCCGTCAATTCATCCATCGTCGGGTCCAATTGGGCGATGAAAGCCGCAACAGTTACCCTGGCAAAAGATTCATTTTGGCTTAGTGCAGAAAATTTCGTTTCCATTTTATTTTTCATATTAGGCAACCCCCAGTCTTTGCAAAGCGTTTTTTTCGGATAGTTCCATTTTAACAATTTTAAACAACCCTGACATCTCAAATAACCGCTTTACTGCTGGAGATATTGCACAGACCACCATTTCGCCTTGCTTTTTATTGACTTGCTTATAACGCCCTAAAATGACGCCGAGCCCTGAACTGTCCATAAAATGCAATTCTTCCATGTTGAGGATGATATGCTGGATGTTATGCTTTTGAATGGCTGCCTCTGCCTGGTTTTTCAATCTTTCTGCTGTATGATGATCCAAATCACCTTTGAGACGAATGCACAATACACGATTCTTCGCCTCCATATTAATCGTAAGACTCACTATATACAGCCTCCTTCACTGTCTTATAAGAGTCAAATTCTCTTTTTCACCTGCCGATTCCTTCTTAGCAACAAAACTAGTGCAGTTTCGCCTAAATTAGTACTATTACCAGCCATTGCGACATTTTTCTTATTTGGCTTTGGTAAACATGCCGAAAGCACGTTTGTACAATTGCCACCAGCTCGCATTTTTAACCGTTTTCTTCGCAACAATTGGCGATTTCACATATACCTTTCCGTTTTTCTTCAATTCAAGCGTCCCGATTTCATCACCCTTTTGAATCGGAGCTTTCAGATCTTTATTAAGTGTGATTTTTTTAGTGAAGTCCTTGGCCGTTCCGTTCTTGGCCGTCAAAACTGAAATAGGCTCGCTTGTCACACCAACAACAGATTTCTCATTGCCTTTGCTTACCTTCGTTTCCCCTAGCACCTCTCCGCGCTTATAAATCGGATAGGTGATGTATTGTGAAAATGCGTAATCCAGCATCTTCGTAACCTGTGCGTTCCGTTCCTTTGGGGAAGCAGCTCCGAATACGACGGCAATGACCCGCATATTCCCTTTTTTGGCCGTTGCTGTTAAACAGTACTTCGCTTCATTCGTGAATCCTGTCTTCAGACCATCCACGCCTGGGTAAAATTTCACCAATCTGTTCGTGTTCACAAGCCAGAATTTCTTATCCGTATTTTCACGGAGATAATCTTCATATGTACCCGTGAACCTTGTAATCGTATCGTATTTCAATAGCTCCTTCGCCATGATTGACATATCATGGGCGGAACTGTAATGATCCTTAACCGGAAGGCCTGTTGCGTTTTGGAACTTTGTATTTTTTAAACCAAGTTCTTTTGCCTTTTCATTCATTTTCTTAACGAATTCTTCTTCCGAACCGGCAAGGTGTTCAGCCATCGCCACCGATGCGTCATTCGCCGAACCAATCGAAATGCCTTTAAGCATGTGCTCTGTGGTCATTTCTTCACCTGGCTCGAGGAAAATTTGGGATCCTCCCATCGATGCTGCATACTCGCTCGTCCTGATTTTCTCCTTCATGCTAAGCTCGCCTTTATCAATCGCTTCCATGATCAGCAGCATCGTCATGATTTTCGTCATGCTTGCCGGTGAAAGGCGAACATCCGAATTTTTATCATATAGAACAGCACCTGTATCCCGTTCAATCAAAATAGCGGATTTAGCATTCGCTGCCAAGTCCACTCCTTTATTTTCCGCTGCCTTTGTATGTGGGATGCCAAAACTTATTGCTATTAATACCGTTAAAAATAGAGAAAGAACCCGCTTCATCTCCATACCCTCCAATCTTTATATCATTTATTTTTTCCACAAAACCCATTTTTATACAAATAATGATCAATTTTGAATTTACTTCAATGCGCGAGTGCCTGAAGCGGATTAGAACGGAAGGTTCCTGCGGGAAATGCGTGTCTACGTGAGACCCCGCAGGCTGAAAGGCAAGGAGGCTCACGTACCGCCGCGCGGAAAGGAGTGCTTGTTAGTGGAAAGCGACAGTCTAAGATGTCGTTACTCGCCAATTTACCGGCTTTACTCGCGAGTTAGGCTGTTCCATCGAATTTGAGGTGCATTCTCATAAAAAAATCATGCTTTTTGTACCGTTCTCGCCAGCTATATGAGGAGAATCGGGATTCCATCTTCGTTTTCACACAAAATGGATCGGAGTGGAATGTTCCAAAAACCTAAAAAAACTGTAGACAAACTCAATGGCTATCGAGTTTGTCTACAGTGACCACCCTTAAAAGAGTGTTTTTGGCAAATGTATTTATTCCATGATTTCTTTATAGATCAATGTCGGTTTTTCAACTTTCGCTTTTGAAACCGCAATGCTTTCATACAATTTATCTTTCACTTTTGAAACATCTTCAAAGTTGCTGTAAATCGTTACAAGGGATTCACCTTTTGCCACGGTTTCCCCAATTTTTTTACGGAGTACAAGCCCGACTGCCAAATCGATTTCCGATTCTTTCGTCGCCCGGCCTGCGCCTAAAAGCATGGCTGCCGTCCCCACTTCATCAGCGATGATCTCCGATACATATCCGTCCTCTTTCGCTTCAAGCTCAAAGGTATAAGCCGCCTGCGGAAGTTTTTCCGGATGATCGACAACCGATCCATCGCCACCCTGCGCTTCCAAGAATATCTTGAACGAGTTAAGTGCAGATCCATCTTTGATCGCATTTTCAAGCAATGTTCTTGCCTCTTTCAATGAGCTTGCTTTTTTTGCTAGGTATACCATATGGCTTCCCAGTGTTAAAGAAAGTTCCGTTAAATCCTCCGGTCCTTCTCCTTTAAGCGTATCGATTGCTTCCTTCACTTCCAGGGCATTTCCGATTGCATATCCAAGCGGTTGGCTCATGTCGGAAATGACAGCCATCGTATTTCTTCCGACGTTGTTCCCGATGCTCACCATCGCATGCGCCAATTCTTCCGAATCTGCAAGGGTTTTCATGAAAGCCCCTGCTCCCGTTTTAACATCAAGGACAATTGCATCGGCACCGGCAGCTATTTTCTTGCTCATGATCGAGCCGGCAATCAAACCGATGCTATTAACGGTGGCCGTCACATCGCGCAAGGCATACAGTTTTTTATCGGCTGGGGTCAAGTTCCCGCTTTGTCCGATGACTGCGATTTTATTTTTATTCACAAGTCGAATGAATTCATCATTTTCAATTTCTACATGAAAACCCGAAACAGACTCCAACTTATCGATCGTGCCGCCCGTGTGGCCAAGACCTCGTCCTGACATTTTTGCAACGGGAACACCTACCGCAGCGACCAATGGTCCAAGCACTAGCGTCGTCGTATCGCCAACACCGCCTGTTGAATGTTTATCGACCTTGATCCCTTCAATCATCGATAAGTCAATTTGATCACCCGACTCAACCATTGCCATCGTTAAATCAGCGCGCTCCTGCTCATTCATTCCTTTGAAATAAACAGCCATTGACCAAGCACTCATTTGGTAATCAGGAATCGTTCCATCCGTGAAGCCTTTGATAATGAACTGGATTTCCTCTGTTGAAAGGGCCTTTCCATCACGTTTTTTCTCAATTAAGTCTACCATTCTCATATTAGAATCCCCACTTCTTAAAGGCACCGTCGTTCTCGGGTGCACTTATATTTTTTTGATCGGTTTATATGTCCTTAACGATTTGCTTAACAAATTCCAGAAAACTGCTTTTCACCTTTTCAGTCGTTTCGATTACCTCTTCATGTGACAACGGCTGATCCAGAATGCCTGCGGCCATGTTGGTTATGCATGAAATCCCGAGAACTTTCATGTCACTATGTCTAGCCACGATGACTTCGGGAACAGTGGACATTCCAACAGCATCCCCTCCAAGGATCCTTGCCATTTTCACTTCTGCAGGTGTTTCATAGGTCGGCCCTGAATTCCCCACATAGACGCCTTCCTTAATATCCATGCCAAGTGAAGATGAGATTTTTTTCGCTTTTGCCCGAAGATCTTTATTATAAGCTTCAGACATATCAGGAAACCTTGGCCCGAAACGATCTTCATTAGGACCGATCAGCGGGTTTGTCCCCATAAAATTGATATGATCGGTAATGAGCATCAAATCTCCTGGGGCGAAGCTTTCATTAACACTTCCGGCAGCGTTCGTTACGATTAACTGCTTCACACCGAGAAGTTTCATTACACGTACAGGGAAGGTGACCTTCTCCATTGAGTAACCTTCATAAAAATGAAAACGACCTTGCATCGCCACCACTTTTTTACCGCTTAGTTGTCCAATGACAAGCTGACCTGCGTGTCCTTCAACCGTCGAAACCGGAAACTCCGGGATATCATGGTAAGGAATCGTGATCGGATTTTCTATTTCATCTGCCAATACTCCCAGTCCGGAACCAAGTATCAGTCCTATTTCCGGAGAGCCTTCTATCTTATTTTTTATGAATGCTGCAGCTGTCTCTATTTTATTGAACATCTATTTCTCTCCCCCTTATTTTAAATCGCCCAATATACTTTTCCCGAAGGCAGGCATTTTCACATCGAAATTAGCAGCAACTGTCGCCCCGATATCTGCAAATGTATCTCTTATTGGAAGCTCGGTTCCTTCTTTAAATCGTTTGGAATAGACCAGTAATGGCACATATTCACGTGTATGATCGGTTCCTTCATGTACAGGGTCATTTCCATGATCGGCAGTGATGATCAATAAGTCATCCTCTTTCAGCTTTTCAAGGACTTCCGGCATCCTGGCGTCGAATTCTTCCAATGCCTTACCGTACCCCTCCGGATCGCGACGGTGGCCGTATAATGCATCGAAGTCGACTAGGTTAAGGAAGCTCATTCCCCTGAAGTCCTGGTCTATCGTTTGGATCAATTTGTCCATTCCGTCCATATTGGATACGGTCCTCAGTGATTCAGTTACGCCTTCCCCATCAAAAATATCCGAGATTTTCCCAATTGCCAGTACATCGAATCCCGAATCCTTCAATTCATCCATCACTGTCCGATTAAAAGGCTTCAATGCATAATCATGACGATTAGACGTCCTTTTGAAGCTGCCCGGTTCCCCAGTGAAAGGTCTCGCGATCACGCGTCCGACTTTGTACTCATCAGCCATTGTCACTTCACGTGCAATTTCACAAATCTTGTATAATTCTTCAATCGGAACGATATCTTCATGTGCAGCGATCTGCAAAACGGAATCAGCTGATGTATAAACAATCAATGCGCCCGTCTTCATATGCTCTTCGCCAAGCCTTTCCATGATTTCCGTTCCGCTTGCTGGGACGTTTCCTATAATTCCACGGCCCATTTTCGCTTCAAGTTCATTGACCAACAATTCAGGAAATCCGTTTGGAAACACACGGAATGGCGTGGAGATGTTCAGCCCCATGATTTCCCAATGCCCGGTCATCGTATCTTTTCCCGTTGATGCTTCTTTCATTTTCGTATAGTATGCGAGAGGTTGCTGAGCTTTATCTATCCCTTTTATTTCACGGATATTGCCTAAACCGAGTTTTGCAAGATTCGGCATGTGCAGCCCATTCATTTCTTCTGCAATATGCCCGAGTGTATCGGACCCTTTATCGCCGAATAAATCCGCATCGGGTGCTTCGCCGATTCCAACCGAATCCATGACCACTACAAATATACGTTTAAAAGCTGAATTCCCTTCCATGCTCATTCCTCCTAAAATAGTAAATCGCTTTTTATACTCTTTATATTACCCTTATCCAGCTTAGTTACTCTGTAAAAAAATCAAATCGCGAGAACGTCAGAAGTCTGACCTCTCTATATTGTAAACGATTACCTAGATGGAGACAAATAATATATTTCAAAAAAAACAACGAAGTGATGATAAGCATGAGCAGGAATTCCCAGCCGGGTTTTCGCTCCTCGCACCTACCGTAAAAAGGCCGCTTTCCCTCCCTGATCTGCAGGAAGGAAGCAACCGCTCTATCATTCTACCATTCTATTATGCCCGCGGATGGAATTTTGAATACACATCCTTGATGCGAACGTTACTAATATGTGTATAAATTTGCGTTGTCGAAATATCCGCATGTCCCAGCATCTCCTGGACGGCTCGTAAATCAGCACCATTCATCAATAAATGGGTCGCAAAGGAATGCCTGAGCGTATGCGGTGTGATTTCTTTTTCTATATGGGCCGATTTTACAAGTTTCTTTAGAATCTTCCAAAACCCCTGTCTTGTCAGCCTGTTGCCATGATGATTCAAAAAAAGTGAATCCGTCCTGTGCTTTGGGCTTGCCAATTTCCCTCGGGAACTCTTTAAATAATGTTCGATGGCTCCCAATGCCGTTTGTCCAATCGGAATGATCCTCTCTTTATTTCCTTTCCCGACACAACGGACAAACCCCATCGAAGCATGAACATCACTCACATCCAACGATATCAGCTCACTGACCCGCATTCCCGTCGCATACATCAATTCAAGCATCGCTTTATCGCGCAAGCCGAATTCGTCCATCGCTTTCGGGGCTTCCAATAACGCTTCAACCTCTTCCATGCTCAGCACTTTCGGCAGGGTACGCTCCGGTTTCGGTGTATCTATATGTATCGACGGATCCTGATCGGTCACTTTTTCCCTCAGAAGGAATTGATGAAAAGACCGAATCGAGGCAATATGGCGAGCTACCGTTTTCGATGATTTCCCTTGGTCCTTCAAATGAATGAGAAAATGCAGGATATTCACACGCCGTGAACCGTTCCAGTCACCGATGGATTCAACTTCCATCAGATACTTCCAATAGGATCTTAAATCTCGCTCATAGGAAACGAGCGTATTCTTGGCAAGACCTTTTTCAATCGTTAAAAAATGAATGAAATCCCTGATTTGATTTTCCATAGTCACTCCCCGTTTAAATAAAACAGCATTAACCGTTCCAGCCATGCATCATCACCCGTGTCGACGGCCTTCGATACTTTCACGGCCATCCCTTTCGGTTCGTCATAACGATGATAACTTTGGTATTCCTGATTTAACCATACCATCCCTATATAAAAAAGGACAGTGAAGCTTACGAAGAGCACCATCACTTTTGCCGTATGTAAAACAAGCGATAATGATGTTTTCATCATCTTTCCCCTCCCCATTCGATCCCTTGTATCAATCTATGCCCAACAGGACAAGTTTTATACGTGTTTCGATGGGAAGAAGGAAAAAAACGCCTCTCCTTTGCGGACATCCACTTGCCCGTTACAGGTTTCGGATCTATTTAAAACGCAGAAAACCTTCTCCAGTAAATGGAAAAGGTCCGTCTTCATTCACCTTTATTTTCTTGTTTATCATGACAGCGATGACAAATGCCATGAAAGGTTAATCTATGATCTTTTATCTTGAAGTTCCAATCGCGTTCCACGATGGATTCCACGTCTTCAAGTAAGTCTTCCTGGATCTCATCCACCGCACCGCATTCCACACAAACAAGATGATGATGGAAATGCGCAGCTCCTTCTTGTCTTAAATCATAACGGGAAACCCCGTCCCCAAAGTTAATTTTATCCACTATTTTCAATTCAGTCAGCAACTCTAGCGTACGGTATACTGTTGCCAATCCAATTTCCGGCGACTTTTCTTTGACAAGGAGGTAAACGTCTTCTGCGCTTAAATGATCCTCTTCGTGCTCAAGTAAAACGCGGACGGTCGCTTCTCGCTGAGGCGTCAATTTGTAGCTGGACGAGTGCAACTGCTTTTTTATCCTATCGATTCTGTTTTCTATTTCCATACCTAATATTCCCTCCCGCGCCGCTATCTTATCCATTATATCAAATGAGGGAAAACTGTCAAAATAGATTTCTTGTTAATGATAAAAAAATTTGCGATAAAGGCAAATTTCCGTCAATGCCCCAATAAACTCACGACATTTTTCATCAAGGAAGGTGATAGGTACGCTTCAAATGCTGCAGCTGTTACCAAAAACAAACCAGACAGGACCAATGAGAAAATATACCTTGATATGATTGGCTTAAGCGGCTCACGAACCTGCTTAAGGAAAATCCGACTGATCATTTTCATCGATAGTGACACTGCAAGGACCGTTATCACGATGAAGATCGGCACGATGAAGATATTTTGAGGCAAAATGGAGACGAAAGATAATAAGAACCCACTCCATCCCATTTGGTTGACCAAAAAACCGACTGTGAATCCGACTACCATCCCTTTTATGAATAACAATACCAAAATGACCGGCAACCCGATGACGGAAATTCCCAGTATCCAAATGAAGCCGATATATCTTATATTATGCATGATACTTTGGCTGAACATATCATGCGAAGAGGCAAATTCACCTTTGGATACTTGTCCGAAGAATTGCGATAAATAATAGAACAAGTCCTCCTTTTGGGTAAAGCTCAAACTATTCACCAGCACCGCTCCAAAAATGACACCCATCAAAAAAAGCACAGTGATAAAGACATATAATGAGGAATGTTCGTTAACATGTTTCATTACGGCATTTTGTACGACAGATTTTTTTTTCATCTTTCATCCTCCCAACTCCGCTTACTAGAATCTATGTTTTCACTCTCTCATTTATGCCAAGAAAACTTTCGCTGCGAGCGAACAATTGAACTGGAATTCGTGTTATAATTTCCCATAATCATTGGATGGAGGTACGTTATGAAAGCGATATTGATGGATTTTCCAGAAAAAATCGAAACCCCGCGATTATATTTAAGGCCATGCCAGCCAGGCGATGGCCTTGATGTTTACGAAGCCATTATCCATTCTGAACATGAACTTAAACAATGGCTCCCATTTGCCCATCAGGATGCCTCAGCGGAAATTTCCGAGCGGAACATCCTGAAATCCTTAGCTGACTTTATTTTAAAAGAGGATATCAGGCTGCTTATTTATAGGAAGGAAGACGACCAGTTCATCGGTTCCACCGGCCTGCACCGAATTGATTGGGATATTCCTAAATTTGAAATCGGCTATTGGATTGATACGAGGTACAGTAAAAAAGGGTACATTACGGAGGCGATAGAAAAGTTGACGAAGTTCGCTTTTTACCATTATGGAGCCAAGCGAGTTGAAATTCGCTGTGATCCCAATAACATTGCCAGCGCACGCATTCCCGAGAAGCTGGGGTATACGCTTGAAGGAATTTTGCAAAATGACAGCCTTAGTGCAGATGGCAAGGAATTGCGGAGCACCTCGGTCTATGCCAAAACGACAAATTAACTAACCCTGACAGGTGAACATGGACCCTATGGAATGGACACTTTTAAAAAAGTCTATCCTGCAGGGTCCTTTTATTTAAAAGAAGAAAATGTTCCGTTCCAGCACCCTGCCTTGTAAACGGAAATTCATTCTCGTGGCTCTAGCTCCGGAATCTAAAAAAAGATGCCGCCTGCACTAGACAGACAGCATCCCATCAGGTTGGTTTTGCCCATAACCCTTCAGCTTTCCTTTTTAACCTTTCCGTACTTCCCTCCGCCCCCCGCTTCCAAGATTAGCGTCCCTTTCCTGGCTGCATCGATGTAGCCTGCCAGCTTATCGGGGACGATTTCCTTAAGCTGTTCGAGCGTAGCTCCATGAAGGATGTTCATTTCCGTTCCAAACGCCTCCAGCAGTTTCTCCATGGCTTTTGGTCCAAGTCCAGGGATGAAGTCGAGTGGCACTTGATGGATATACGGCGGTCTTTCCCTTTTGCATCCTCCATCCACTTTCGGCATGGACAGTTCCTTGATGCGGGAAGATACCCCTTTTATGATTGATGCATTTCCGCATTCGCTACATGGCCCATTTCCGTTCAATACCTCGTGGAAACATGCTGAACATACGGTTTTATGATACTTCCCCAATAGAGGGTTCAAACCATAATTGGCGAGGACTTTACGATTCCCCTCTTCTCGAAACGCTTTTTCCAGCTCAGCGAAGGTTGGTTCCTCGAGCTGGATTTTTTGATATTCCCGAGCGATTTTCCCAAGCGAATGTGCATCGGAGTTCGTCACGAAGGGATAGGACTCCAGCTCCGCGATATCCTCGACCATTTCTGTATCCGAGCTTAGACCAAGCTCGATGGCATCAATCAGCCTTGGATCGAATACTTCCGTCAGACTGGATCGCACCCCTTTTCCATATAAGCTTTTAAATGGGGTGAAAACATGGGCTGGGATGAACAGACCGCCGAGTGACTTTACGATTTTTTGCAGCGTCCTGCCATCACAATAAATCCTTTGCGAACTTAATGTAATGTTTTTAACATGGCCGCTCATCCATGCGGAGAATTCCTTCATCGCCGTTAAGCTGGGGAAATAGGCAAGAACATGGATCGGTCCCTTGCAATGGTGATCATGAATTTCTATCTCCGAGCCGGGAATGACCGTCGTATTCCGGTACAGAAGACCGCCTTCACGCTTCTCGATGATTTCCCCATCCACAATCGCCGCTTCTATCTCTTCGATGATTTCCGGCGAATGGCAATCAATGATCCCGATTAAATCAAGGCCCTTCCTCTCACTTGCCACCTGCAGGACGTTGCTGAAGGTCAACGTTTTAGCACCGGTTATTTTCACGGCCTTCCCGCTTCCCGTCCTGCCTATATGGATATGGAGGTCAGCGTAAAACTCTTTCATTTATGAAGTCATCGCCTTTTTCAGCAACAGATACTGAACGGCATATGCCGTCTTGGCATCCTGGATTTTCCCTTCCAGTAAATAATTTTGAGCTTCCTCCAGCGTAAGTTCGATCAGCTCGACAAATTCATCTTCATCCAGCGGTGCCGCATTTTCTTTCTTCTTCAAATTATGGGCCACATACAAATGGACCAATTCATCAGCAAAGCCTGGCGATGTGTAAAAAGAGATGATATGCTCCATTTTTTCGCATTCATAGCCTGTCTCTTCTTCCAGCTCCCGTTCTGCTGATAGAACCGGTTCCTCTCCTTTTTCAAGCTTTCCGGCAGGGATTTCTATCAAGCTTCTTTCCAGCGCTTTACGATACTGTTCAACCATGATGATTTTATTTTCATCCGTAAGGGCTATGATCGCAACGGCGCCCGGATGTTTGACTATTTCACGTTTACCTGTTTTCCCATCGGGAAGCTCCACCTCATCCACTTGCAGGCTGATTACCCTACCTGTGAAGATTTTTTCCGATGACAGCGTTTTTTCTTCAAATTTTTTCATCCTGAACACTCCTCTGTTCTAATTGCAGCATGATTTCTCATACATTTTACCATACTAGAGATGGAGGGCGATTTAATGAAGATTTATGTGTTGGAAAAAAGCGTTACTTTATCTGGCAAGAGCTGGGAAATCCTGCAAAAGCTAAAACAATTGCAAGATCAATATGTCTATATCAATGATTGGATTGCCGACATACACCATCAGGTTCCCCAAACTCCTTTAAAAAGAATCAAGTGAATTCTTTGAGTGAAATGGATTTCTCCTTTACAATGAACGTAAAGGGAGTGTGGATACTATGAAAAAACGCAGACTTGGCCATTCTGAGTTGCTCGTTTCTGAAATCGGGCTCGGATGCATGTCATTGGGGACTGATGAAAAACGGGCATCCGGAATCATACAAGCCGCTTTAGATGAAGGGATCAATTATTTTGATACCGCAGATCTTTATGATTTCGGTGTGAATGAAGAAATCGTCGGAAGGAATGTAAAGTCGGTTCGCGAACAGGTATACATAGCCACCAAGGTCGGGAACCGTTGGAATGAAAATAAGGATTCCTGGTCTTGGGACCCTTCTGCCACCTATATCAAAACTGCTGTAAAAGATAGCTTAAAGCGGCTCGGAACGGATTACATCGATCTTTACCAGCTGCATGGAGGAACTCTCGCAGATAATATCGAAGAAACGGTAGAAGCGTTTGAAGAGCTAAAAAAGGAAGGCTATATTCGTCATTATGGCATCTCCTCGATCCGCCCGAACGTGATCAAGGAATTCACTGAAAAGTCCGAGCTTGATTCCGTAATGATGCAGTACAGCCTGCTTGACCGCCGCCCGGAAGAGTGGATGTCCCTTTTGGCAAGCAAACAGATCAGCATCATCGCACGAGGCCCCCTTGCCAAAGGCCTGCTTAGCGAGAAAATGCTCGAAAAGGCAAATGAGGATGGATATCTTGATTATAGCTATCACGAACTGAAAGATTTGCTTCCGCAATTAAAGGACAAGCTTTCTGATCGGAAATTAAATGAAACGGCGCTTCAATATATATTGTCACACCCAAGCGTCGCTACCGTTGTCCCAGGTGCAAGCTCAGTAAAGCAGCTCCGTGAAAACTGCCGGGCCGCCAGCGGCCCTTCCTTGTCAAAAACCGAGCTTGACATCTTGAAGCAGCTGTCCAAAGCGAGCCGATATGAAAGCCATCGCGATTGATAGATGAAATCGTGAACTAAACGGAAACAGGCTGCCCCATCCACGTTTAACCAGCGGGAGGGGGCAGCCTGTTTCCGTTTGCTTTCGGATTGCCCGCCCTGCAGTGTCAACACGATTATTTTTTTCTAACATGCCCGGAAACGATGAGGTCACGCCCAGTCATTCAATCAATCTTTTTTATTGCCATCCCCAAATAGATGTTGTACAATTCAGTTGTACACAATTAAAAATACAAAAATCAAGGAGAATGACAATGACTAAAACATTATTCACTACATCTGTAACGGTTGACGGCGGAAGAGAAGGAACGGCCATTTCTGCAGATGGTAACTTTACGGTTGATATCGCGATGCCAGGAACACCGAGGGCCAAACAGATGCCTGAAGCATCCAATCCGGAGCAGCTTTTTGCTGCTGGGTATGCAGCATGCTTCGATAGTGCGTTGCAATCAGTCGGGAAAGTCGAACGTGTTTCATTCGCTTCAAAGGTCACTGCGAGCGTCAGTTTATTGATGGGTGAGATGCATCAGTACAGCTTGGCTGTCACTTTGGCTGTGAAAGGATCGGGCATCGATAAAGAGACGTTCGAAGCCCTTGTTCATAAAGCACATCAAATGTGTCCTTATTCAAAAGCAATCAATGGCAATGTCGACGTCGCCATTGAGATCGATGTAGATTAATGAATATCCACCAACAACAAAAACGCTTCGGGTGAAATCTCACCCAAAGCGTTTTTTCTTTAAAATTGCTGTAAAGTTTTCAGCAGATGCAACAACGAAGCTTTCAAATCTTCGACCACCCGCTTATCTTCGCCTGATATAGCTGAAATGCGATCGGGTATGAAGCAGGCCTCTGCCTGCAAGCCGCGTCCCTTTTCCGTCAGCAAAATCAGCACCGAACGCTCATCTTGGGTGGAACGTTCACGGACAATCAAATCATTCTGCTCCATTCGTTTCAACATCGGGGTAAGCGTTCCTGAATCAAGGGCAAGCAGCTCCCCTAATTTTTTGACCGTGAGTGTATCCTGTTCCCACAGCAGGAGAAGGACGAGATATTGAGGGTACGTCACTTCAAGTTTATCCAGCAGCGGTTTATATTTTTTCGTCATTTCCCTTGAGCTTGCATAAAGCAGGAAACATAATTGATTTTCAAGCACATTTTCCAGTTTTTGCATCATATCACCAGCTAGTCTTAGTCAGTCCGATTTTCACCCTTATCGGAACGTATCTTTACTATAATCGTTCTGCTTTATAAAATAAAGGACTATCCGGATGGATGAATGGCAGCTCTTTCCGTTTTAAATAATCCCGAAAATAGGAACAGCTCCATCCTTCACTCCGTTTTGTCTTTATTTATAATTCTTCCAGTTCAGATTGCTTTCGCCCAATAGCTCTTCGAATGATTTATTTTTCTCCCGCTGCTTTCTTTCTGCGCGTTTCTTTTCTTCTTCAGCGGCCTTTTTCTCAACTTCCGCCTCGTTCAGTTCTTTTTGCTTTTGACGAAGCTGGGACATGATATCCTGATTGAGCATATCGCCAAGTTTCAATGATGAATCTTTCTCTTGGTTTTTACTCGGATTTTGCTTGCGTGGCTGTTTCTTTTTCATCCTTAAAACCTCCTAGCCCTTATTATGACCTGATTATATCATGATTGCCGTTTTTCCCGTTACGGTTTTCAAACCGTGTTTTCCCACTTCCCTCATGGTAAAATAAAGAAAATCAAACGAGGGGGATCCTTCATGAAAAAATGGTGGCTTGCATTAGTTGGAATTCTAACTTATATCATCGGCGTAGGCCTTTATTTCTCCAATCGGATCATGTACATGAAAAAGAAGGAAGATGCTTTTATCCAAAATCGTGAAATCCTGGCCAAACGCCTGATCAGGGAGGATTTTGATAATCTGCCCAAAACGGAAATCTGGGTATCCTCACCCTCGGGCTATGCATTGAAATGCTTGTTTGTCGAACCGCATGAAACCAATCAGTGGGTTATCATTTCCCATGGTGTGACGGAAAATAAAGTCAATTCGATTAAGTATATGAATATTTTTCTTAAGCGGGGCTTTAATGCCATCATTTATGATCACCGTCGCCACGGGGATTCCGGCGGCAAGACGAGCAGCTATGGACATTATGAAAAGCTCGACCTGAAGGCCGTAATCGATGAATTGAAGCGGCGTAAAGGCCGCGATCTTACCATCGGCATTCACGGGGAGTCCATGGGGGCCGCAACCTTGCTTTTATATGCCGGGATGCTTGAAGATGGCGCTGACTTTTACATTGCCGACTGTCCATTTTCAACTTTCGAGGATCAGATTCAACATCAGCTCAAGGCGGAAATCCCCATTCCTTCATGGACCGTATTTCCGCTTGGACGTATGTTCATCAAACTCCGGGACGGATATTGGACCAATGAAGTGTCCCCGATCAAGTATATTAAAAACATCCGCAGCCCGGTGCTCTTCATTCACAGTGAAAAGGACACCTTCATTCCCGTTTCGATGACGATGGAATTATATGCAGCAAAAGAGGGCCCGAAGCAGCTGTACATCGCTAAAAAAGGGGCCCATGCTCAATCTTATAATGAGAATCCGCAAGAATATGAAGCTCAAATCGATCAGTTTCTAGAAACTTATCTGAAAAGGAGAAAGGAAACAGAGGGGATCTAATACTCCCTCTTTTCTTCATTTACATTTTGTTAAAAAAGCTCATTCTAGGATTCAAGATTTGATTCGGACTTTTCAACTGAAAACTGTTCGCTTCCGGCACAAAGTCTATTTTCATGCTTTCATCGAGAAAAATCATTTTTGATGTTTCCACGAATAGAGGGATACCGTTCGTTTCCACCTTTTCGGTCCCTTCCTCCGCTTCGTTGACCAGCCATAACGCGGTCACACCGCTTACAACGCAGCCGCAGCCATCCGTGTCATATTTCAACTGTAAATGTCCTTTTTGTCCCTCTAGCTTATCGGCTATTTTCCCTGCCGCTCTTTCCGTCCATTCAATATACATGTTACATGCCTCCCGGTGTCTTTGCCTGACCCCATTATAAACGATAAAAACGCTGCTGTTAACGAATCTGCCTGCTCCACTGATGTTCTTGGATTGCCGATTTGTTTTGCTTCAAGCGATTTGCCTCCCTCTAAAAGTGGCTGTCCCTCCGCATCAGCCTTCCATTATCCTCACATCCGCTATATCAGAAAGCTTGATATAGTGGGCCTGCTGGAAATGATCGACGATATGGAGTTTTTGGCTGAGTTCATTATAATAATGGATCCGGCCAATTAACAGCTGATACCGGTTTCCTTCATAATGAGCAATCGTGACATCCTTTCTCCCCTCCATCGCCTCCCCCATCACGGCATTCATTTCCTCCAGCTGCTGCTCATCAAGGGTGCGCTTCGTTTCATAACCATCCTCCCCCGCCCAATCCCGCAGCATTTTCACATGCTCCGGCAGCATCATCGATGTCCATTTGATACGGCCTCGATCACGAATCATCTTTTTCCTCTCCCTTCAAAATTCCAGCCTCACGCTTTATGTCCGCCAAGCAGCCTGCTTCGGTAAACGGCTGTACCCGCTTCTGTATACGAAACGGCACGCAATAACGCTTTCGATCCATATTTATGGCGAATTCGATCGACCGTGTAACTCAGCTCCCGCTTTTTCCAGCGCGACATATCAAATAAAGTCAGCTGCATCTCGTTATCGTCGACAATATTCGAGAGTGTGACCGCTATGCTCCGAACCGTTTTTTGCTTTGTATAGTTTTCACGGAAAAGCTCCAGGCAAACTTTATACAGCTCCATCGTAATGTTGGTCGGTTCGCTTATTGAACGGGAGCGCTGAAACCCTCCGCCAAATTCATCCTTGCTGTAACCAATGCCCAGGCTGACCGTCCTGCCTGCCTTGTGATGGGTGCGTGCCCTTCTTCCGACTTCTTCGCAAATCTCCAGCATCACCTGCTTGATTTCATGCTCTTCCTTGTAATCCCGCAGCAGAATCTGGCTTTTGCCAAAGCTCACCTGTCCCTCGATAATCGGTGCCCCCATCTCCGATAAATCTATTCCCCACGCATGGTGGTAAAGCTGATTGCCCATAATGCCGAACTTCGATTCAAGTAATTCAAGATCATAATTGGCCAGCTGCCCAACCGTAAATATCCCCATTCCATGAAGGGTTTTTTCCACACGCCTGCCGATGCCCCACATTTCACGAAGCGGGGAAATCGGCCAAAGCTTGTTTGGCACATCCTCATACTTCCATTCGGCAATCCCTTCATGCTTGGCTTCTAAATCCAAGCAAAGCTTAGCCATAAGCATGTTCGGACCAATTCCAATGGCACAGGGAAGCTGTAATTCCCTTTCGATTTCATCTCTTATTTTTCCGGCTATCATCCGGGCATCTCCCCATAAAGAAGCCGCCCCATCGACTTTCACAAAACTTTCATCCACGCTATATACATGAATCGCTTCTTTGGGCACATAACGGTTGAACAGCCGGGTGATTTCCGTCGAGACCCTTAAATAGGTTGCCATTTTCGGTTCAACGACGACAATCCTTGGATCATTCGGAATCTCAAACATCCGCGAACCCGTTTTGATGCCAAATTCCTTCTTCATCTTTGGGGAAGCAGCAAGCACGATGCTCCCCGTCCTCTGCAAATCACCAACCACCGCCAGATAACACTCAAGCGGATTCAACCCAAGCATGACCGCTGAACAGCTTGCATAAAAACTTTTCATATCGATACACATAATTGATTGTTCCGGCATCGTCCCATAATCCATCATCCATCATCCATTCACTCTAACAAGAATATATGTTCGCCTATATTATACTCATTACTTTAACCGAATATACGTTCTTGTTCAATGGAAGTTTTCAGCCAATTTTCTACTTTTTATTGCAATTTCCTCAAGAAAATATATTCATACTAATAATGGGTTAATATCAAATTTTTCCCTTTATATCCATATAGTTTTTTTATAATCAATCAATTCGCAGCTTGAATTATCGGAAATGAATCCAAATGCTTACTGACTCTTCTATATCACATTTAATTTCAATAGACTTTCGCCTAACATTTCATTAGGTATTTATATCTATTTTTTGTAATGTAATTGTAACTAAAAATATGTCTAATTGTCATAATGGTATTGTAGGATAATATTGTTAAGAACAATCGTGAGATAGATAGAGAGGAAATGAAAATAATGAAGAAATGGATCGCTTCAGCTGCTGTTGCTTCTGCCATGATGCTAACCCCACTGCAAGCCTTTGCTAATATTGGAGACCAAACCCTCAGACCCGGAATGACACATAGCGATGTCAAACAACTACAACAACTTTTAAAAACCAAAGGTTATTTCACATATTCAGGTTCACTGACTACATATTATGGAACCTATTCCACATCAGCAGTAAAAAAATTCCAAAAAGCTAAAGGGCTAACAGCCGACGGAATCGCCGGCCGAGGCACATTCAATGCACTTGGCGTTTATAAAGTCAATAATACAAGCATGATCAACTATGCAAAAACCTTGATGGGCAAACCGTACAAATGGGGCGGAACGACTCCTGCTGGATTCGATTGTTCCGGCTTCATCTATTACGTGTTCCAGAAGTCACAAGGAATCACCCTTCCGCGTACCACATCCTTGCTCTATTCCAATACAGGTTTAAAAGTATCGTCACCTTCTAAGGGGGATCTTGTATTCTTTGATACTTCTTCCGGAAGAACAGGTGTATCACATGTTGGCATCTATATCGGGAACGGCCAATTCATTCAGGCTTCGACTTCAAAAGGAGTAACCATTACGGATATGGATAATTCTTATTGGAAACCAAGGTATTTAGGTGCGAAAACTTTATAAACCCTATACGTCAAAGAACCGGCTAGATCTTCTGTCCGGCTCTTTTTTTGTTTAGGCCATTTCATTGTTCGAGAACGAACAAAAAAAGACCCCTGAAGGGTACTTTTAGGGGTGGATCGCAGTGAATGACAATGAACTCAGAAACCGTGAATCCACAATCCGTGATCTTCATAACCTCATTGACAAAGGAACCTGCCCCGGTTGCTCCTACACTATTTTAAATATAAGATCTCATCCGTTACATCCTCTACAGTCACCATGAAGGAAGAATCCATATTGGAACGATTCATCATTTCGATCGTGTACACATGCTCTGACGGCAGATGAGTGACTTCAAGAATGATGAATCGCTGACTCTCGGCTTCGCTGACATGCTCGAGGGCAGCAGTGACCGCCCGCTGCTCGGCTGCGCTTTTCTCGTCCGTCAGAACAAGAATCAGTTCCGCTTTCGCTTTCCCAGGAAATGTTTTCGTGACCCCGCCCCTGTGCCACGGCTTCACTTTCATCCCAACCTCCAACTCGGAATAATCGAGGTTCTTTCCATGTTGATCTTGAATATATGTATCATTGGTCACCTTATAGTACGTTCCTTTAATCAGGAGCCTTCTATCATCGAGATCTGTAATGAAGCCTTCTTCTCCCTTATCAATGTCCTCCTTGTTCCAATCGGAGGTTCGACAGCCCCCCAGCATGCAGACGACCAGCAAAAACATATAAAGGTTCACCATCTTCTTCATGAAAATCCCTCCTAAGAAATAGACGCAATTCACCATGATTTGGTTACCAATCGATTTAAAATAAATATCCCATCGCTAAAAAAGAGGATCAGCACCTCGTTTTTGTAAGGAAAATGGGATCTCGATACCTGATGATTCAGTCAGCAGAGGAAGGGAATTCACGTGCTTTTATAGAATTAGTACATAATAACTTTTGAAAGGAAGAAAACACATGAAATTAAAAGTCATAAACAGCATACGAACCAATAATTTTAATGACGAACGTTTGATGCAAAGGATTACGGAATTATGGCAGAAGGCTTCCGATCGTCTGGCCGATCAAAAGGGAATTACCTACGCTGTATATCATAAGTATGAAAGTGACTATAAAGGTGATTATTCATTAAGTATAACCGTTGAAGAGGATGATGGGGAACCTTCACTGGAAATTCCGAATAACGCAAAATATGAAATCTTCATCGTGGATACAACGGTAGAACATGGAGTCATCAACACCTGGAAAGAAATATGGGCGCGTGAGGATTCGGGTACATTGGATAGGGCATATTCATTTGATTTTGAAAAATATTACCCTAATGGAGAAATTGAAGTTTACATAGCATTAAGATAGTATGCATGCATGGATGAATGACGAAAAACGATCACACCAAAATAAGGTCTTCGATATAGCAGACAAACTCCGATCAAAATGGAGTTTGTCTGCTGTTTTTTAATTTTTACAGTTTGACCGTAACACTTCCCGCTTTGCTTAAAAACGAAAGTGGCGTCCCGATTGCTTACAGATTTGGAAGGCTTGTACTTTAATCATTCCTTTCCTCCCCAGGCACCCGCTTTTAAGCAGCGGTCCAGGAAAGTCTCCTCGGCGCTTTTGCGCCTATGGCGGGGTTTCCGTGACTCGCATTTGCTGCAGGAGTTTCATACCTTTCCCTTCCAATCCACGTGGAAATGAAGATGTATGAGGACCTTCTTATACATGCTTCAAAAAAAAGGCTTCGAAATGTTTCCATTTCAAAACCCTTTTGTCTGAACGCTTGGATATGGATCCGTACATGAATTATTTTTTAAAAAATGCTTTTTTTCCTAAAAATTCGGTGATTCCCGGAAACAGGGTATACCATTTCCCAGCAAAATCCATCCAGCCCGGGAGATTGATTTCCCTCTTATTCGTCAGCATCGCCGCGACGATTTTAGTCGCGACACGCTCAGGTTTAAGCATGAATTTTTCAACATTCTTTACATATGTACCCGATTCATCAGCAATGCCGAAGAAATTCGTTTCTATCGGCCCTGGGTTGACGGTGGTCACATAAACACGATCTTCCATGAGTTCTAGCCGGAGAGCATTTGAATAGCCGAGTACGGCGAATTTAGTCGAAGAATACAAAGTTGATTTAGGAGTGGCAATTTTAGCTGCCTGTGAAGCAATATTGATGATATGCCCTGATTTCCTCTGCTTCATATAGGGAAGGACTTGCTTTGTACAGGCCATTAATCCTATCACATTGACGGCAAACATCGCTTTCGTTTCGTCTATTCCCGTATCCTGCGCTTCTTTAAATGTCCCGAAGCCAGCGTTATTGACCAATACGTCCACTTCACCTATTTGCATATGAATGTCATGAAATACCGATGTGATTTGATCGGTATCTGACACGTCAAGCTTAAAGGCATATGCATCGATCCCATAACGAGTGATTAGCTCATTCTTTACCTGTTGTAATTTATCAAGGCTTCTCGCCAAAAGCACAAGACGGCCGCCTTGCTTTGCCGCTTCGATAGCCACTTCCTTGCCAATCCCTCCGGAAGCACCGGTGATCACGATTACTTTCCCTTGCAAGTTTTCCAAAAAGTTTCCCCTCCTTTTAGGCCATTAAGCGATTGAATAGAGAATGACCCCAGCTTGGATTTCCGTTTCGACTTCACCCAGATTTTCCAAATAGTCCAGCTGACCGATCGTTTCCGAAAGTGTAAGGCCCACTTCCTGAAGATATACTTTCGGAAACAACTGCTTACACACCTCAAAGACCGACAACGGCTTATCGGAAAGCATGCTTTTCACCTGCATCGCCCGATTATGCTGCCGCTCGAATCTATATTGAATCAGGTCGGCCACCGCATCGCCTTTCACTTCATCGCCATGTCCCGAGTAGACCATCGAAATGGAAAAGCCCAATATTTTCTGAAGTGAAGCATTATATTGCAGTAATGGCCGCGGCCTTATCCCCCCAGGAAGGATAGGCGGTTCCATCAGTGGATTAGGTGAAATCTTGGCAAGCAAGTGATCACCGGCAATCAAGACACCGTCACTTTCGCGATAAAAGGATAAATGACTTTGGGCGTGCCCTGGAGTCTCAATCGCTTTCCAGCCTGGAAGTCCAGGCAGTTCATCGCCCTCAGCCAAAAACCCCTGCAGCTTCCGTTCACTAAGGAAACGGATATCGTCGCGATGATGGATCAATTTATTTTGCAACTCTTCGGCGACTCCAAACTTCGAGGCATAATCAAGGAAGAAACGATTATGATTTTCAAGGAAATCATCACTTATGGCGAGCCAGCGCTGATTGTTTTTATGTCCATAGACCGGAATTTCCTTTGCAAAGAAGTCGAGTGCGCCGGCATGATCGGGGTGATGATGTGTCAAGATGATTTGTTCGATATCGCTCAACTCCAGACCCAAATCGGCAAGTCCTTGAGTCAACGCTTCTTTTGATCGTTTCGTTTTAACGCCCGTGTCAATGAGGGTTAATGCATCCCCCTTCACTACATAAACATTTACATCACCCACTGCAAACGGTGTGGGCAAAGCAATTTTTGCAATATCTCCATTCCAGTTCACCATAATCATTTCCACCTTAGAAATTATATTTATATAAATTTTTTTTTACATGAAACCAAATTCTTAGTACACATAACAAGTAAATCAATGTATAATTACCATTTTACATATATTTTTTAATACTGTCATTATTTTCACATAATTCATGTCTATTTTTTGACGTCGCTACATATATTATCATTGACAGAGTAACGATATATCCTTCATAATCACAAGTAATTAAAGACGGCATGGCTTTGATTAAGGCCAAGTAAATTTATTGATGGCGTAAAGAGAATGAAGCCCGGAATGTGCTGAAAGGCTTCATCGCCCTCTCATGATTGAACCTACCTTATGAGCCTTCAGGAAAACCTGACGTAAATCCCGCGTTAGAGGATGCGAGTGCAGCATTCCTGTTTATTTGGAACGCTGAACAAAGGTGGTACCACGGAAGCGAGACCTTTCGTCCTTTATTGGATGAGGGGTCTTTTTGTTTTTAGAAAGAAGAAAAGGAGCGGAAATTATGAAGAAAATCGCATTCATCGGCGCTGGATCGATGGCAGAAGCAATCATTTCGGGGCTGGTGACGCAACAGGTAATACAGCCTGCAAATATTTTCGTAACGAATAAAACAAATGATGACAGATTCAATTATTTAAAGGAACAGTATGAGGTGACTACCACAAGATCGCTGCAGGCCTTATTGCAGGACGCGGACCTTGTCGTCCTCGCAGTGAAACCGAAAGATATGTTAGAAACGATGCAATCAATAAAAGAATACATTCGTGAAGAAATGCTGTTCATTTCCGTAGTGGCCGGCGTTCACACATCTAGCTTGGAGGGAATCGCCAACAAGCAATTCTCCATCGTCCGAGCCATGCCCAATACATCGGCAACCGTAGGAAAGTCAGCAACGGCACTTGCCGCTAATGGCCATACGAAAGAGTCGCAATTACAAACGGCCATCACCCTGTTTGAAACGGTAGGAACGGTCGCAATCGTTGAAGAAATTCAGCTCGATGCGGTAACGGGCTTATCAGGCAGCGGTCCGGCTTATATTTATTACTTGGTCGAGGCACTGGAACGATCAGCCGAAACGATTGGTCTCGATTCGCAAACGGCGAAACAATTGATTCTTCAGACATTGTTGGGTGCGGCCGATATGTTGCAGAAGTCCCCTAAAACCCCTGCCATGCTCAGGAAGGAAGTAACCTCACCAGGCGGCACGACTGAAGCAGGTTTGAAACAGCTGCAAGCACACCAAGTGCAGGAAGCCTTCATTGCCTGTGTACAGGAAGCGACTGAGCAGTCAAAGCGAATGGGTGATCAAATAAGCAAAGAACTTGCAAAATATGTCGTCCCCCAGTAGGGCCGATGAGGATGAACTGTTGCCTCGCACCCCTATATTGGAGTGGCGAGGCAACAGCTTTTTTCACGATGCACGAATGCCTGCGCGTGCAATCTTTTAAACGCTCATTCTATGATCAGCATATCTTGGTCATCAAAACGCCAATCCTTCGAATACGCCACCTCCCAATAGTACCCATCAAGATCGGAAAAGTAGCCACTGTATCCTCCCCAAAACACCTCTTGAGGTGTTTTCTCGATTATCCCTCCTGCCTTTTCGGCCTTTTCCATCACCTCATTCACTTCTTCAACCGATTTGGCATTGTAAGCAAGCGTCATGCCCGAAAATCCACCCAGCTTCGGTGGCTCCAGCTCGTTGATATCTTTCGTTAACTCCTCTAAAGGGTACAAAGCAAGTTTCGTTCCCGCATTATTGAAAAAAACAATCGAAGGCGCATCCTCTTTAATCGATGTCTGAAATCCTAATCCATCCCGATAAAATGTTAAAGACTTACTCATATCCTTTACACCTAACGTAATAAGGTTAATCCTGTTCATGGTATTCCTCCTTTTTTTGGTTATGCAAGGGGTATTCGACATCAAAAGCAAATACCCTTTTTGAGAATGGGCCAGCCTGCCACCATCTCCTTAGGAAATTGCCTCATTGATTGATCCTTCATGCAAATTACGTAGGAAATCCACTTTCTTTGCCGAATGGATACAAGTTTTGTCAACTGTAAAGGAATTGCTTCTTCCTTATCGAATTCAACAACCAAAAGGGGGAATTTCGATGAATACAAGTGCAGTTGCCCGGTTACTGAATGTTTCCCATAGTACAATCCAACGTTGGGTTAGCCAATTGAACATGGAAGTAGAACGGAATCAGCTTGGCCACTACCAGTTTTCAGAGGAAGACATTGCCTTGTTAAGAAAAATCCAAAATCAGCTGAACGAGGGCATCATTCTCCAGAAGGTCAGCATATCAGAGAGTAAAATCAGAAAAGCAACCGTCCAAAAACACCCTGAAATGTCAAAAGAACATGAACAGCTGATGGAACGGGTCATCCGGCTTGAAAATGGTTTGAAAACAAAAGCGGATGATGTGGTATCCTATCAGCTTTTACAGCACAGAAGTGAAATGGAGGAAATGCACAAACTCGTTAAAAAGCTCGAAGCCCGAATCGAAGCGCTAGAAACGCCAACAGTCCCGCCATTTGAATACTTCCTTGCTGCTGAAGAAACCGCCGCCACCAAAAAAACGAAAAAAAGACCGTTCATGAAAATGATTTTCGGCAATGGCCGAAAGAGCGATTCGGCTTCATGGAGCACGGCAGACAGCGATTAAATTCATGATTGGCACAATGACGCCATTTCCATACCGGTCCATACATTGAAAAGGCCTGACCCAAGGTTCGCTTCACCATTGGGTCAGGCCTTTTCATCTTAGATTAAAACGGCACGGTCATTGATCATTTTCTCGCCTTTAATCCGCTGGAATTCGTTAAGCAGTTTTTCAACCGTAAGCTTCTGCTTATCAGCCCCTCTTGCCTCAAAGATGATTTGCCCTTTATCCATCATGATCAAGGAATTTCCGAGATCGATTGCCTGCTGCATATTATGAGTGACCATCAAGGTCGTCAACCGGTTTTTTTCGACGATTTCCTTCGTCAGATTTGTTACAAGCTCCGCCCTGGATGGGTCGAGAGCGGCTGTATGTTCATCAAGAAGCAGGATTTTCGGATCGGTGAAGGTCGCCATCAACAAGGATAAGGCCTGACGCTCCCCGCCTGATAATAATCCGACCTTGGCAGTCATGCGGTTTTCCAATCCTAAATGGAGGGTAGCCAAGCTTTCTTTAAATAGCTCCTTGCGTTTTTTGGTCACGCCGAAGCCTAGGCCTCTTCTATTGGTCCTGCCATAGGCAATGGCCATATTTTCTTCGATTGTCATATGCGGGGCCGTACCGAGCATCGGATCCTGAAACACACGGCCGATCATTTTGGCACGGGCATGCTCCTCGATCGCAGAAACGTTCTCTCCATCAATGAACACTTCACCGGCATCAGGAAGGATTTTACCGGAAATCATATTCATCAATGTCGATTTCCCGGCACCATTACTTCCGATGACCGTTACGAACTCTCCTTTTGTCATCTGCAATTCAAGATTCCCAAGGGCAAGCTTCTCGTCCGGTGTCCCTTCATTGAAGACCTTATAAATCTGATTTAACCGAAGCATATCCTTCCCCGCCTTTCGATAGAGTGCCTCCATGGCGCAATTGAATTTCCTTGAGACGCTTTTTCTTCCGGCTCTTTTCCTTTTGTTTATCGGAAATTTTCGGAATGACAAGTGCCCCGATCACAATTAGTGCCGTAATTAATTTAACATCACCTGTATCAAGGAATTTCACCCGAAGGGCCAAGGTGACGACGATGCGGTAAATGATCGCTCCACCGATCACGGCAAGCGTCGCACGGGCAATCGTTTTTGCACCAAACAACGCTTCGCCAATGATGACGGAGGCCAATCCGATGACGATGATACCAATTCCCATGCCAATATCGCTAAAGCCGTTATATTGGGCAACAAGAGATCCGGAGAAAGCAACAAGTGCATTGCCGATTGCAAGCCCCAGAATCTTCATGTTGCCGGTATGGGCGGAAAAACTGTTGACCATCGCTTCATTATCCCCCGTCGCCCGTAACGCAAGACCTATCTCCGTTTTCAAAAAAGCGGACATCCCCGCTTGAATGATTAACGCCATGATCAGCATGACGATCAAAACCGACCACGTTTTCGGCAGGCTGTCACCGAGGCCAACGATCGATAAAAGACCATTCAACATATTGTCCAACCCAGTGCCAGCAAAGGCATCCTGGATTTTCGTAATGATGGTAGTCTGGGACAGCAAAGGGATGTTGGAGGCCCCCATGATCCTTAAATTGATGGAGTAGAGGGCGATCATGATCAAGATACCTGCCAGGAGCGGATTGATCTTCCCCTTCGTATGAAGAAGCCCCGTTATGGCCCCAGCGATGAATCCGGCCAGCAGCGCACATAAGGTGGCCACGATCGGCGAGTATCCGTTAACGATCATAATGGCGGATACGGAGGCACCGGTCACAAAACTTCCTTCGACTGTCAGATCCGGGAAGTCGAGGATCCTGAATGTTAAATAGACACCAAGTGCCATAATCGCGTAAATCATTCCCGACTCAAAAGAATTGAATAAGGCTGTAGGCATATTCTTCTTCCTTCCCCGAACAAAAGCAGCGTTTATTTTACAAACTCAGCATCTGCTTTCCATTCTTCTTTTATTTCAACACCCATTTCTTTTGCTGCCTTTTCATTGATGACCAACTTCAGTTTTTGTGGATATTGAACCGGGATATCTCCAGGCTTTTTGCCATCCTTCAAGATTTCAACCGCTTTTTGCCCAGCTTCATAGCCAATATCGAAGTAGCTGAAGCCATAGGCTGCGAAGCCGCCGGCATTGACGGAATCAAGCTCGCCAACGAACAGCGGGATATCTTCGTCATTCGCAACCGAAATGACCGATTCAAGTGCCGAGACTACCGTATTATCGGTAATGATATAAAAAGCATCCGCTTTCCCGATTAATGATTCCGTTGCCTGCTTAACCTCCGCTGAAGTCGAAACCGACGCTTCCACGACTTTCAATCCCGCTTTCTTCGCCTCTTCTTTCACGTTTTTGATCTGGACGACCGAATTTTGCTCCCCTGTATTATAAACGGTACCAACTGTCTTCGCTCCAAGTTCTTCCGCAAGGAATTTCATGGATTTGGCAATCGCTTCCGGATGTGAATCCGTCGTCCCTGTCACATTCCCGCCTGGTTTGTCCAAAGAGGTAACCAGCTTCGCCGCCACAGGGTCTGTAACCGATGTAAACACGATCGGTATATCCTTTGTCGCATTTAAAGCGCTTAGGGCACTTGGAGTTGAATTGGCAAAAATCAAATCGACTTTATCGCCAACAAAGTTAGTGGCAATCGTCTGATTGTTGTTTTGATCGCCCTGGGCAACTTGAAGATCATATTTGGCCTTGACGTCACTGTCCTTCAACGCGGCCTTGAATCCTTCATATGCCTGATCCAGTGAGTCATGCTGAACGATTTGGGTCACCCCGATGTTGTAGGTATCCGCTTTGCTTCCTTCCTTGGCCGTATCTTTATCCTTATCACTCCCGCACCCGGCCAATGCCAATCCTGCTACTAAAGTCATAGCTAATGTCGAATATAATTTCTTTTTCATGGTTTCCCCCCGCTTTTTACTTATTTAAGATCATGCCTTTCCAATCTTGTCAGCTTTTTCGCGTTTATGTCCTAAATTATAATCGTTTAGTCCCAATTATTCCAATGTATTTTTTAACTTTTTAGAATTTTTGGAGTTATCAGATGTCTTGCGCCAAAAAAGCTGCCGTGAAAGGGAATGTCACCTTTTCACGGCAGCTTTTTTGCAATGGTCAATGTTCGACAACTTGGTTCACGATATCGGTTACAGTCGCACGATCAATTTTTTCTTTGCCCTGTTTTAACGCTTTCAAGGTTGCTTTTGCTAATTCCAAGGGGATTTTACAGAAATGGATGATTTCTTTCGTTTCTATCTCCGCAATATAGGCATCCGCTAATGCCAAATTACGTTCCGTATGCGAGAGCATCTCTTCGAAACCCCAGCCATCCGGATAAAAATTCACCCCGCGTTCCGCATCCTCTTCCCGGTTACGGAGAATATTGACCGTTTGGAGCCCACGGCCGAATGCGATGGCAAGTTCACGATCCGTTTCGGTTCCATCAAACCAGTTCCACATATCAGAAAGCATGACCCCCACTAAACCTGCAACATAATAGGTGTAATCATCAAGCTCTTCTTCATCATGTATTTGCCAGTCCTTCTTCACCCATTTCGCCATGCCTTCGGCCATTTCCCGTGTGGACTCCAAAACTTTGGCTCTCGCTCCTTGAGGACAATACTGAATCCAATCAGCCAAAAGTAAGGTCACCTCGGGCAAATCTTCCTTATAGGGCTTGAATAACGATTGAAGCTCTTCTTCACGGTAATCCACCTTAAGCAGTCCGCTTAGCGCCTGTAACAGGGAAATCTTATTGTCTGCCGGGAGGCCTGGATGATCCTCGATCTCATCGATGGCACGCATGCACAGATAGGCAGCTCCAATCGCCTCTTGTAATCCTTTTGGGAGATAGCTGATCGGAATGAAGAAAGTACGGCTTGTCTTTAAAAGGAAATCCATTGCTTTATTATGTAAGTTGCTTTGATCAGTCATAGGTTACACTCCTTTAAATATCCAATGAACAGTTGTATCATTATATCAAACATTCGAGTTGATTTCAGCTTCCCTCTCTCTCAGCATATAAAGGAATCTTGATCGTCATCAGATCTTCTGCCATGATCGTGTTTGCGAAGATTGCCTTGCTTTGATCCTTTAACCTCTCCGAATCCTCGATGCTATACCGTGAGCTGATATGGGTAAGGATTAAATGCTTGGCTCCTGCTTTCAAGGCCGTTGTTGCAGCCTGAACGGTTGTCGAATGGTAATAACTAGAGGCCATTTCCGTTTCTTCTGCAGAAAATGTAGCTTCATGAACCAGGTAATCTGCCGAATCAGCAAGTACCAGGGCATTATCGCACACTCTTGTGTCTCCTAAAATCGTGATGATCCGTCCCTTTTGCGGAGCCCCTAAATAATCTTTCCCGTTCAAGACACGGCCATCCTCGAGTCGGACCGTTTGCCCATCCTTCAATGCTTTATAAAGCGGACCTGGCTTAACGCCAGCTTGATGCAGCAGGTCCACACGCAGACTTCCTGGACGGTCCTTCTCTTTAATCCGGTAGCCGACACTGAATATGCCATGATCCAGCGGCATGGCCGTCACGGTGAATTGGTCATCATCAAACACGATGCCTTCTTCGATTTCGACAATTTCCAATGGATATTTCAAATGAGTGCCACTCACAAGTATACTTGTCTTAATATAAGCATCGATCCCTTTTGGACCATATACGGTCAATTTATCCACTCCGCCCTGAAAAGATCTGCTGCTTAACAGCCCAGGGAGGCCGAAGATGTGATCGCCATGTAAGTGGGTGATGAATATCTTTTCGATCTTTCGCGGTTTGACTGCCGTTTTTAAAATTTGATGTTGTGTCGCTTCACCACAATCGAATAACCAAACGGTCCCCCGCTCTTCCAGTAATTGCAGGGCGATTGACGTCACATTGCGCGCCTTGGCCGGTACACCGGCGCCTGTACCCAATAAAACAAAATCCACTAATCCTACCTCCGTTGCCAACGTTAATAGCTTAACTATAGCATAACCATGGCGATTCTTTCATTTATGACCGACTAAAACCGCGATCAGATTAAACTTTTTATGAAATATAAGAAAAAATGCGCAAATTGATTGCTTTGAGGGAAAGCTAACCGTAAAATTAGAAATTGGTACACATACGGGAATTCCAACTTTAGAGATAGAATTAACGGAAAGTTGAGGTTTTAACATGACAGAAAATAATAAACCAACGGCATTGATCATGATCTTTGGTGCTACTGGAGATTTGGCGAAAAGGAAATTGTTTCCTTCCATATATCGGCTGTTTCAAAAAGATAAAATCAACAAATTCGCGGTAGTGGGTGTAGCAAGGAGATCCTTGACGAACGAGGAGTTTCAATCAAGTGTCAAAGACTCCATTCTTACGTTCGGTCACGCGGAAGAAAAAGTCGATGAATTCATTTCCCATTTCCATTATCATTCCCATGACGTTTCGAGCTCGGAGTCATATCAGCAATTAAAAGGGATTGCCGAGGAATTGGATGGTCAATATCAATTAGAGGGAAACCGCATTTTCTATTTAGCGATGGCACCTGAGTTTTTCGGGACGATTGCCGAACAAATCAAGGCGCAAGGCCTGACTGAATCGAAAGGGTATAAACGCCTGGTCATTGAAAAACCATTTGGACATAGTTTCGATACTGCCCAAAAATTGAATGAGCAGATCCGCACGGCATTCGCCGAAGATGAAATTTACCGTATCGATCATTATTTAGGTAAAGAGATGGTTCAAAATATCGAAGTCATTCGTTTTTCGAATGCGCTATTCGAACCGCTTTGGAATAATCGATATATCTCCAATATCCAGGTTACTTCCAGTGAGACGCTAGGCGTTGAAGAACGCGGACGTTATTATGAAACGAGCGGCGCCCTACGGGATATGGTCCAAAATCATCTTCTTCAGATGGTAGCCTTGCTTGCCATGGAGCCTCCGATCGCCTTGACTACGGAAGAGATCCGCAGCGAAAAGGTGCGGGCATTGCGTTCGCTGCGGCCGATGAAGGTCGACGAAGTCGATAAATACTTCATCCGCGGCCAATATGGGGAAGGAACGGTGGATGAAAAAGCACTGCCGGGTTACCGCAACGAACATAACGTAAATCCTGATTCCAATACGGAAACTTATGTTGCAGGGAAATTGCTGATTGATAACTTCCGTTGGGCAGGTGTTCCTTTTTATATCCGCACCGGTAAGCGGATGGATGTAAAATCAACGAATATCGTTGTCCAATTCAAAGATATTCCGATGAATTTGTATTACAAAACGGAAGAAACCTTGAACCCGAACTTGCTCGTTATCAATATCCAGCCTGATGAGGGCATCACACTATACTTAAATGTCAAGAAATCCGGAACGACTTCGAATACGAAGCCAATGAAGCTGACAGTATCCAACAAAGGGATCGAGCATATCAATTCCCCAGAGGCGTATGAGAAGCTCTTGTTTGATAGCATGCGCGGAGATGCTACAAACTTCACGCATTGGGACGAGGTTGCCCTTTCATGGAAGTTTGTCGACACGATTTCCGATGCATGGGAGCATACGAAAGAAGAGTCTTTCCCGAACTACGCTGCAGGATCTACAGGTCCGCTTGCATCCGATGATCTTTTAGCCGATGACGGACATGTTTGGTGGCAAATCAAGAAAGATACAACCGAGAGCAATTGATCGAACGAAGGGGATGCAGAGTGAACTCTGCATCCCCTTCTTCATTCATGAAACACGCTTCCTGACTAATTTCTCCCGGATATTATGAAGCATTTCCTGAGGTTTAGACAGTTTTTCATCCATTTCGGAATTGAGCCAATAAGAAACACCAAGTTCTAAAGCAATAAAAAATAAAAAAATGGCAATAGCCAACCAGATGATAAACATGGTCATCCCGCTCCTTCTCTCTTGACTGCCGACTGTATCATGGATTGCGTCCTTAGCTTTCATGGTTTATATTCCTTGTTATTATGGTGTTTAAACCTTATCGGAAATAAAGCATGAAAATATCATACTATATTTTCCAGTAAAAAGGGAGGGATTTCTTACCCATTCCATTTCCATCTTCTATGCTGTGCCTCCATCCCTGGCCAGGTTGTACCCCAGCCCACTATTCATTGTATGTTACAGGGGATCGTCTTATTATTGACTACTACCTCTTCTGTTCTTCCCTCATTAGTTCGTGTGCTCCTAGCAATTGGTCCCGCCGTAGATGTAATTTTGGTGAAAATTCGTCGTTTTTAGCGTTAATAAAATTCCTCGCCCCCCATTGAAGCAGAGTTCATGCTTAGCCGTATGATCATTAAATGGTGACAGCCAACTGGAGTTGTTAATCCGTTCCTTCTAAAGAAAACTAGGTGGCGAACTGTGTAGGCTCATGTAAATGCTCCCGGTATGCTACAATGAAGCCATGAACCTGTTTAATGGACAGGAATGGTATGGTCTTGCCGAGGTTACACTAAGAAAGGTGCTTCATGATGAGATGCACCAACTTCGATGTGGAGGGATTAAACGATGGACATTCGTGAAGGATTAATTCCAACAGCGTTAGGGACAGCCGTAACAGCAGCGGGTTATGCCATGAAGCAGACTCGCGGATCAAACAAAATGGTCGCCAATACCGTCTTTGGTTTCGGTTTGGCACATGTTGTGTTAGGGGTCATTGACCTTGTGGAGCATCGGAGATAACGAAAAGAGAGGGCGCCGTTTGCGCCCTCTCTTTTTTACATGCCTAGACAAAAGCCGGCTTGAAAGGAGCTCTCCTATTAAGCCGGCAATAATGATTTATTTTTCCATCCATTCGGTATGGAATGTACCTTCTTTATCGATACGTTGGTACGTATGAGCTCCGAAATAATCACGTTGCGCTTGAATTAAATTGGCTGGCAGCGTTTCAGTGCGATAGCTGTCGAAATAAGCAAGTGCAGATGATAGGCAAGGAACCGGGATTCCGTTCATTACCGCCGTTGATACGACCTCACGTAACGCCCCTTGGTAGCTTTCAACAATTCCTTGGAAGTAAGGGTCCAGCAGGAGGTTGTTCAGGTTCGCTTCACGATCGTAAGCATCCTTGATTTTTTGCAGGAATTGCGCACGGATGATGCAGCCGCCACGGAAAATCATCGCGATATCACCATATTGCAAGTTCCACTCATTTTCTTCCGACGCTGCTTTCATTTGAGCGAAGCCTTGAGCGTAGGAACAGATTTTGCTCATA
The DNA here is from genome assembly GCF_002803435.1 of Bacillus sp. mrc49. NCBI lineage: Bacteria > Bacillati > Bacillota > Bacilli > Caryophanales > Bacillaceae > Bacillus > Bacillus sp. mrc49. The sequence continues at coordinate 12,732 of NZ_PHNG01000688.1, read as the reverse complement.
TAAAGTGCTTTACGAATGCTTTCGATCAAAGCCTTCTTATCGCCTGTAAAGCTTTCGGCATTGGGACCGCGGAGGATTTTGCTCGCTTCGACACGTTCGTCCTTGATGGCCGAAATGAACCGGGCGAATACGGATTCGGTAATGATTGGCAGCGGTACACCAAGATCAAGGGCACTTTGGCTTGTCCATTTCCCGGTTCCCTTTTGGCCGGCTTTATCCAAAATGACATCAACCATCGGTTTCCCTGTTTCTTCATCATACTTTTTGAAGATATCAGCGGTGATCTCAATCAGATAGCTATCAAGTTCCCCTTCATTCCATTCGGTGAATACTTCATGGAATTCCTCAGCAGAAAGTCCAAGAAGATTTTTCATAAGGAAATAAGATTCGGAAATTAGCTGCATGTCACCATACTCAATCCCGTTATGTACCATTTTCACATAATGACCTGCTCCATCCGGCCCGATATACGTACAGCAAGCATCACCATCGACTTTAGCTGAAATATCCTTCAAGATCGGTGCAACCAGTTCATATGCTTCTTTTTGACCGCCAGGCATGATGGAGGGACCCGTTAGCGCTCCTTCTTCCCCGCCCGAGACGCCTGTACCGATGAAATGGATGCCAAGCTGGCTAAGTTCCTCATTGCGGCGTTGAGTGTCCTTGAAGAACGTATTACCGCCATCAATGACGATGTCACCTTTTTCAAGTAACGGTTTTAATTGCTCGATGGTTGCATCCGTGGCCGCGCCGGCTTTAACCATCAATAATATTTTGCGTGGCGTTTCCAATGAATCGACGAATTCTTCAAGCGTATACGCCGCTTTTACATTTTTGCCTTCCGCTTCCTTCATCATGTCATCCGTTTTCGAACCTGAGCGATTATAAACGGATATGGAATAGCCTCTGCTCTCGATATTGAATGCAAGATTCTTACCCATTACTGCGAGTCCGATAACGCCAATCTGTTGTTTTGTCATGATCATCTTTCCCTTCTTTATATCTTTTCACAGCCCAGACGCTATTCTTTGCCACCTGGAGGATCCTTCCTCCTTGATTGCTCGAAGAAATCTTTACTGAAGCTCGTGTCTGTTCCGATCGAACCGTTCTTCAAGGGTAATCCCTTTTTAATAATATTTTCTCCGTACTTATTTTGCAAGTGTTCCATCGCTTCATACAACGGTTCCTTTTCTGCTTCCTTTTGAAAAGAAAAAATATCCAGCTGCATGAAGGCCGATTCTTTCTCGATGACATCATGGGCGGTTACACCGAGAAGCCTAATTCCTTCGCCATTCCAATTTTTCATGAAAAGATCGGTCGCTCCAGCCAATATGTCCTTTTTTTCAAACACCGGGTTGGAGACGATCCTGCTTCTCGTAATGGTGCGACGGTCTTTGTATCGGATCGTCACCCCTATTTTCTGGCCAAGGAGACGTTTATTTTTTAAACGGGCAGCCACCTTCCCCGAAAGCTTTTCCAGGACACCGAGCAGTTCTTTTTGGTTGGTGGAATCATGCGGGAGTGTTGTCGAGTTTCCTATGCTCTTATGATCAAAAATCGATTCGGGATCCACAATCCTTGAGTCCATGCCATTTGCCCTGTCTTTCAAACGGATTCCATTTATCCCAAGCAATTGTTTAAGCTGACTGTCCGGGGAATGGGCAAGATCTTTGATCGTGATGATGCCGATCGCATGAAGTTTTTCGGAGGTTTTTTGGCCGATGCCATGCATTTCGCCGACTTGCAGTGGCCAAAGCTTCTCGGGAATGTCCCTCTTCCTTAAAACGGTGATACCCATTGGCTTCTGCATATCCGAGGCCGTTTTGGCCAGGAATTTATTAGGTGCAATCCCTATGCTGCACGGGAGATCCATCGTGTTATAAATCCGTTCCTGAATGCTTTTTGCTATTTCCAAAGGTGAGCCCAATTCGGCGCATTCGCTAATATCCAGATACCCTTCATCGATTGAAACCGGTTCAACCATCCCTGTATATTGCCTTAATAAATCAAAAATGGCCAGTGACGCCTTTCGATAACGCTCAAAATTAGGCTTCTGAATGATCAATTGGGGACAGAGTTTTTTCGCCTGCCATATCGGCATCGTCGTTTTGACCCCAAACTTCCTCGCTTCATAGCTGCAGGTAACGATTATGCCCCTTCTCTCTTCGACATTACCGGCGATGGCAAGCGGCTTACCTTTCAAAGAAACATCATAGGACATCTCCACCGAAGCATAGAAACTATTCATGTCTACATGGAGAATGACCCTGCCATTTTTGGGGTACATATCCTTCATATTGACCGTCACATCCTTGAAAAAATAAGGCTATTTTCGCATAATTCATGCCATTCACCAAGCAAAGAGGTGTGGTTGATTTCCCCTCGAATGCACGCTTATCAAAGGGCGGGCGGTTGGCCTCCTTGGCGGCAACTGTTACGCTGCTCCAATCCCCCTTAAATCGTTTCGATATAAAAATACGAAAAGAGCCAAAAATAAAAACACAATAACCATTCCATTTAAGCTTTCCATAGTTGGTGCTTGTCGCTTCAAGAAAAACAGCCATCATTTCATTGATGACTGTACATGTCTTCCCTCAATACTTGAACGCCCATCGCAATAAAACCGGTTACCCGCCTTAATCCGATCCACTCAATCTCTATCTTCAAATCAAGTCCGTTCATCCGTCCCAGGGGGTGCTTCTGGGGAAAGCATCTTCTCGAGGGAAAAGAAAAGCCCCACATCCCCTAACCATTTTTCGCTATTACGCGGATACTTCCTGAATGATGCTGACGACCATTTCAGCAAGTTTCGTCAATTCTTCAACCGGAATTCTTTCATTCGTAGTATGGATATCTTCATAGCCGACGGCAAGATTTACAGTAGGAATCCCAAAACCGGCAATGACATTCGCATCGCTTCCGCCGCCGCTTTTGACTAGCTCGCATGGACGGCCGATTTTTTCCGCTGCTTTTCTTGCGACTTCGACGACATGATCACCAGCACCATATTTGAACCCTGGATACATGACGGTAACTTCCACTTCAGCCCGTCCGCCCATTTCAATGGCTGCCGTCTCGAATGCTTCTTTCATTCTTGCTACCTGTTTTTCCATCTTTTCAGGAATTAATGATCTTGCTTCTGCAAGGATTTCCACATGGTCACAAACGATATTCGTTTGCTGTCCTCCCTGAAAACGGCCGATGTTAGCTGTCGTTTCTTCGTCGATGCGGCCCAATGGCATTCTTGAAATCGCTTTGGACGCAATCGTTATCGCCGAAACTCCTTTTTCAGGAGCCACACCAGCATGGGCGGTCTTGCCTAAAATGGTTGCAGACACTTTCGCCTGAGTAGGTGCAGCGACCACTACATTTCCCACTTTTCCGTCACTATCAAGCGCAAAACCGAATTTAGCGGTTACAAGAGAGCGATCCATCGCCTTGGCTCCAACCAAGCCGGATTCTTCCCCGACCGTGATGATGAATTCGATTGTTCCATGCTCAATATTCTGTTCCTTCAACACTTTAAGCGTTTCTAACATGACCGCTAATCCCGCTTTGTCATCCGCTCCCAAAATGGTCGTACCGTCTGACACTATGTATCCATCCTTAATGGATGGCTTGATGCCCTGACCAGGCACGACCGTGTCCATATGGGAAGTGAAATAGATGGTATCTACGTTTTTCTTCGTTCCTTTAAGCGTACATATTAAATTGCCTGCACCATGACCGGTAACGGCTGTTGTATCATCTTCAAAAACCTCTACACCTAATGCCGTGAATTTTTCTTTCAGGACTTTGGCGATGGCTGCTTCATTTTTCGTTTCGGAATCAATTTGTACCAATTCCATAAATTCACTTACGATACGTTCTTCATTAATCATAAAATAAAACCTCCAAAAAAGTTTTCCTCTTTAATTATACTTCTAAAAGCGGCGCTCCGGCAAATAATGTGACAGTCAATCGCGCCTTCCCTTGCTTTTCAGTCCCAAAAAGATCAAGAGCGAACGTAGTTATCGCTCTCTACCCCAAAGCAGAAAGAGCCCGAACAGATATCGTTCAAGCTCTTTCTCGTAAGGGTTACAACGGGATATTGCCGTGTTTTTTCCATGGACGTTTTTCTTTTTTGTTGCGGAGCATTTCAAGCGATTGGATGATCTTGATCCTGGTTTCCCGGGGATCAATGACATCATCCACCATACCAAGGCTGGCAGCGACATATGGATTAGCGAATTTCTCCCGGTATTCTTCAATTTTAGCCGCACGAGTAGCTTCTGGATCTTGACTGTTTTGTATCTCACGGGCAAAGATGATATTTGCCGCCCCAGCAGAGCCCATAACCGCAATTTCGGCATTCGGCCAAGCAAACGTAAGATCCGCCCCAATGGACTTACTATTTAGGGCCACATACGCTCCGCCGTATGCTTTACGCAGGATGATCGTCAATTTTGGCACGGTTGCTTCGGAGTATGCATAGAGAAGCTTTGCTCCGTGGCGGATAATCCCGCCATGCTCCTGCTTGACGCCCGGGAAGAATCCTGAAACATCTTCAAATGTAATCAAGGGAATGTTGAATGAGTCACAAAAACGAATGAAGCGGGCAGCTTTATCGGATGAATCAATATCCAGGCCGCCAGCCAACACTTTTGGCTGGTTGCAAACAAGCCCCACCGATTTCCCCTTGATTCGGGCCAAGCCAATCACGATATTTTTCGCGAAGCCCTCTTGCACTTCCATGAAGGACCCCTCATCTACGACTTGCTCCAACACTTTCCGAACATCATATGGGCGGATTCCTTCAAAAGGGACAACATCCGTTAAATCCGGACGGTAGTCATCTCCAACGTCACTTTCCAGAACCGGCGGCTTTTCTTCATTGTTTTGTGGTAAATAGCTCAGGAGACGTCTAACGTCAGCCAGAACTTGTTCTTCAGATGCTCCCTTGAAATGGGCATTACCGCTAATGGTATTATGTACAGTCGCTCCGCCCAATCCTTCTGATGATATCTTTTCCCCTGTAACCGTCTCAATCACTTTTGGTCCAGTAATGAACATTTGGCTCGTTTTTTCCACCATGAAAACGAAGTCGGTTATCGCTGGGGAATATACGGCTCCTCCTGCACAAGGTCCCATGATAACGGAAATTTGCGGGATGACGCCTGAATAAATCGAGTTGCGGTAAAAGATTTGACCATATCCGTCAAGAGAAACTACACCTTCTTGAATGCGCGCCCCGCCAGAATCATTCAAACCGATGAAAGGCGCCCCATTTTCCGCTGCCAAATCCATGACATTGGCAATTTTCAAAGCATGCATTTCTCCCAGTGCACCGCCAAATACAGTGAAATCCTGTGAAAACAAATAGATGTCACGCCCGTTTACTTTTCCGTAGCCCGTAACGACCCCTTCTCCCGGCCCTTCTTCCTTTTCCATGCCAAAATTGGTGTTACGATGTTTGATGAAGGGATTAAGTTCGATGAACGATCCCGGATCCACTAAAAGATCGATCCTTTCCCTTGCCGTAAGTTTACCCTTTTCATGCTGCTTATCAATTCTTTCTTCACCGCCGCCCATTTCTACTTTACGGCGTCTGTCATATAAATCATTGATCGCTCCATAGATGTCGTCTGTCATCCCTGCTCCTCCTTCGATAATGCTTGTTCACAGAGCTCGTATAATACACCTGCAGTAGATTTTGGGTGAACGAAAGCAACATCCGCTGCGTGCGCTCCCTTTCGCGATGTATCATCGATCATCCGTAATCCTGATTGTTTCAATTCTTCGATTCGGGCTTCGATATCGACTACGCCAAGGGCGACATGATGGATACCCTCACCACGCTTTTCAATGAATTTAGCGATCGGGCTTTCCGGTGATAACGCTTCCAATAATTCCAAACGGGTATTCCCTGCCATAATAAAGGCCACTTTCACACCTTGGCTTTCGACAGTCTCGATCCCTTCGAGCTTCAACTTCAGCGTTTCTGTGTAAAGCGGCAACGACTCGTCCAGTGACTTGACCGCAATACCGATATGATCGATATTTTTAATCATCATCCATCCCCCTAACCAATATTGGTTGATTCTATTAAAATATGACTATCATTCAAAAGACCTAAGATTCAAAATAATAGGAACATTACACTTTTACTTGTTTCTGCTAAACGTACACGTTAAAATAAAATCAATTAAACTGTTATGGGGGAGAGAGCATATGGGAAACAAAAAAATGAGAAAAATCGTTGTATATTTAATGCTTATCTCAATGATATTAACAACGTTATTGTCGGGTATTGCATTTCTTTTGTAATAGATATCAAATGAAGAGGGGAGCCTAGGCTTCCCTCTCTTTATTTGATTGCGCCACTCTTCATTGCCAATGTTTTGAAATCCTCGGATGAATGGGTGATCAACACCTTTGTACCGGCATTCACTTTTTCGTACAAGCGTTCCACATCGGATTTATGCATGCGCACACAGCCGTTTGAAATGAATTTACCAATCGAGGACGGTTGGTTCGTACCATGGATGCCATAGATCCTCCCATCGGTATTCCTTGCGTCAAATCCAATCCACCTCGACCCCAATGGATTCCTTGGATCGCCGCCGGGGATATTCTTTTTTCGATAATAAGGATTGACGGCTTTGACCTTAATGGTAAATATCCCTTCGGGTGTCAGCTCCTGACTCTTCCCGGTACCGACGGGCAAAATCTCCTTGACCTCATTATCATTGATGAACGCCAATTTGTTGCTGGCTTTATTAATGATGATGAAAGGATCGCCAGGCTTAACCGAGTGAGGTTCGGCATGTACAGATAGCGGCCACAACGAAAACATAAGCATGAAAGAAAGGATCCATCTCATTTGTATCAATTCCTTTACTTTTTTGCTTAGTTTAAGCCAAGTGCCTCTTCTTCATTCGGTGATTGCTAAGTTTCGGCAATCCCTTGAAGGAATGCTTCAGCAATAAATAGCGCTCCATTTCCTTCATGAGCTGCAATAATGCGGCCCTGGATTCAAACTCTTCCCGTGTCTGCGGAAGGGCCATCCCCCTAAAAAAGATCTCCAGCTCTTCAAGCTTGTTCAGATAAATGATGGCCGTATTTTGGGGATGGACGTTTTCGGACAGGTCTTGTATGAAATTCGCCACGATGCCGCTTTGCTTGACGACCAACGGAATATTCGTGACTAGGGGAAGAATGCGTTCAATTATTTCAAATTGCTTTTCACGCATTTTGAAATAATGGTAATACAGGTCCTCTTCCCTTAGAAAGTGATTCTCCACGTCCCGGAAAGCAAGGCTTTTGGCTTCATTAAGCAGATCGGCCGTTTCAGTGATTTCCTTTCCCCCCCATGTGTGATCATTATCCCGCAGATAACGGACGATCCCCATCAGAATTTCACTGAAGTTCGTTTCGATGCGCTCCTGATAGTCCAGCAGCTTATCATCCACACTAGGCATGTACAGATTCATGACAAGCGCCACCCCGATCCCGACGGCAATTAATATCGTTTCATTCATCACCAAGGAAAAAGTGATGTGTCCCGATCCATATAGATGTAAGATGATGACACAGCTCGTAACGATTCCCTCATTAATCTTCAAGGCAACGGTCGTCGGAATGAAAATCAACAGGATCAATCCTATGGTCAGCGGATGAAAGGCGATGAATTGAAACATAAGGAATGAATAGGCCATGGCGATTAAACAAGCTAAAAACCGGTGCCAGGAAGCATACACCGACTTCTTTTTCGTAACCTGGATACATAAAATCGTGATGATTCCCGCAGACGCGAAATTTTCCAGATTAAGCATTTGTGAAATAATGATTGCCAAGGTAGCCCCTAAAGCAGTTTTAATCGTTCTGTATCCGATTTTAAACATTGTTATGTATCACCTGGCTCTTTCGCTATCTATTATAATACTATCAGGATTGCAGAAATTTTCACAGTCCTTTGACCAGGAAATTTCCGATATTTCTAAATACATTCCATCAAGAATACGTTATAGGAATAAAATAAAAAAAGGCAACCTACCTGTCACCTTTTTTCTTGATTATATCCTATTTTCTCCGCTTATAAAACTTTTTCCAAGAAGTCTTTTGCTCGCTGGCTTTTCGGATTCGAAAAGAATTCATTCGGGGCACTTTCTTCAACGAGCAGGCCCTCATCCAAGAATAGAACGCGATCGGCCACTTCTTTGGCGAATCCCATTTCATGTGTCACGATCAGCATGGTCATTCCTGTATGCGCCAATGACTTCATGACCTCGAGCACTTCCTTCACCATCTCGGGATCAAGAGCCGAAGTCGGCTCATCGAAAAGCATGACCTCCGGATTCATGGCCAATGCCCGTGCAATGGCAACCCTTTGTTTTTGCCCCCCTGATAGACGATTTGGATAGGAAGATTCTTTTTCGGCCAAGCCCACTTTGGTCAAGAGCTCACGTGCTTGCCTTACTGCCTCGGCCTTTGATAGCTTTTTCACTTTCATCGGTGCATATGTCAGATTTTCAAGCACGGTCTTATGAGGGAATAAATGGAAGTGTTGGAATACCATACCGACATTCTCGCGCAACTTCATGATATTGGTCTTTTTATCGGTGATCACTTGATCTTTGAACGAAATTTGACCATCCGTGGGGGTTTCCAGCATATTGATGCAGCGCAAGAACGTTGATTTCCCTGATCCTGAAGGTCCAATAATGGCCAACACTTCACCCTGTGCAATCTCGGTGCTGATTCCTTTCAACACCTCAAGCTTACCATAATTTTTTTTGAGTCCATCTATTTTAATCACTGCGTCTCATTCTCCTTTCAATCACTTTGCCTAAGATGGTAAGAATCATGACCATCACATAATAAATGAGACCGGCAAATAAAATCGGTTCGAAGAATTTATAGGTCTCACCGCCGACAATATAGGAACGGCGCATGATATCCCCTAACCCAATGATCGTGACAACAGCCGATTCCTTCGTTAAGGAAATCAGTTCGTTCACAAGGGATGGCAGGATATTCTTGATGGCTTGCGGCAGGATAATGTTGAGCATCATCCCAGAGTAAGGAACCCCAAGTGCCAATGCAGCCTCTCGCTGCCCCTTATCGACAGCTAAAATGCCTCCCCTGATGATTTCAGAGATGTATGCGGCAGAATTTAGGCCGAATGCTAAAAATGCAGCTTGGAATGCTTCGATTTGAATTCCAAGTATTTGCGGTGAACCAAAATAGATTAACATCAATTGCAGCACTAAAGGAGTACCGCGGAAAATGGATGTATAAAAGTCCGCAATCCAATTCAATGGCTTAATTCTACTGATTTTAAGTATAGATAATAGTATTCCCAAAACAAATCCGATTACTGCCGCAACCGCCACTACCTTTAATGTGGTCGGTATTCCCTCCATAATATATGGAAGGGAGGGCATAATCCTATCAAATTCCAGATTCACTCCATTCATCCTCTCTAAAAGACGGTCTCCGTTGACCTTCCTTGCTTCATTTAAACGGCAACAAAGCGCGGAAAAACGCTCAGAAGGCCTACTCTATACTTCTGAACGCTTTTCCTTTCTCTCTGTATTATTCAGTTTCGCTGCCACCGAACCATTTCAGGATTAATTTTTCCATCTCACCATTATCTTCCATTTTCTTCAATTCAGCATTGAACTGGTCGGTCAGCTTGCTTCCTTTTTGGAAGGCGATGGCCGAACCGGCATCTTGTTCACCAGACTTGATTAAGTAGCCAACCAAATCTTTATTGTCTTTTAGATAGCCTTTTGCCACAGTATCTTCCATGATGACGGCGTCAAAACGACCTGTCGACATTTCCTGAACAACCTCTGGAATCCGATTCCGTTTTTCGATCTTCATTCCAAGACTCTTGTCCTTATTCAAGTCTGTCGCCAATGTCTCCTGAATAGATGCAAGCTGTACGCCTACCGTTTTTCCTTTTAAATCTTCAGCCGTTTTGATTTTACTATCCTGTGTCGTAATGATCATGTTTTTAGCCGTATAGTAAATATCACTGAAATCGACGGATTGTTCACGTTTTTCTGTAGGAGTCATTCCAGAAATGACAAAATCGATGGATTTGTTTTCAAGCGCAGGAACTAGACTGTTAAAATCAATATCCTTCACTTGGACTTCGTATCCTAATTTTTTTCCGATCGCTTTAGCGATATCAATGTCAAACCCTTTTATTTCATCACTTTTAGAAGTTTCAACATATTCAAATGGCGGATAGTCCGCAGATGTACCCATTACCAGTACCTTTTTGTCCCCATTGCCAGCTGTGCTCTTATCTTCTTTCTCTGATTTCCCGCATGCCGCTAATATGCCAACCAATAATACGGTAGCAAGCAACAAAGCTAACTGTTTTTTCAACTTCATAATTATTCCTCCAAGATGATATTTTCAATTTTTTTGTTATAAAATTTGGTTTTAGTTGAAATATCAATTAATTTAAACAACTAATATTCATACACTATTTTGTATTTTAACACACTCTAAAAATTATTCAATAACGTAAATAATAGATTCATTTTTCAGAATATTGATATAATTCATGTTGCAACTTCCATTATATTTCCACTATCATTGCCTATCTGGCACCCTTGTTTATCTTTTTTCCTAAATGTTTCTTTTTTATGCAGATTCATGAATGGAAAACCCCGCCGATAGCGGCTGGGCCCAGACCTTTACTTAAGTTTAAGCTCTTTTCGGAATTTTACAAAGAAATGATTGGAGCGGGGCAGGTGAGACCCCACATGGACTAAGCACCCGAGGAAAATCAACCACACCGCATTACATTACTTGGTGAATAGCAACAACATACGCGACACAGTCAAAGTTTTTGCAGCTATGTAAAATTTGTACCGTGGCTTTCTTAAATAAACCCATGCCTGCCAGGGAAATAATACAAGAATACCCCTATGCACTTCCTCGCATAAAAGATGGGTTCTTTCAAAAAACAGCAAAAGAGGTCCGGAATCCCGAACCCCTTTCGCTTCATAAGTATAGGACTTACACTTCTTCGCAATATTGATCGAAGTAGTCTTGTAATTTTTCAACCACTGACATCGGGTGATGCCCTTCTATTTCATGGCGCTCTATCATCGTGATGATCTTTCCATCCTTAAGCAATGCGAATGATGGGGAGGATGGCGGATAACCTTCGAAGTAATCGCGCGCCTTCTCCGTTGCCGCTTTATCTTGCCCTGCAAAAACAGTTACAAGCTGGTCCGGGCGTTTGTCATTATGGATTGCATGTGCTGCTGCCGGTCTCGCTATTCCCCCAGCACAGCCACAAACGGAATTGACCATGACAAGCGTCGTTCCTTTTTGTGCGAATACTTCTTCCACTTCCTCGGGAGTCGTCAATTCTGTATATCCAGCAGTCTTAATCTCATCGCGAGCCTGTTTGACCACATCGTTCATCAAAAAATTAAAATCCATATTCATGGTTTATGCCCCTTCCAAGTTTTCTCTTCCATCCTATCATAACAATTGCCACATCCTGATTCAATAAATTTACCTGCTATTTTGCCTAAAGGTTCAGACAAACAAGTTTAAAAAGAAATGGAAGTGGGAAACATATGGGTAACAGCGAGAAAGCTTCACTTCACACAAAAGGAGGAGGTATGCATAAACCATGCGTGCCCCCTCCTTTTTTCACTTAAGTGTGTCCATAAAGGCTTGGAATGCCTGCTTAACGGCAGCGGTGACCGTTTTATTACCAGACATCACCTCATTTTCGAGGATAGGGAGCAGCTCCTTGATGGTTTCATTTTTATAGAACATCATTTTAAGCTGTTGATCCATTGACGAATAAAGCCATTCCTTAGCTTGCATCCTTCTCCGTTCTTGGAAAACACCAGATTTCTTTGTCGTATCGGAAAAATCCGTCAATACATCCCATAGCTCGGGTATTCCTTTTCCCGTTATGGCAGAACATGTATAGGCTTTCCCTGCCCACCCTTTCGTTGCCGGCTGGAGAAAGTGCAGTATTCTGTTATATTCAGACTTCGTTCTAGTCGCAAGCGGGACATTATCACCATCCGCTTTATTGACCACAATTCCATCCACAAGCTCCAGTATCCCTTTCTTCATTCCCTGTAACTCATCGCCTGCGCCTGTCAGGACAAGGAGCATGAAGAAATCCACCATGCTTCGGACGATCGCTTCACTTTGACCGACACCGACCGTTTCAATAAGAATGACATCAAATCCTGCCGCTTCACAAAGCAGCATCGTTTCCCTTGTTTTGCGATGAACGCCGCCCAAAGTACCCTCTGAAGGCGAGGGCCTGATGAAGGCGCGGGGATTCCTTGCCAGCTCCTCCATCCTCGTCTTATCACCAAGGATACTCCCCCCGTTAATGGATGAGCTCGGATCGACCGCAAGGACCGCAACCTTATGGCCCCTGTCACATAAATAGCTTCCAAACGTTTCGATGAACGTGCTTTTCCCGGCACCTGGCACTCCTGAAATCCCGATTCTAATCGACCGGCCAGTATGGGGGAGGACGGAATGCAGCAATTCCTGTGCAAAATCAAAATGATGGGCAGCGTTGCTCTCAATCAATGTAATTCCTTTAGCTAGCCTTGCCCGGTCCCCTGATAAGATTCCCTTTTTCAGTTCTTGGACCGATACGGAGGCATCATGCTTTTTAACGAATTTGCTTGTTGATCCTTTGTTGCGGTCGGCGGCCAATTCAACACCTGGTTTTAATGATGA